>JAFGDN010000045.1 GCA_016932095.1 Sedimentisphaerales bacterium
CGTTCGGCAAGCTCGCTGGTGAGGTCCTGGACCTCCAGACCAAGCTTTTCGAATGTTTGCCGGTCGGCTTGAGCGGCCTTTGGGGGTTCTGCTTCAGCGGTGTGTTCGGCGGTGTGTTCACCGGTGCGTTCGCCGAGCTTGGCGGTGACGCTTTTGGTTTTTCCGTCGCGAATCACAGTCATCTCAACGTCGGCGTTCGATTTTTGCATAGCAACGCGGTTTTTGAATTCATTGGCCTTTTTGATTTTCGAGCCGTTAAGCTCCGTGATAACGTCGTATCGTTTAAGCCCTGCTTTGTCAGCGGCTGAATCGGGGATGATTTCGGTTATGATGACGCCTTCGGTTTGCTTGATGCCGAGGGATTCTGCCAGGTCCGGGTCAAGGTCGCGAATACCCACGCCGAGGAATCCACGTTCGAGCGGTTCGCCTGTTACGAGGCGTTCATAGACGAATTTGGCCATATTGGAGGGTATCGCAAGGCCGATTCCTATATTACCGCCGGGGCCGATGATGGCGGTATTGATTCCGACGACCTTGCCGTCGAGATTGATTAGTGGTCCTCCTGAGTTGCCGGGATTAATCGCGGCGTCGGTCTGAATGAAGTCCTGGTATTCGAGCTGGTTGATAATATTGTTGCGGCCTTTTGCGCTGACTATTCCTGCTGTAACCGTGTGACTGAGCCCGAAGGGATTACCGATGGCGATGACCCATTCCCCTACCTCAATCTTGTCGGAATCGGCAAGCTCCAGCGAGGTCAGATTGTTAGCGTCGATTTTTATCAATGCAACTTCAGTGGCGGGGTCCGTGCCGACGAGTTTGGCCTCGAATTCCCGCCCATCCAGCAGCGTAACGCTGATTTCATCGGCGTTCTCGATAACGTGATTATTTGTAAGGATGTATCCTTCTTTTGAGACGATAAAGCCGGAACCCTGGGCGGGCTTGACGAATTTTCTCTGCTGCGGCTGTTGTGGCTGCTGCTGTTGATGCCTGGGGAAACGCCTGCCGAAAAATTGCTCTAATAAATCATCCTCAAAAAACGGATTGCCGAAAGGCCAGTTGGGCACGGGATAGTATTCCTGGATAATTGTCTGTGTTGCCCGTATGCCGACGACGGCAGGGGAGGCCTTTTCGGCGACCCCGGCAAATGCCTTGCCCAACTGCCGCAGTGTATCTATGCTTGTTTTATCCTCCGCAAACGCCGACAGCGGCAAAATTAAAAAAGTCATAAGTGCAATAATAACAGGCGCTTTCGCACTTTTGCTCTTTTGTTGTTGCCGGTTAAACGGCGTCGTGATTGCATCCATTTTCCTGGTCTCCTAATTATTGGTCTGTTAAATGCACGCTAAAACTCATTATTCGATTGACAAACGATTCGGCTTTTATACGATTTTATCTAAGCTGGGTTCATTATGGTTCGACAAGCTTACCATTTTATTAAACGGGACATTATTTTTTATAGGAGGTCTTGCGATGGTTCGACAAGCTCACCATTTAATGAAGGGAAATAAGCTGGTTTTGGGTGTTGTATTGGCATTTTGTATTTGCGGGTATGCCTCTGCGGAGCAGGCGGCGAGAGAGGCACAGACGGAGCTCAAGCATCTCGCGCTTTTCAAGAACGGCCTGGGATTTTTCATTTCGGAGGTAACCGTCCCTGATAAGGTCAAGTCGTTTTATATAGTCCCGCAGGCCGCGGCCTCGCATGGAACATTCTGGGTATCATACCCGCCCAAGGTAGATGTTGAAAGTATTGTAGCTGAAATGGCTGAGGGAACAAAGCAAGTTGAGGCGACAACGATGGCGGAGTTGCTCAGGGCCGGCGTCGGAAGGAAAGTGAAGATTTATTTGTTTACGGATAAGCCCGAGTCAGCCGTTGAGGCAAAGCTGCTTGGCGTGACCGAAGAGCCCTGGAATTTACCCCCTAATCCATACGAGCCCGGCAGGGTTATAGGCAACCAACCCCCCGGGTACTATGGGATGCGGAATATGGTTTCTCTGGGAACAGACCAGGGGCAAACCGTTGTTAGCGTTGACCGGGTTACAAGAGTCGATTTTATGGATAAAGAGCCGCCGGCGAAAACAGAGAAAAAGTCGAGCGAGCCGCGGTTAGAAATCCTGCTGAAGAAATCGGCCGGCGGACAAAAACTAACGATAAGCTGCCTGGCCAAAGGTGTTACCTGGGCGCCGAGCTATATGGTGGATATAAGCGAGCCGAACAAGGCGAAGCTCGCCGCCAAAGCGGAGGTACTGAACGAGGTCTGCGATTTGAACGGGGTGGATATAAAGCTTATTACGGGCTTTCCGAATTTACAGTTTGCCGACGTCGCCAGCCCAATAGCTTTGAAAGAGGACCTTGCCCAGTTTATACAGTCGCTGAGCAGGGGGCAAAGCGAACGTGGACGGGCGGCAGGGATGGCTGGAGCAATGTATAATGTTATGAGCCAGAGTATGGCATACGACCGAATGGAGATGTCGGCTGAAGTGCCGGTAATGCCCGCGTATGGAGCGGCGGAGATGGGAATGACCGCCGAGGATTTGTTCCTGTATCCACTTGAGAACGTTTGGCTGACAAAGGGAGCCGTCGGGTATTTCCCGTTATTTACTGAGTCAGTGCCTTATACCCATATCTATCGCTGGGAGATACCGGATTATGTAAACCCCGAAGGAGGTAATTATTACGACCAGTCAAGACGGCAGGGGCCTCCACAGCAGGAGGTCTGGCATTGTATCCGGCTGACCAATCTAATGAATATGCCCTGGACGACGGCGCCTGCGGAGATAGTCAAAAATGGAATAATACTCGGACAGGACACGCTGAACTATACGCCGGTCAAAGAAAAAGGGACGGTAAAGATTACCAGGGCAATTAACGTCAAGGCCGAGCAGATAGAGCTTGAAATCGACAGGAAACGCGACGCGGCCCAGTGGTATGGCTACCACTATGATTTGGTCACGGTGCAGGGGAAGCTTTCGGTTGAAAACCTTCAGGTTAAGCCGATTACCCTTGAAATCACAAAGTCGCTTTCGGGCGAGGTAAAGGCGATTCAGCCGGAGGCAAAGCTCGAAAAACTGGCAAAAGCCCTGCGGGCGGTAAACGCCAATATCCGGCTGACCTGGACAATTGAGCTTGCGGCAGGCGAGAAAAAAGATATTACGTATAACTATGAGGTTTATGTCAGACGTTAAAGTTTCTCAACTGATTATAGTCAAGAGTTTTTTTTTGGAGGGTCCGTTATGCGGATACAGGATTATCTAAAAAAAGCGGGGGTGAAGTTCGAGGTCAAGGGGCACAAGCCGACGTTCAGCGCGCAGCAAATGGCGGCGGCTGAGCACGAGCCGGGGAAATATGTCGCAAAGCCGGTTGTCGTAAAGGTGGATGGCTGTAACGTAATGTGTGTTCTGGCGGCGCCCCGCAAGATTGATTTGCGGGCGCTGAAAAACCAGCTCGGGGCAAAGTCGGTTGAGCTTGTGGCAGAAGAGGAAGTCGGAAAGATTTTCGGCGATTGCGAGCTTGGGGCCGAGCCGCCTTTCGGCAACCTGTATGATTTGCCTACGATAATGGATAAGGCGCTCGAACAAGATGACCATATAATGTTCCAGGCCGGCTCACACGACAAGGCGATTGTGATGAAAATGGCCGACTACCGCAAATTGGTCGAGCCCAAGGTGCTTGAGTTCAGCTATCAGATGGGTTCTTAGCGCCGGGACCGAAAGGTAGAAACAGGGCCGCTCTCTGTTACGAGAGCGGCCCTTGTTCTGTTATTATTCTAAACTGACGTAGGAGGCGTCAGACCGTTACGGTGTATTGCCGAATCCGAGTATGCCGTTGCAGTGCATCCACTCGCTGTATGAGCCGCCGCAGGAGCCGTTCTGCCAGACAGCCGTATTGGAGTTCTGGCTTTCTGCCTGGCGGGTCGAACCGTTGACCACGAGGTAATCCACCTGAACGTCCCTGCCGTCGGCGTCATTGAAATACTGCACGTTTATGCCGCCGGAGTTATAGGTGGTGGCGGTGCGGGTTGCCATGCTTGTGCCTAACGTCCAGGTGGCGATTGTGGTGCTGTCGATTCTGAGATTGACTTGTTCATCACCTTTTACTCCGCGAGCCCTTAACGCAAGCGTCTTCTGGCTGGAACTGCCGCCGCTGGTGGTTGTTGAGCCGCCGCTGGTGGTTGTGGTGCTCGTTGAGCTGCCGCTGGTGGTTGTTGTTGACCACCACCAACCGCTGGTGGTTGTTGAGCCGCCGCTTGTGGTGGTGGTGCTCGTCGAGCTGCCGCCGGTGGTTGTGGTGCTGCCGCCGCCGCCACAGGTAAAGTTAGCTGACCCCGAACCCACCCAATGTGAATAGAAGGAGCTGTTGGGCACTGATACAGTAGCGCTGCCACTGCCGCCACTCCATGACTCTACCATTACTATACAGTAGCCGCCTCCTTCGCTTGTGCCTTTTCCAAGGTTTCTCCAGCCGTTATAGTGCTCGCTCATATTTTGACCGCTGCTGTTACTACCGCTGCAATTGTACTGTTGAAAAGACCCGGAGCCGGTAATGTTAGGCCCGTTACATTGATTGATTTGCAGCGTATATGAACCCTTACTGGTACTATATGAGCCTGCGCTAGAACCGCCGCCTCTGCCGATGTAATATTCTACGAGAGGGTTTTTCCCCCACCCATAGATAATCGGGCCAAGATTACAGCCGCTGCAGCTTCCTGAGAAGTTTATAGTTCTGGAACCACCGGAACTCCAGCCTATACCTGTAACAAAACTCGCACCGCTGAAAGTAACTTTGAAGCTGCCAGCGGTACAGCTGCCGGTTCCGGCCTGGGCGACGGCTGAAACCGCCAATACAGCAACAATTAAACCTGTAATTAGGTTCTTCATTGGTTTCTCCTTCAAAAGTAGACTGGTCGCGGTGTGATTATTACTATTGGTATGTTTTTTTCCTGGTTTATTTACTAAAAGTGTCATTTTTCCTTCCCCCTTGGCTATTTCGTAAAATTGGTGCACTTTAGCTACTTACAGTATATGGCAAAAATAAACAAATCCAAAAAGCGAAGCAAAATTATGCCTTTTAGACCGCTTGCCGGGAGGTGCGACGGAGGTTTGACCGGACCGGTTAGTTTTCTGCTCATATAACAGGTCCGATATTGAGAAGATATGAGTATTTATGTTGCCGTTTATCAGGCAAACAAAAGAAAAGGACCCGGCTTTAGCATAAAACCGGGTCCTTAGTGAACGACTCAAATCCTGCGGACGTTTTCGTCAGCCGTCCTGGCTGCTCAAGTTTTAAATAGAGCTTCCCGTAGGAAGATTAACATCCACGACCTCATCGAAGTCCGCGTCGCCGTAATTGATGCCGAACTCGACGTTGGCGGTGTCGCCTGTATCGAGGGAGTCGGCCCCTTTAATTGACAGTTTAAACGTGCATTTATCGAGGTCGAATTGTGCAGTGACCAGGCCGTCGTCGCCGTCATCGCTTACGTCAACTTTGCTGCATTTATACTTGTGCCCGGTTTTCTTTGCGACGAACGAGCCAGCCGACAGCGTAAAGGTCTGGGCGCCCCAGATTATATTAACGTCGCTGACAACCAGGTTCGGCTCGTCCAAATCGTCGTTAATGATGTCTTCGACGGCGATTTCGCCCTTCACGGACAGCTTTTCAGAGGTGGCTTTTGCCTTTGTGACGATGAGCGTGTCATCGAACATTCTCATAAGCCGGGTGGGGATTGTCTTGCGGCTGCCGTTTACTATTGACTCTGAGGCGATGCCTGAATACCTCATATCATCCAGCCACATATTCAATTGCAGCGGGCAGGCCAGACCGGTCAGGTCTATATTTTTTGTTTTTATCGAGAAGGTCATCGGGTCTTTAGAGAAGTTGAGCATCAGGGATGTAATCGCGCCGTTGGGGTCGCTTTTGGTAACCTTGTGCGTGTACTTGAACCTGTTTTTAACGGGGTCATAGTAATCACCGAAAGATATTGTTTCACTGTAAACCTCAGTATCGTTGCCGTCGAGCGAGACGAGGGTTAAATCGAGGTCTGAAACGGTGTTGAGGTCGTCCGGGACGTCATCGAACGTTCCTGAGGCCGTAAACGAGTCCTTTATGTTTGCTATATCATCGGCGTCTGCACCCTGGGTCTTGCCGGCTTTGACACTGCACTTTGCTATTGTCAGAGTATAAAGACTCTCCGTAGTAAACTGCCAGACGTCGCCCTTCCAGGAATCTACGCCGTTGACCTCGTCGACTCTCCAGTAGTAAACAGTATCATAATCTAGCTCCGTTACAATTTGGTAGTTCGGGTCGGTTGTGGTGTCAAGATAAATGCCCGCAGTGCCTGTGTCGGCGTCGTTAACGTCGCTAAAGTCCGTTCCCAGATACACGTCATGGCCGTCAGTGTCAGCGGCGGAACCGCCGGCCGTCCAGCTCAATAACGGAGTTAGAGCTACCCCGCTCTCGTCATCTGCCGGGTCGGGATTGATTGCGCTGGTGTTGACGGTGGTAAACGACCAGACGGTTCCTTTCGTGGCGCTGACGTCGTTTACTTCATCGACCCTCCAGTAGTATTCGGTATAATCCTCAAGCGGAGTTGTAATCTCATAATTGGGGTCGGTTGTGGTGTCCAGATAAATGCCCGCTGAGTTCACATCAGCGTCGTTAACATCACTAAAGTCCGTTCCGAAATATACATTGTGACCGTCTGTGCTCAGAGCGTCGCCGCCCGCTGTCCAGCTAAGGGTCGGGGTTAACCCGACACCTGTCGCCTCGTCGGCAGGACTTGGGCTGGTCGCGGGAAGAGTCACTAACCTTGCATTGTCGAAGTAGTAGATCCCGGCCTGATTAGAGTTCAGTGCGAAAATGAACTGAATGTAGCCCTCAGACGGCGTCGCCGTAATCTGGCTTTTTATGCCTGAGTAATCCCATATCCAGGTTCCTGTCAGTGTGGTGCCCGGTATGCCCGGGTCAACAAGGGGTAATCCTCCCGGATAGCCCGGATTAAGTGTATCATAGAACACTGCGCCATTGGCGCCGGTCTGGTCATGTGCCCCACCTATATCGTGCCAGCCGTAACCCGACTCATTCAAAGCTACCTCGTACACCTGAGCATAGGTAGTATCCGCGGGCCAGTCGCCGCTATTATAGGTAACATCGATTCTAAATTGAGTATTAGCGAGGAAGTCGGCTACTGCCCCCGTTTTGGACTCAAGGTTAATGCGGAGGCACTGCTTCCATCCTGACCCTGGAGATACCGCCAGGGAATAGGTGCCCAGAGTGGCGCCCGTGCTGCTTGATAATAAACTGTACATAGCGGCATTATTGGGGTCTGCAATCGATAATGAATTAGTGTTATCAATCCAGTCATCGCCGCTGCTGTCTTCCCAGTCGCCGATAACATCAGCATAGCTGATGGAAGACATAATCAATATGAGTACAAAAGCCAGTATTCTGCACATAGTTTTACCCTTTTTAGTTTCTGCCTGATTCGCTTTTTCCGGATTCATTTTCGTTTTCTCCTAAAAAACGGTATTTGCATCATTGTTTATTGTTATGATTCCGAGTAGTGTCTTTTTTTATCCCAGTCATAAGAACAACTGCAGTTGTTAGTATATTCAGGTTTTTTACTATTCTTATCTTCTCTTTTTATCGGAAGTGCAGGGGTTATTACTAAAGCCGATATTAAATTTTGTAAGTTGGTGAGCCAGATGTATTCAGCCGGGGAAATCTTTGTTGTAACTCTTTGTTTTGCGAGGGATTATATTAATGGGCGATACAGGGTTCGAACCTGTGACCTCACGGGTGTGATCCGTGCGCTCTAACCAGCTGAGCTAATCGCCCATAAGAATCGTATTAGAACGAATTTATCCCCTGTTTGTCAAGGGCATAATCCGAATCGCAGCCGGTTTACAATCCTTCTGGCGCCGGCAGATTGATTCGGCCGGGCTTGACGCCTTTGAGACAGATGAGCATATCGGCCATCCTGTGTATTGCGCCCGCTTTATCCTTCAGGATTATCACCTCTATGTAATCGCGGCTGTCCAGGTGGACGTGCAGCGAGGAAATTGTCTGCAGGAGGAGCGAATGCTGTAAATCGGTCAGGTGTTCCATCGACCTGTGACATATCAATCCTTCTTTATAACGTAAACCGCCTGCTCAGCCCGCAGGTTCGGGGCGAATTTTAACGGTCTTGTGCTGAAGGCGATTTTGCTTTCGATTCTGACTCCCAGCTTATCGCAGAACCGGTCAAAATCCTTCAGGGTGAAAAAGTGCAGGTTGGGCGAATTATACCATTCAAAAGGCAGCTGCCCCGTAACAGGGGCCTTGCCGAAAAGCGCCATTTGCAGCCGGCATCGCCAGTGAGCAAAATTAGGAAAGCTGACAATCACTTTTTTGCCGATTCGCAACAACTCCAGCAGCGCCTTTTCAGGATTTTTCAGCGTCTGGACCGTCTGCGACAATATCACGTAATCGAAACTCTTGTCGGCGTAAAAATTTAATCCCCGTTCGACATCCTGCTGGATAACGGGGATGCGCCGGCAGATGCAATCGAGCACGAGGTTCTGTTCAAGCTCGATGCCCTCGCCTTTTATATTTTTATCGCGTAAAAGATTAGCCAAAAGCTCCCCCTGCCCGCAGCCGACGTCCAGAACCGAGCTGTTTGAAGCTATAAGCGATTCTATGAGGCCGTAATCGACCCTTGCCCTGTGCGGCTGTTCGTCGAGGAAGCTTACGCCCCGGCTCTGCCTGGTGTAACAGGAGCAGGGTTTATTGTTTTTGGGGTCGTAAGCCGCCTTTAAAAAGCAGCATAAAAATTGTCCAAGCGCCTCGACCTCAAGCAAAAAGGCGTCGTGTCCGTAAGGCGACGCGATATTGCAGTAACTGACGTCTTTACGGTTGGCTGCGAGCGCCTCGACAATTTCCTTTGACTGCAGGGGCGTAAAGAGCCAGTCGCTCGACAAGCTGACCACAAAAAACCTGCTTTTGACGTCGGCGAACGCCTTTTCGAGCGAGCCGTAATCCTTAACGAGGTCGAAATAGTCCGACGCCCTGGTGATATAAAGGTAACTGTTGGCGTCGAACCGTTCGGCGAAACTCTGCCCCTGATAATCGAGATATGTCTCGACGGCGAACTCCGAGTCGAAGTCGTACATATAATTCTCGGCGCTTCGCAGTTTTCTGCCGAATTTGGCGCGCATACTTTCTTCGGAGAGGTAGGTAATATGTCCAATCATCCGGGCGATTCCGAGCCCCTCGGCGGGCTGTTTGGAATACTGCCCGGCGGCGAAATTCGGGTCTGCCAGTATGGCGTTACGACCCACTGCGTCGAATGCAATTGATTGCGCGCTTAAATGGCTTGTTGTTGCTATCGGTATCGCGGCCCTGACAAAATCGGGGTAGAGAATCGCCCATTGCAAAACCTGCATACCGCCGATGGAGCCGCCCATAACTGCCAGCAGCTTCTTTACGCCCAGTTTATCTAAAAGCAGCTTTTGCACCCTGACCATATCGGCTACCGTAATAATAGGGAAACCAAGTCCATATGGTTTGCCGGTTTTGTGATTGAGCGACGACGGCCCCGTCGTTCCCGAGCAGCCGCCCAGGAAGTTCGAGCAAATCACAAAATATTTATTGGTATCGATGCCTTTGCCTGGACCTACCATATTGTCCCACCAGCCGGGCTTTCGGTCATTAGGGGTATGAAGGCCCGCGACGTGGGCGTTGCCGCTGAGGGCGTGGCAAATCAAAATCACATTATCCCCATTGGCATCAATTCTGCCGTATGTTTCGTATGCAACATCGATAGGCCCCAGCGACTTGCCGCATTCGAGCGTAAGCGGGTTATCTTTTTCGACCACCCTTAACGTTTGCGTTTTTACGAAACCAATCGAGTTTTCTTTCGTGTCTGTCATAACCGGCAAGTATAACTAAAATTAACTTTCTGTAAATAACCATGATGAACAGACCGGTTTGAAGTTCCCTAACTGCTTGTCGTTAAAGAGGTTATGAACTTCGGGATTGATGCGACATTTTTTTGCTGTTCCGGGCGATATTTTTCTTGACACAGCCGGTTCTCATTTGGTAAATTGGGTAATGTCAAGAGAAGTCAAGAAAGTGTGTAGATAGTTGGCTCCCTCGTGAGGAGGGTAAAGCCAAAAAACAGAACAGATGTTGTTGCGGTCTTTAGTTTTGTTGGACAGGCACAAGGTTATAAAAAAGGTGAAAGTCAATATAGTGCTTGTTTAGCGTGGTTTGAGACAGGCGCAACGTGGCAGGTGATCACCGCGCTTGTTGAGGGCAACGCGAATTTTGGCTTGTTGCCAAAAGAAACAAAAAGTGAAGAGAGTAATAACAACCGAAGAAGGAGGAGTTGAATATGTGTAAAAAGTTAGTGTTTCTTGCAATGTTAGTTGCAATGGCTTCAACGGCCTGGGCGTACCCGCCAATCCCTTATTACGATGCTACCCCTGACAACACCTATATGGCAGCCGACTACGGTCCACTGGAATACGAGGACATCGAGTCAGCCGATGGTATTTGGCGTTTAAGAAGCGGATTTGGAATGGCTCCGACTGACACTGTGCTGCCGGCTACGCAGACAACCCAGGTTGATACCAGTATTGCGGGAACGATTCTCGAATCGACCGGCTGGGCGGACCCGCCAGATGATGTTCCTCGCCTGGTGACTATCGTTTCCGGTCTGGATGCTGGAAAGGAGTATGATGTGTATGTCTGCTTCTGGGGCGACCAGTCCGGAAGTCCGTGGCGCATTCGCGCAGGACTTACAAATGAAACGGAACTGCCGCTGTGGGTTATTGGTGATGGTGAATGGCAGGGCCCCACGACGCCCATTCAGGTTGGGCTCGACATGTCCAACCGTATTCTATATGCGGCATTAGTCGGCACCGTCACGGGCGTTGAATACATAGAGATGTTCGTAGAAGATGCACCGGCTGCGAATGGTAATGAGCGCACTTGGTATGACGGCGTCGCTTTAGATGTTCCTGAGCCGGCAACATTAGTACTGCTCGGCCTTGGCAGCTTGGCGTTACTCCGCAGGAAGAAATAATTGAACACGAGCGGATAAAGTCAAAAAGGCAAAAAGTTAGTTTGAATCAAACCCGGGCCTGTCCAAAAGACGGGCCCGGGTTGTTTTTTAGGCATTTATAGGACTTAGCAAAAGGACGCAAATTTTTCCTCTGCATTTGCCAAAAGTGTAAATAAAGCGCACTGAGATTAGTGTCGAAGTATCTTTGGCTTATACTTTATATATATGTAGTCCCGCGTTCCCTAAGAATCGGGTTTCACGCGATGTTTTGCTTACCACGTTATGCGGGAAAACAATGGAAACAGGTTAAATGTTATCAGGAGAGTCACACGTGCAATTAAAAAGACAAAGAAAGAGGAAAGAAAAGCGGCCCGCCTCGACTCGCTCGGCGCGAGTCGGGCCTGCGTCGTCCGGTATGACGATGATAGAAGTGATGGTAGCTGCTGTGATTCTGGTGATAGCCCTGATTGGCACATCGGCCATGTTCGTATCCGGAAGAAAACACATTATGAGCCAGCAGTTCTACCGGGCGTCGGCGCAGTTAGCCAGCCAGAAGCTCGAAGAGCTTAAGGCGACAGGGTACGACAGCGTGCCGGTAGGACAGAATGAGGAGCAGGTATCCTGGAACGGAGTGGCTTATACCAGGCAAACCGATGTGGCGCTGACGGCATCGCCGACAGCGGGAACCCCGAAACCATGCAAAAAGATTACAGTGACTATAAGCTGGTCTCTGGCTGCAGGCCAGCACGAAGCGCGACTCGTCACTTACATAGGACCTTAACTTATGAAAAAGACAAATCGCACCGGATTAACAATTGTGGAGCTGATGGTTGCCGTCAGTGCCGCTTGCATTGTGGTGCTTTCCGCGGGGATAATTCTTGTCTATGGTCAGAAATCCTGGGACCAGGGACTGCGCCAGGCACATCTGCAAAGAGAAGTTTCACTGGTGATGCTACGGGTGAAGAAGTCCATAAGCGAAGGCCGGGCCGCGGTCGTCGATAATGACGGCCTGGGAGTCAAGATTTACAACAGCGCGGGATGGATACGATACCGGTATGAGGCCGGCCAGAATGACCTTGTGTATCAAATCGACGGCGAGGAGGAGCGGACGCTTCTCGACGGCATTGTGCAGGATGCGTCCTTCGACCTGGACCCTAATACGGGCAAAATGGTATTAGTGGATATTGACCTGGAAAAGGACGGCGCTCAGGCCGGGCTTTCATCGAAGACGCTGATGCGTAATTTCTGAATGTAAAGGAGGGGTAAAATGTTTACACGACCGAGGGGAATAGTTCTACCGATGGTGATTGCCTTCACTGCCATTCTTACTATTGTTGGTTTTGCGCTGCTGACGCTGGCCGAGCAGGAAATAATCCAGACGCGGATTGAGGCCGACAAGAACAAGGCGTTTTATTACGCCGAGGCGGGGATAGCCAGATTGAGCGAAAAGCTCGAAAAGCCCGTTGTCGGCGGATTGCCCGAATCCTTTAATGAAACGGTAGGACAGGGCGATTACCGCGTCGTAGTGGATGAGAACGACGGCGCCTGCTACGCGATTTCAACGGGCGTGTCGGGCGTTGTTCAAAAGAAAATTCGGGTGCGGCTGTCTTTTCTGGCGGCGCCGTTCGAGAACGCCGTCTTTGCGATGAATAAAGGCGGCGGAAACTGGGCGTTTCAGCTAAGAGGCACGGGTAATCCCGTCGCCGCCCCGGGCAGGGAAAGGGGTGGTCGCGACGTTGTCAACGGTAATATCTTCGTCGATGGAGACGCTTACCTGTACGAGCGAAGCGCCGTCAACCCGGCGCCTGCCCCGAATTCATACGAGCTTTACGGGGACGTGGGGGCTACGGGAAGCGTTTCGCTGTTTAACGACGCCACCGTGTCGGGAGCCATTAATCAGCATTCTGAACCGCCTCCTCCGGTGGATATTCTCGCGATGGACTACGAGCATCACAATACTCACAACGTTTCTATGATATTCCAGAGCGCCGGCATCGGCTCGGGATATTTGCCCGCCGGAAATCAACTGAGGAATATATTCGTAAAAAATCCTGCCGACAGGGCTGCCGAGTGCAGCGCCACTTCCGGCGATGATTATTTCCTCGAACCGAGCAGTATAACGGGCGGTGCGGGCAGCGAAAAAGACGCGAAAACGCCCCTTGACCTGGGCGCTGACAGGGTCTATTACGTTGACGGAGACGTCTGGATTCACAACAAAATCACGTACGGTTTTAACGTTACAGGCAGGGTAACAATCGTGGCGACCGGCAATATTCATATCTGCGACAATACGAAATACGCCAACACAAACAGCTTGCTGGGCCTGGTGGCGTTAGGCAAATACGATAATTCAGGCAATCTAACCAGCGGCGGCAATATCTTCTTCGGCGATCCGCGATACGGGACGATGTTCCAGGTTGCGGGCTTGATGTTCGCGGCCAATGATTTCCTGTTCAATACCGATGTTATCAGCCGCCAGACGGCAGAACCAACGTCGGGATTTGTCGTCAACGGCAGTTTTGCCGCGATGAACAAGGTTTCAGTCGAACGCGACTGGTACACCAAAGGCAGTGAAGCAAGGCCGGCCAGCTATGACCACGCTTCAGGTCAATGGATGGATTCGGTGACGAGAACGGCGTTATCTTCGGCGGAAGCCGGAACGCTGCGGCATTATCAAATGGTTGTCAATTATGACGACAGGGTCCGAAGCCCGGAAACCCAGCCGCCGGGGCTGCCTCGCGGAATGGGAAGTATTTTCACAGGGTTCTCACACTGGGAAGAATTATAGGAGGATGTTATGAGTTTGAATGACAAAATGTTCGGAAGGCAAAAGGGAATAGCCCTTCCCCTTGTTATAGCGTTCGCCTTCATCCTTGCAATCGTGGGAATTGGCTTATTAACGCTCGCCCAGCATGAAATACTTCAGACCCGCATCGAAACGGACAAGACAAGGGCTTTTTATTACGCCGAATCCGGGCTGGCCAAACTTCAGGAAATATTTCAAAAACCGGTTATTTTAAGTGAGCTGGGTTCTGAAATATCAGGGTCAATAGAAGGGGGGAGTTATCGGGTCCTGCTCGATTTCGACCAGGTCCCCTGTTATGCATTTTCAATCGGCACATCCGGCTCGGTCCAGAAGCGTATCCGTGTCCAGGCGTATTTCCTTGCTCCGCCTTTCGAGAACGCCGTCTTTGCGATGAACAACACCGGCAATCCATATGCCTTTCAGCTCAGGGGAACGGGAAATGCCGTCCCGTATGGGTCGGTTCCCGGCGCCGAAAGAGGCGGCGCAGACAAAATATACGGCAATATCTTTGTGGATGGCGATGCTTACCTTTACGAGCAAAGCTCCATCAATCCGGCCCCAGCGCCGAATCCCTGGGGTCTTAACGGGGACCTCGGGGCGACTGGTACGGTTTCTCTCTTTGGCAGCGCCTCTGTATCGGGAACGATTAGTCAGAACGCCGAGGAGCCGGACGCGTGGGACTTGCTATCGATGGATTACGCCAATAATAACACTCATAATGTTGGTCAGATATTTCAGTCGGCCGGCGTCTCTTCCGGCTACTTGCCTGTAGGTAATGCACTGAGGGACGTCTTTGTGAAAAATCCGGGCGACAGGTCCGCCGAATGTGCCACCACGACCGGCGACGATTACTTCTTCGAGCCGTCCACCGGCTTTGTAACCGGAGGCCCCAAGAGCGGGGATACGCCTCTTAACGCAGGCCAGAACAGGGTATATTACGTCGATGGCGACGTTTGGATTGAAAGCAATCCGACATACGGCTTCAATATGGAAGGAAGGGCGACAATTGTTGCTACCGGCAACATCCATATTTGCGACAACCTTCAATATAAAGACGCCAACAGCTTACTGGGTATGATTGCTTTGGGTAAGTATGACGGCTCAGGTAATCTTGTCAGCGGGGGCAGCATTTATTTCGGCGACCCTGTTTACGGGAATATGGCTGTCTTTTCGGCGATTATGTATGCCGCCAAGGACTTCCTTTTCAATACCGACCGTATTACCAATAGACCTGCCGAACCTGATTCCGGATTTATAATGACCGGCAGTTTCGCGGCAATGAACCAGGTCTCGATTGAACGGGACTGGTACACTAAGACAATCGGCACGCCAAAACCGGCCCGTTATAATACTTCGACCAGCACCTGGGTTGACGCAGAGACGGGAACGGTCCTGACCTCAACACAGATTAGCACTTTGAGGCATTATCAAATGGTTGTTAATTATGACGACAGGGTTCGAGACCAGGATACCCAGCCGCCCGGACTTCCCCGCGGGGGAATGAGTATTTTCGCCGGCTTTTCAAACTGGGAAGAAATTTGAGAGGATGTTATGAGTTTGTTAAATGACAAAATGTTCAGAAGACAAAAGGGAATAGCCCTTCCCCTTGTTATAGCGTTCGCCCTCATCCTTGCAATCGTGGGATTTGCATTATTAACGCTGGCTCATCAGGAAATCGTTCAAACCAAAATCGAAACAAAAAAGATGCAGGCCTTTTATTACGCCGAAGCGGGGCTTGCAAAGCTCCAGGAAATACTCCAGAAGCCCGTCGTGTTAGGCGACCTTGACGATGTCATAACAGGGTCAATAGACGAAGGCAGCTACAGGATAGACCTCGATTTCGACCAGGTGCCCTGCTATGCTATCGCGACCGGCATTTCCGGCTCGGTCCAGAAACGAATCCGGGTTCAGGCATATTTCCTTGCTCCGACTTTCGAAAACGCCGTCTTTGCGATGAACAATACCGGCAATCCATATGCCTTTCAGCTAAGGGGCACTGGCAACCCTGTCCCGTATGGAATGGTGCCGGGCGCCGAAAGGGGAGGCGCGGATAAAATATACGGCGACATCTTTATTGACGGGGACGCATACCTTTACGAGGAAAGCTCCATAAATCCGCCTCCTGCACCGAACACATGGGAACTTGCAGGAGACCTCGGGGCGACCGGAAACGTTACGCTGTATGGCAGTTCCTCTGTTTCGGGAACTATCAGCACTAACGCCGAAGAACCTCCCGCCTGGGACATCGTATCAATGGATTATCCCAATAATAACACTCATAATGTCAGTCAGTTATTTGCATCGGCCGGTGTTTCTTCGGGGCATCTGCCGAGCGGCCACGAGTTAAGAGACGTTTTTGTGAAAAATCCGAGCGACAGGGCGACCGAATGTGCTACCACTACCGGTGACGACTATTTCTTCGAGCCGTCCACTGGCTTTGTTACAGGAGGACCATATACGGGCGACACTCCTCTAAATGCCGGCCAGGACAGGATTTATTACGTCGATGGCGACGTCTGGGTCGAGAGCAATCCGACATACGGCTTCAAGATGGAAGGAAAGGCGACAATCGTAGCTACCGGCGACGTCCATATATGTGATAATCTTCAGTATAAAGACAACAGCAGCTTGCTTGGTTTAATAGCTCTCGGCAAATACGACAGCAGCGGAAACCTCATAAGCGGGGGCAGCATTTATTTCGGTGACCCTGTTTACGGGAATATGTCGGTCTTTTCGGCGATGATGTACGCGGCAAAGGACTTCTTGTTCAATGTCGATCGCATAACTTATAAACCAGCCGAGCCCGACTCCGGATTTACGATTACCGGCAGCTTCGCGGCTATGAACCAGGTCTCGATTACCCGTGACTGGTACACCAAGACAGTCGGCACCTGGCCGTACGTATCAAATACTCCCAAGCCAGCCCGGTATAATACTACGTCCAACCTATGGGTTGACGCGGAAACGGGGGCGGCCCTGACAACAACGCAAAAGTCCACGCTGCGGCATTATCAGATGATTGTGAATTATGACGACCGTGTTCGAAACCAGGAGACCCAGCCGCCCGGCCTTCCCCGTGGGGGTACGAGTATTTTCGCCGGGTTCTCTGATTGGGAAGAGCTTTAATCGAAGAAGATATCACGCTTTTTTTCTGTTGGACAATTCAGTAAACATATTTGAAGGTGAATTCCACGTCCCAGGAATCCGGCAGGCCTTTTTGCTTTTTCAGATGAATCTTTGTGCACTGCAGGCCGGACCAGCGAAGTTGTATAATTGACAGGAATCTCGCGGCTGTTGTTATGTCAACGGTCTTGAGCGATACGTTGGCCGACTGGCTTTTTTGGCCGCCCGATGTAACAATTATCCCCGAGGACAGTCGGTAGCTGCCGGACGGGACCGAACAGAACTCAGCGGCCTGCTGCACGGCCGTCGCGTAGTCGAAGTTGGCCGAAGCCCCTTTTTCTTCGTTGAAATTCAGCCGGTCGGGGTCGGCCTTTAGAAGTTCGGTAATGACATCCTGCGCCTTCTGGTACTGCTCTTTATCGTTATTGAAGCTGCTTCGGGCCCCGGGAAGGAAGACACCCCATGTAAGCGCCGGGAAGACGACCGCGACGACGGGAATAAGTATATAGTAGAAAAACGGATTTTTATGAATATCCTTCATATCAGTCCACAAGAGCAAGAGTCACAAGAGCACAAGTCATAAGTCATAAGTAACTTGTGTTCTTTTGCACTTGTGCACTTGTGCTCTTTTTTCATTTTTTGGGCTCCGCTGTTACATGAAAAGTGCTTCGGCCCGCTTCAAAGGCGACCCTCTGCTGGAGAATGTCGAGATTGGCCTGCCGCAGGGCCTCGAACACTTTGAGCGTGTTGTCGGAGCTGGAGGTGTCGCCGGTTATCGTGATTGATTTATCGGTTATGTTTACGGAGTCGATATGAAGCGATGTTTGCTCAGCACATTTATTGAATGCGTCGAGCGCCAGCGAAAGTTTGCCGGTTATTATATCCTGGCCCGTAAGGGATACCGCCCCTTTTTGCGTGTCCCTGATGCGGCTCAGGGCCGTCTTGATGCGTCTCAGTGCTTCGCTTGACTGCCATTTCGCCTGAATTTTCTCGCCGAACATAACCTTTGAGTATTCTTCGGAGAATTTTCCCCGCAGCCGGACGCGGTATTTGTTATATGCGACTCCCTGCATAAAGCCATAGAGACCCAGGGCAAGCATAAGCAACGTCACGGCTACGCTGAGATATTTCAATGTGTTCTGAAGCCGCAGTTTCCTGCCCTGATACGGCATAAAGTCGGTTCGCCAGCTTACACTGCCGGGCGGGTCTGTGCAGGCGAGCGCCGCGCCGCAGGCGATTGACAATTCGACCAGGTCCAGACACCCGGCTATAGTTTCAGGGGGAAGCCCGTCTGATTGTTCAAGATTGATTTGCTCCAAACGTAAGGCCGTTTTGCCGCCGATTTCCGTTAGGTTGACCGAATGGGCCGCGTCGAATATTTCGAGGCAGTTGACCGGTTGCGCGGTCCTGAGAAGGGCGGTGGTCATAGAGACCTGCCTTGCGAGAAGCTGCGCTCTGTTTTGTGCCGGGTGAATCAGGAAAGTCCGCATCGCGGCGGGTGGCATAGGTTTAACTTGCTGCCAGGGCGAGGCTAGGGGAGCAATGAAGTAGCCGTTTCGACCGGATAAAAACGCGATAAGCGGGCGTGTGTCTGCGGCAAAAGAGACCTTTTGGCATACGAATCTTGCCAGGCAATTCACGTCCGGCTCAACGCTGAGGGGGTCGAGGTTGTTCGCCTGCAGGGCAGTCAAAATCTCGCTGAAAGATTGCTTTGGCGTTGTGAAGACGCTCAGGTTCGACCCCGACTGGTCGGCGGAATCAATCCTGAAGGCGATGGCGACGTCCGTCGCGTCTGCACCGAGGGCTTCTTCCGTATCGAAGCGGACCGTCTGGGTGATTTTTTTGATGTCGGGAAATTCGCTTCTGACCGAGTGCTGCATAAACATTGAGCAGTCAAGCGCTACGGCGGCTTCGGTGAACTTCCACTGCCTCTCGGCAAGAGCGCCTGTGATGCGCCGGGCCAGTTCGTCGAATTCGCCCGTTTTGTCGGAACCGGCCTGCTCTAGCGACACGCTGAAGCAGCCGGCGAGCGAGCTTGCGGCGCCATCGACGGCTATGTACGCCGCGGTGGCGTGGTCTTTTGCCAGGTATATACCTAAAAAATTACTCAGTTGCACTTTCCGACCTCTCCTTATTTCTTTGTTCTGTTTATCCGCTGACAACAGCGATTTTATCGATTTTGCCTGCCTCTTTGAATACGACGATTACAGCCGAGGCCTTTGCCGCGCCGCAGGTTGCCGTTACGTGAATCGAAAATACGTTACTGGTCGTGGTGATATAAGGTGTGCTTTTCTCGATTGATATCGAAAAAGCCAGTATGTCCTTTCTCAGGTCGTCTATACTGGCGAAGGGTTTTTCTCTTCTTCTCTTTATGATTTCCGACGCGACGCGTTCGGCGTCGCCGCCGAACACGAACGCCGATTCCAGCACCTGTCTGGTCGCCGTATTGATATTAACCTGGGTTGTGCCCCACATACTCATATATTTCAGGGCCGATTCTGTGCGGTCCTCGCTTTCGATAGTAGGCCTGGCCAATGAATCGGTGTCTATCAGCGAGCTGTGTAAGAGGCGGGAAAAGTCCCTGGCCTGAACTGCCATTTGTTCGGCCGGCGTAACGACGATAGTCTTGACGGTGTAACGCGGTCGTCTTCTGCCTCGCCTGCCGGCCGTGGGGGTAAGTGGAGTGTTCGTTCTTTTGCTTATTGGTTTGAAGTCAACCTGGAATTTTTTTATAGAGCCGATTTCTTCGAGCTGCCATTTGAGGGCTTCGATTTCTTCAGGTTTAAGCCCCATCCATTCACAGAAGGTATCGAGGCCGGCCTGGGCCTCGCGTTTGACTCTTTCATCGCCGAGGACGCCCCAGCCGACGGGGTATTTTGCGTTTTCGTCTTCGATTTCAATCTTAACTTTTACGTCGCCTATTTCAAGCTCGACCGGCTCGGTAACCAAAGGCCAGGGCGGCCCATAGGGTCCGCGAATCGTCAGTCCTTCGATGATATTCGGCTCGGCGGCGTTCGGCTCAGCGGTGTTCGGCTCGTTTATGTCGTTCGCCTCATTGAAATCAAACAGCGACCTGTGACTGCCGTAAAAGTTTACGTCCGCGAATCGTCGATTGAAGTCCGCTTTATTTGAGTCATCGTCATCTTCATCTTCATTTATATCTTCGCCGAATATATCGTTGCTTTCGTTTGGCTTCTCATCCGCGTCATCGCCGAAAAAATCACTCGCCCAGTCGGTCTGGTCTTGTGATTCTAATTGTCGTTTCTTAATATCTTTGGCCCAGTTGCGGAGGATTTCATGGAATTCCTCCTCGGTCTTTGAAAAGAGGTCTGAAAAATCCGGCTCGTTAGGCCGGTCGATGAGCATAACGTTGTTGAGGTCCTGCAGGGTGGTGAGCGCATATTTAATCGCCGAATCGCGGGCGTAGCAGGCGGCGGTGTAATCAATGATGAAGCCGTCCCGGTGGCGCTGTGCTGCGACCCTGTTGGCAAGCTGGTAGCCCAGCGCCGCCAGGACAAGCAGCACCACCATAGTCAACAGGAGCACTGCTCCGCGTTCTTCTTTCATTGTTGTTCGTTTATAGTTCATTTTCATTCCATCTGACCGGGCGCGAAGGCGGCTGCGAAAAATCGCCGGTTTTTTCGTTCGGGTCTTTGCTGCTGGGAATGGAATTTGCGTCCAGGTTATTCGTATCAATCTCGTTAATATCAAGCGGGGGCGGAATCGTAAACGTCGGCTTTTGCGTCCTGTCGATGGCGATTGTCCGGTCGATTATATGTTCTGCGAGCACCTCCATACGGCCATCTTCGGTCTTAAGCGGCTCGGCAAGCGACAACGACACTATTATCGCCGGGGGAAGATTCTCGTCCGTCCATTTTTCGATTACCGTATTAACGTCGGGAACAACAACGCTGAAAAACGTTAATCCCGTGTAAATCGGCACAAAAAGCTCACGTTGCCAGGGTTCTTTCTGCGAGTCCAGCAGATTGTCTTCCAGCGCTTTTCCGGAGTGGCTGCGGTACAGGGTCAATCCCGGCGGGCCGATGCCTTCCGGCTCGATGCCGCTTTGCCAAACGACTCTTTCCAGTATCTCGGGCTGACCCTTGGCGTTAAGAATCTGTTTGGTAATCTCCAGCCGGGCGCCGGCGTAACCTTTCTGCAGTTTATTCTCGATGCTTATTCGAACTTCCTGCCCGAAGCTTGCGAGTCGGTCGATGTCCTCGCTGATTCGCTGCAGGATTTCACGGGGAATCCGGTTCTTTTCGAGCCGGTCACGGACAACGGCCGCGCCCATTTGCGCCCGGCTGTAAATGGCGAGCACGACAACCAGGACCATTGTCCCGATGGTTAGCGCTGCCAGCGTCTCAGTGAGAGTAAAGCCGGGTGCGTATGAACATTTTTTGTTTGAACAGCTCATATCAATTTGAAGGCATTGGGGGCGGCCCAAGCGGTTGTTGCCCCGAATCCGTCTCGGCCGGCGGCGTCGAATCCGGTGATGTTTCTTCGCTTCCGGGCGGCGGAGGCGGCGATTCCATCATCTGAGATTCTTCGCGTTTGGATTTGGCCAGCTCCGGGTATCGTTTTATGAGTTCCAGTTTTTGACCGTCGGTGGGCTCTCCGTCGTTGGCGCCGTAAAGCTTCAGCCACGGCTTAATATACATCCCCTCGAAAGTGGGCATATCGTTTCGGACCCACTCGCGGATTGTCTCGACGTTGACGCCCGCGTATTCGGCCGCCAGTTCCTCGGTTTCGATTATATGGTTGGCAAGCAGGTCCGCCTGCTGCTGTTTGTTTTCCATCAGCATCCGCATTTGGTCATCGCTGAGGTCCGTCAGCCAGTAGGTGAGCGAAACCGATTGTGTCTGACCCTCGGCGTCCGTATATTCGGCGCTTGATATGGCCTGAACCCACATCCGCCCGGCGTGCATTTCGTAGAAACTCTCGATGGTCGTCTGCCAGCGAATGTCGGGGAACATCTCGCTTACGCCGAATTCCGTATTTTCCTCGACGGTGTCCAGGCCGACGATATTTTCCATATTTTCCCGCGCGATTTCGAAGGCCCTGTTTCGCTGTGCGGTATCGGCGGCCAGAACCATACAACGTTCCAGCGCTATCCAGACGCTTACACTGATGAAAGTAAGCAGTGCAATGGCCGCCATCGCCTCGATAAGCGTAAAACCGGGGGAAAGACAATGCAGAGCCGAGAACGGAAGAATATCTCCTG
The DNA here is from genome assembly GCA_016932095.1 of Sedimentisphaerales bacterium. Lineage (GTDB taxonomy): Bacteria > Planctomycetota > Phycisphaerae > Sedimentisphaerales > Anaerobacaceae > Fen-1362. The sequence goes on from JAFGDN010000045.1 coordinate 22,193, forward strand.
CCTTCCGTCTTCTGTCTTCTGTCCTCTGCCCTCTGTTTTCAGAACGCCAGTTCATCTGCACTCCTCGGCCAGGCAATTTGCGCCTCGCCTGTTTCGAGCCGGACGATATTGCTGAGGCGGTCTATGATAACAGACCAGGGCTGCTCATCGGCGTCTAAAAGCACGATTATGCCGCCGAACTGCCAGCCAGACCGACTTGCGCGAAACTTCGCCCTGTCTTCGTTTGTAAATTCGCCGTCATCGAACAGAACGTATGAAATCCGGCACTGCTCGCCGAAATCCTCCTGCGCGATGATTTCCTCTTCGAGCACCTCCGAAAGCTTCGGCGTGGTGATTTCGCGCAGTATGTAGCTTTGTTGCGGTATATCGATTATGACTTCGTATCTTTTGCCGGTCTGGGCCGCCGACGTTGACGCCGCTTCGAGGGCTGATATGAGACCCTGTGACTTGGCCCTGAAGGAATTTCTGGTTAAGACGCCGTTGAAGGTCGCGGCGCCCAGCGTCACAAGCAGCGAGATAATTACGATTACGACCATAGATTCTGCAAGCGTAAAAGCAAAGCACAAAGGACGGGAGACCGAAGACAGGTTACGGTGAACGGCTGCGCAACGCATAAACGAATTACGCAACCTGTATAACAACGTTCTTTTGATTATCAGGTCTGTCATCCGTTCTCTGTTAATTGGCGTCCGTGCTGTAAAGGTCTGTGTCGTAGCCCTCGCCGCCTTCCTTGCCGTCGGCGCCGTAGCTGATGATTACGAATGGCTTTCCGCTTTCCGGGTATAACTGGTAAACGTATTCGTTTTTCCATGCGTCCAAGGGCACTTCGGTGGTGTCGAGGTAGCCGCCCTCCGCCCAGCCGGTAACGTCCGTGGGCTGCTCTATAAGCTCCTCTAATCCGGCGTCCTCGGTCGGGTATCGGCCCGTGTCGAGCTTGAATTGAATGACGGCGCTATGAAGCGTCTTGAGAACGGCCTTTGTGGTGGCGCTTCGGGCCTTGTCGGTGTAGCCGACGACATTTACCGCGACTATGCCGGCCAAAATGCCGATTATCACAATAACCGCCATAACCTCGATTATGGTAAACGCCGAACGACGGTGGTTCCTTTCTGGTTTTCCGGTTTTTTGATTGATTTTCATATTTGCCTCCATTGTTTTTACATCGCCATTTTTGAAATTCTTAAGATAGGCAGTAAAATCGCCAATGCTATGATAAAAACGATAATTGCGATAAAAATGATAATAACCGGCTCGATTGCCGCGCTAAGCCGTTCTATGACGATGTCGGTTGAATCTTCGAGTGAATCGCTGATATTTTTGAGCATATTCTCCAGTTCGCCGCTTTTTTCGCCTACAGTAACCATATGCGCTATTGACGGGTCAATGACGCCGCTGTCCCGCAGGGGCGTTGCGATGTCCGCTCCTGCCAGAATCCGTTCCCTGGCCTGCTCGACGGCGCGCTTCATCAGAACGTTGCCCGTAACCTCGGACACCACCCGCAGCGACTCGGCCATACTCAGGCCCGAACCAAGAAGCGTTGAAAGCGTCGAGGCAAAACGAGATACCACCCGCTGCTTGAAAAGCGGCCCGAACATTGGTATCGACAACAGAAGCTTGTCTCGCACAAACGCCCCGCGGGGCGTCCCGAAAAATCGCTTCAAGCTCCAGATAATCGCGACGATGCCCACGATAAACACCAATATCCACCAGCTCGTCAGAATGTGGCTGAAGTTCATCAACTGCCTGGTAATCCAGGGCAGTTGCTGTTTAGCGGCTAAAAGCTGCGACCCTATTTTCGGTATTACAAACGTGGTAAGTATCAGCACCACGATAAGCGCAAAGGTCAACAGGATGCAGGGATAGACCATAGCCGTAATTATCTTCGATTCCACCTTCTGACGCTTGCCCATAAAGTTCGCTATGGTCTCGAATACAGGCCCCAGTGTCCCGGTTACCTCCCCGACGCGGACCATACTGATATAAATCACGTCGAAATAATCGCTGTAGTCCTTCATCGCATCGGTCAGCGATTCGCCCGTAACGACCCTGTCGCGGATGTCCGTCAGGGCGTTTTTGAATTTTGCATCAGGCGCCTGCATCGTCAGGACCGAAATCGCGTCAGTGAGCTTGATGCCCGATTTGAGCAGCGTCGCCATTTGCTTGGTAAAGTCGATTATCTGTTTTCTGCTGGTCTTGGAGAATAAGGACTTGAGCGTTGTTTTGCCTTCGTCAACGCCGCTGAGCTCGGTCAGCGCCGTCGGGTGAATGTTGCGGACGCGAAGCTGCTTCCTCGCGGCGTAAGGGCTTTCGGCGTTTATTGTTCCTTTTGTCTTTTTCCCGCCCGCCGCTATTGCCGTATATGTGTACCTGGGCATAATCGCCTTTTTCCTGGTTCTTTCTTTACATTATGTCGGCCTGGGTTACCCGCAGGACTTCATGAACGGTCGTGATGCCCGCAAGAACCTTGCGTGCCCCGTCCATTCGCAGGGTCTGTAACCCTGCGTCGAGGGCGGCCTTCTTTATGACCCCGGCGGACGTTCGCTGATATACCATGTTCTGTATCTCGGCGGTGATGAGCATAAGCTCATAAATACCGGTCCTGCCTCGATAGCCGGTCTGGAAACATTTGTCGCAGCCGGCCCCGATTAAGAACTTGGCGTCCGCTGAGCGCACGTCGCCCAGGCCAAGCTCCCTCAGCTCATGAGGCGACGGCTCGTATGGCTTTTGGCAGTCGGGGCAGACCCTTCGCACTAATCGCTGCGCCATAATAGCAATCAAAGATGAGCTGACTAAATACGGCTCAACGTCAAGGTCCAGCAGCCTGCTGATTGCGCCTGCCGAATCGTTTGTATGCAGCGTGCTGAAAACCAGGTGCCCGGTAAGCGACGACTGTATCGCCATACGGGCGGTCTCGGCGTCGCGAACCTCGCCGACCATAATCACGTCGGGGTCCTGCCGCAGAACGTGGCGAAGGGCGTTGACAAACGTAACGCCCTTTTTGGCGGCGACCTGCATCTGGCTTATGCCTTCGAGCTGGTATTCAATCGGGTCTTCGATAGTCATTACGTTTTTCTCGGCCGAATTGATGCGATTGAGGCAGGCGTATAACGTGGTGCTTTTTCCGCTGCCGGTCGGGCCTGTTACGAATATGATGCCGTGCGTCCGGTTCAGCAGCGTATCGAATTTCTTCAGGTCATCCGCCCATAAGCCCAGCTGGTCGAGCGTAAGGATGCCCGTGCTTTTATCCAGGAGACGCAGAACGCATCGTTCGCCGTAGCTCGTCGGAACGGTGCTTACCCGCAGGTCGATTTCGCGCTGTCCCAGCCGGACGCTGCAGCGGCCGTCCTGCGGCATACGCCTTTCGGCGATATCCATACCCGCCATAACCTTTATACGGGAAATCACAAGAGGAAGGACGTTTCTGTTCAGTCCCAGCGTATCGTAAAGAATACCGTCGATTCGGTAACGTATCTGAAGCTTCGCCTCGTATGGGTGAACGTGGATATCGCTTGCCCGCAGCTGCAGCGCGCGGAAAAGGATGTCGTTGACGAGCCGGATTACCGGCGGGCGGTTGACCACGTCTAAAAGGTCGTCCGAGCCGGCAACCTCATCGGCGAGCTGGTCAAGGTTCTGGCTGTCAAGCTCCTCCACGACCTCCTCGATAACGGTCGTCCGCTGCTCGTATGCCACGTCGATGGCGGCTGTGATTACGGTCCGGGTGGCTACCGCCGAACGGACTGGAAGGCCCGTCATTTTTGAAACATTGTCGAGGGCGGCTATATCGAGCGGCCTGGACAGAACCACCGTCAGCTCCCCGTTGCTCGCGTCGTTTTTTATTCCCACGAGCGAGTGGTGCTGGGCGTATGTCGCGGGCACCGACTCGATGAATTCGGGCGGAATCAGCTTTGTAGGTATCTCTGAGAAAAAGTCGGTCCCCATCGCGGCGGCAAACAATCGCAGGACCTGCTCTTCCGTGAAATACGGGCAGGCCAGCAGCGTCTCGTCGATTCGCTGGCCGGTTCCTGTCTCCTCCAGGAATTTGGCCAGTTTCTCGGCGTCAACGATGCCGGTCTGGCTGGCGGTTTTTATCAAAAGCTCTTTCATTTGTGATTCACGGGCACCATTTTACCACTTTGGACTGGCCACTAAAAGCAACTGTTCTCATCACCCAGACCACAGGTTGCGCATTCAACGCCGATTTACGATTGACGCAACCGATACGAGCCGCGCAACCGCGACCGTTTAACGTTTCCGCGTTCTCGGCGGTGAACAAATCCAATATCCGGCTACTCAGCGTCGAGCACCCGCAGAGGGTCAACCGGCTTGGGCTTTATGCCGGGCCAGTCCTCGTGTTTTTGGAATTTGTCTTCGGCGCCCTCGAATGCGGCGCGATTTCTTTCGGAGATACGCTCAAGCTCAGGCAGCCCCATTATACCCGATTCCGGTCTGAGGATATTGGCTTTGACAAAGACGTATAGTTTTGAGTCGTTGACGGTGTTTGCGGTGCTTCTGAACAGTCCGCCGACGATAGGGATATCGCCTAACAGCGGGATTTTTGTATTGCCCTTACTCTGGTTTAACTTGAGCAGTCCGCCTAAGATAATGGTTTTATCGTTCGGCACGGTTACGATTGTCTCGACCGTGTTGGCGCGTGAGTCCGGCGGCAGAGAAATATCAGACCTGGTCAGGAAGTCGGTCCTCTCTAACCTGACAATGAGCAGCAGCAGGTCTCCCTCGCCTATATTGGGCTGAATTTCGAGCGATATACCGGCTGAGTATGGCTGATAGGAAGTACTTGTCTGGGCGGTTCCCTGGTCGGGGATTATTGTGTTCTCGATTTTTACGTTTGTGGTATCGGTGGTCCTGATTAAGCCCCTTTGGCCGTCGTTGACGAGGATTTTGGGTTTGGCCAGCACTCGTCCGTAATTTTTTGACTCCAAAGCGGTCAAAAGCGCCTGGATGTGGCGGTCGCTGTAGAATGCCTGGGCGGTGCCCGACCCGGGGCTGCTAAACGCCTCGGTTGACCTCTTTTCAAGAAAAGGAGTGGTTACTGCACCAACAACATCCATCTCACCGTCGGCTTTCATAACAGGGAACTTGCTGGCAATCTGCAGGTCGAGGTCGAACGCCTCAATGTTCGTTACCTCGACCAGCGTTACGTCGATAAGCACCTGCGGCCGGCGTTTATCTAAGGTTTTTATCAGGTTTGCCACCCAGTCCTGATTTTTCTTGCTTGCGTAAACAATCAGCGAAAATGTGCTCGGGTCGGGCACGATAATTATGTCTTCATCGGTCTTTTTAACGGTTTGAATCTTGCCTTCCTGGTCATAGCTCACTTCCTGAATAAGCTTCTGCAGGACCTCGGCGACGTGCTCCGGCGGCTGATTCTGAAGCGGGTAAACCACATAAGGTATTGCCTGCTCAATGCTTTCGCTGTCAACATAAGCGATTATCGTAGCGACCAGAACATGCTGCTCGGGCGAGGCGTTGACCATTAGCGAGTTCGTCGATTCGAGCACGACAACCTGCATTTCCTCGGTGGGCAGCTCCGCTTCCGCATCACCGCCCCCCGGGGTTGGAGTCGGCGGGGCCTCACCCGGCTGGCCTGCGGCACGGGCGCGCGAGGCCCTGGCCGCCCTCGATGTAATCCTGCCCGTAGGGGTAGTTTCTCTGCTTGCCCCGATTACGCCAAGCTCTTCGAGTTTTTTTCTGACCTCCTGGGCGTCAACGTGCTGAATCTCATAGACCCGCAGCATCCTGAGGTCCTGCTGGGCGACATCCAATGAGTCAATGAGGTCTTCAACGACGGCAAGCTCCTGTTCACTGCCAATCATCAGTATGCGATTGGTTCTTTCGTCTGCGTCGAGATAAACGGCCGACTTGGCGGTTTCAGGCGAAGGCGCCGGTGTCGGCTGAGCCCTGACCGGCCGACGCGAGCGCCTTGTCGGCGTCGGCTGTACCGGCTGCGGCGCGGCGACGGCGATTGAAATGTCGCCCAGTTGCTCGATGAGCTGTTTTACCTTGGGGGCGAGCGTCTTGGCCATTGTATATTTTAACTGCCTGTATTTGAACTGTTTTGGTCTGCCGGGCTTGTCGATTACTTCGAGGAGCTGCTCCACCCGGTTCATTCGATATGCGTATGCGGTAATAATCAGCGTCCCCATTCCCTGGAGCTCGGTTACTGCTCCGACCTTCATTGCATCCAGCAGGGCCTTGGCCTGGGTGGTATCGATGTAATTAAGCTGGTAAATACGGGTTACTACTACGTCGCCGGCCTGCACCTGGCCTGCCTTACCGTCCATAAGCATCGGGTCGGCATCCAGCGCGTTTTCTATTGGGACTATCGTCACGAGATTGCCTTTGCGGGTCATCACGAGATTCGTGAATTTCAGAACCGATTCGGCAAGCGGGTAAAGCTCCCCGACCTTGATGGGACCCTGAATCTTCAGATTGATTTGTCTTCCCTGCAATTGCCGGGCGTCGTAAACATAATTGAGGTTCAGATATTTACCGACCAGGTCGAGCAACTGTATAATATCGAGTTTTTCCGGCAGCTCCAGTTCGAGTGTTTCATCGGCGTTGGGAATCAGTTGCGGCTCGTATAAGTTAAGCTGGGATGTGTCCTCCTCGCCCGCGACGTGAGGTGAGCAGGGGTCGGCTTTTGTATCCAAATCACCCGCTATGTCGTTACTATCGGATAATGTATAACTGTCCTGGTCTGCCGTCCTCTGTTTTTCGTCCTCTGTTTCATGCTGCACAAGATTCGGCTCTGTATTCTCAAAGGAAATTTCCTGCTCGGCCTTTGCCAGGTCTTTTTCCGCCTCGGCGATAGAGCTGAGAAGGTCGCTGTATAGTGTGTTTGGTTCATATACTGTGTTTACAGATACAGTAGAGTCCTTCGCAGCAGACAAGCCGCCGGCATTTTGCTCGACTATTGCTACAATTTTATCCATTATGGCGGCCGGGGCAACTGCGACAAGCTTGCCATTGTGGATACCCATAATCGCCCGAAAGCCCGTTCCGCCGGGTAGATTAAAGAAGTTTCCGATTGATACCGGCGCGCCGGAATAGCTGATTTCGGCGGCTATCGCCTCCATTCTGGGTAATTTATTTACGTCGTCAGCAGGTAAAAGCGCTTTGACGACGTATTTTTCCTTCGAATCGACCAGCTTAAGCAGGTTTGATGCCTTGACAAGGGTTTCCTGGTCCGCGTTCAATTCCAGCGTAGAATCGTTAAGCTGGGTAACGTTAACGATGTTCGCGTCTGAAAGGAATTGCATACCCTGCCTGGCGGAGATGAATCTGAGCAAAAAGACCCTGAATTTTGGAGGGCTGTCATTTGAGGCGGGCGGCCTGCCGTTTTCAAGGTCCTCACTCAGGGCTGTGTTACTTTGAAGGGCGAACAAAAACACACAAACAAGGATTGCAACTGCTTTTGCTGTTTTCCTCATCACCTGATTCCTTCATCATACAATAAAAATTGTGCCCATTGCCCTGTGGTTTGAGCCGTTTTGCGAAGGTTTGATTGTAAGCAAAGATTACCCATAGTAAATAAGACAAGGAAGTCATTGGAAGGTTCCCCTGAGGACAGAAAACAATCGAGGGAAAAAGCTACCGGGCTTCTTTTTAAGACGCCTATGAGTCCTATAATACCACTCTTTTAGCCACAAGAAAGAGGTTTCAGCGACTTTTTGTATTTTAGTTGAAAAAACGGCTAATTCAGATTTAATTGAAAAGGCAAGTTTCTATAACAGCTCCTTAAAACGCTCGACGAATTAAATTTACTTTGGTTTTCTGGTATCTGTTTTGCGTGTGGGTTTGTTTTCCCTGGCTTTTTGGATTTGGTTCTGTAGTTCTTCAGCCTGTTCGATTGTCTGGGCGGCTTCTTCAATTTGTTTGGCTTCTTCGGGAGTCAGCCGGGAAGCCCGAACTTCGTTCATAAGCCGTATATGTATTATGTCTTTTTCAGTTGGAAGCGGCGGAGGGGGCATATAAGCTTCTTCGGTATTAGCCGGCTCATTCTGCGCAGGACGGTCATCCGCGACGACAGGGGCGATTTTATCGCCTCGCGCAGGTGGAGCGGCCGGATTTCCTACTATAGGCATAGGATTTTCAGGCGGCATTCCATAACCCGGTCTGCCGCGCCTGGCATCCCTTGCAGAACGGATGCGTTCCGCGGGTGTGACCGGGCTTTTGCCGCCGCGGGCCGGCGTGGGCCGGCCGGGTGCTGGCGATGATACCCTTGAAACCGGCTTATCAACGGATGGCATTTCAGGGATTGTATCGGATTTTCCGCCAAGCGGGTTTTTAAGCAATTCTTTCCAAATTTCCTGAACAGGGACGGTCATTTCGAATTTCCTTTGGCCGTCCTTGACGATGATTTCTCCATCTTTTACTTCCTCTATAATCAGATGCCCGACGGAACTGCCCTGTCTGACCCAGGAAAGCCCTTTTCCCGGCTCATCTATAAGACAAAGTGATAATTCGGGCCGACTGGCAAAGAAACTGGTCCCGATAAGGTCGAATTTGGCGGTTACCGGGCTTATTGGCTGGGGCGATTCGAACAGTTCGTCCGGCGGGGGTGGGACTTCGACAACCGGAGGCGGAGGAGGGTCAAGGTAGCGCGAGAAATCCGTCGCCTGTTTTACAAGAGGCGAAACCACCTCTGCTTTTGCGGCGTCCCGGTCTTTTGATGCAACAAACTTCTCAACTGCGTCGGCGCCGCTGAGAATCGCCTCGATAACAGGGTCTTTTCGCACCCCGTAAACTACGGGCAGAAAAAGCAAAATCACCGCCGCCAGAGCCACTATTACACTCGTTATTCGCAGCGTTTTATGCATATATCTATTATTTTGACAATCCGCGGCTAAGGGGGTTCCCTGGTATAGATTTTATTTCGCTTTCGTTCCTTGTTTGGGCTGACGCCAGTGAACGACTTTTTCATTATATTGCTGTTCGTTGGCGGCGTAATCGCCGCTATGGTCGGGGTTGTGGCACTCGATGCAGGATGACTGCGGCCCGGCGGTTTCGACTGCGCCGAGGGACCTTACGTGTTCGGAGCCGGGACCGTGGCAATTCTCACAACCGACATCCCTCAGTTGGGGTGTTTTTTCAGGGGTTACAAAGCCGGTTTCGTATCGCATACCAATGACGTGGCAGATAACACATTCCGGGTCATAATCAGAGCCGATATCTTCGAGCGTATCAAAGGCGTTTGAATGCCTGTTTTTGGCCTTGGCGACTCCCGGCAGAATGACCGGCGGGCTGTTCATCCATTTTTCGTATTCGTAGTCGTGGCATAGCTTGCAGGACTTTGAGCCGACGTATTCGAGATTGTCTGGTAAGACGAAACGGGGATAATTTTCGAGCAAGTCGGCCTCTTTGAGCAATTTTTGATAGTTCCTGTAAAGCTCAACAAGCGGCTGATGTTGAGGAAGGTCTTCCGTTACGGTTACGCTGGAGAATGACAAACGAAGTTTTTGGGGATAATTTTCCAATTCCGCGGGGGATACTTCGGGCGCGACCTGTATTTTGCCGACGTATTTGCCTAATCTGCCCTGTGAAATTATGAGGGGGCTGTCACCTGGTTTACTCAGCAGTTTCGGGTCATCGGTCTGTGGGGGGATTAAAAGACAATCAATCAATTCACCGACTTTACTCAGAACGGGTGCGATATTTGAAACAGACGCAATTGCGTTCTCGTCGGAGCGGTTAACAATCAGGATATTGACCGCCGTATCTTTGGACGACCGGCTAAGGAGTTTACCGACCTGTGGGAGCTGGTCACCCGTATCTATTACCGCTATTGTTACGTCGATAGTACCGTTCTTGAGGGTAAATCGCCTGGTGAATTGGACGGGAAGATTGATATCATCAGCAGGAGCGGCGGTGATACAATTGAACAGGTCATTAATGCCATCTACAAGACCAGATTGCCTGACGACGAGGGTATCCTGTTCGGTGAGATTGACGACATCGTAACCGAGCTGTGCGAATGCCTGGATGATGATTTGAAATTTGATGAGGTTTTGTTCGCCTGAATCGGGGACTAATGAGCCGGTGTCGAGGATGAGCCGGTTTTTCGGCTGGGCGGCGTTGAAGACGTCGTATCGTCTGTCGAAACCCCCAAGCTGGCCTCCTGAACAGCCGCAGGGTTGGAGCTGGCCAAGCTCGTTTCCGGTGAAAAAAATGGTAATTTCTTCAGCAGTAACGCGGGGGCAAAAAAAAGAGCACAACAGCATTAAGACACAACGGCACAAGCACTTATGATTAGTGCTGTTGTGACTTGCTGCTTGTATGCTCATATACGCAATATCCCTTACGCGAGGCGTTAACGACCTTTAGTTTCGTTTACTCAGGTAGAAACCGCGGCATGAGATATCGATTTTTTCACCGTCTTTTGTATTCACCGACAACGTATCAGTAAACATTTTGGCGATACTTTTAACAGGGGGAGGCGTTATCTCGAGTTCGAATTTATAGCGTTTGTCGAATTTTTGCTTGTTGAGGACCTTAATGATGCCCTTTTTGGAGTCAGCCGAGGTAATATCAAAATCTTCGTTATAATTGCTCAGCAGCCACAAATCTTTCTGGACGACCTTTCCCGCTTCAGCGTTGATGATATTTATCGCCGGCGGGTCGGTGCGGAACCTCGGCAGAATGGAAAAAGGCACGCTGACTACGGGGGTGTCTGGATGAGTGATGCTGATTTCAATTCGTCCGTTGATGATTGAGCCGACTTTTCCGGCATCGACGCTGGTCTCGAGCTCAATCTGCGGTGCGTTTTGATTCGCGTTGAAGTCCGCTGTAACAATGTCGGCGGTGGATTCAAATTTGGTTATTGAAAAGGATTTTCCATCGAGCGATTTCACCGTAATTTTCGCATGGCCGGCATCTTTGCCCTTGAGCATATAGTCGAGCTTATCCGGCTCGGCAATAGCTTTTTCGGCAATAACGGCTTTTATAGACAATTCAACCTTCGGTGCGAGGGGGTCGTTTGAGGGCACATACAGGTGTTTCACCCTCAAACCGGTGGCCCTGTCGGCGTTGAATTTGACCTTGATTTCACCGCATTCTCCTGATGCGTATTTTTTCTTCTCAAGCTCCGCGACGGTGCAGCCGCAGGTAGTGCTGATATTACTTATCTCCAATACCCCCTCGCCTTTATTGCAAAACTTGAACAGGCAGGAGCTGCTCGAGCCGGGCGCGACCTGGCCGAAGTCAACAGTTGTCTGCTCGAATAATATTTTCGGGGGCGGCCCATTGGAATCCGTTGATATCGCGTTGTCGTCCGGCGTCGGTTTAGCCGACTGTTCTTCTGAGAACGCCGCTCCAGACAGCCAACCCTGCAAAATCAATGCACAACAGAGAATGCGAACGCTTGAAATAAACCTGCTAAGCGACTTCATTTTTCCGTCTCCCAACTTAAAATGTAACTAATGTTAAACTCGACCTTATGGTACTATTAAACCATTCATAATAATAAAACAATACGGTTTTAGCAAGCACTTTTCGAGGGTTTCAGGGTTGCCGAAATATAAGATTTTCCCACCTGAGTTATCTAAAGCGGCATACGTATTTCCAAATTTGCACAACAAGGTTTTTTAGGACGTAGAATAAAAAATAGCCGATATATTAGGTTATTCAGGGCGACAGTCGCCTTACCTGGCTTTACAGCCGTTTTTTTAACTGTTACCATACTATACAGTTACGAAACTAAATATGTTCGGAGCAGATTATGAACCAACAATTGGTCGAGGTTTCAGTGGTTATACCATTATTAAACGAGCAGGACAACATAAAGCCGTTGTATCAACAGCTTACACAGGCCCTTACCGGGGTCCACGAATACGAGCTGATTTTCGTTGATGACGGTTCAAAGGACGGCGGTTATAACGCCCTGGCGGATATTCATAAAGCCGACGGCAGGGTCAAGGTCATACGATTTCGCAGGAACTTCGGCCAGACCGCGGCGCTCAGCGCGGGCTTCGCACACGCTAAAGGCGATATAATCGTTGCAATTGACGCAGACCTTCAGAACGACCCGGCCGACATACCCGCGATGATAAAAAAGCTGCACGAGGGTTTCGACGTAGTCAGCGGCTGGCGAAAGAAACGATATGACAATGCCGTAACCCGGCTGTTGCCGTCAAAAACGGCAAACTGGATTATCTCAAAGATAACCGGGGTGCGACTGCACGACTTCGGCTGCACGCTCAAGGCGTATCGGCGAGAGATACTTTGTGAAACACGACTTTACGGCGAAATGCACCGATTTATCCCCGTTTTGGCAAGCTGGGCTGGCGCACGTATCTGCGAAACGGTTGTAAACCACAGGCCCCGGACGGCGGGCGTCGCCAAATACGGGCTGGGCCGGACGTGGAAGGTTATGCTGGATTTGATTACAGTGAAGTTTCTCGGGTCATATTCGACCAAGCCGATATACATCTTTGGCGGGCTGGGGCTTTTTTGCGGGCTGCTGGCCGTATTGAGCGGGCTGATTGTGCTGTATCAGAAGTTTCTGTCGGCGGGGCATCTGCCAATGAACCGAAACCCGCTGCTGCTGCTGACGGTGCTTTTCGTAACGGCCACGATTCAGTTTGTCCTGATGGGGCTGCTGGCGGAACTATTGGTCCGCACGTATCACGAATCACAGAATCGGCCGACCTACGCAATCCGGGAAATCCTCGAATGAGTTGGGAATGGCGAAGTTAGAATGAAGAAAAGTAAAAAAGCGCTCGATTCTGAACTCTCAATTTTGTCTTCTCAATTATCAACGGTATTGATAGTTGTACTTGCGGGCATACCGTTTTTGCTGGGGCGCTATTTCGAGTTAAATTACCCGGACCCCTTTGACAGCGCAGCAAACGTATATTCGGCCCAGCATATTTTGAACGGCGCGAGAATAGGAATCGACGAACATCCTAGCGCCGCTCTGGGGACGCTTTTGGTCAATATTCTTGGGGTATGGCTTTTCGGGTTTCGTGAGTTCGGCCCAAAAATGATTCAGGCGATTATGCAGGCGGGGGCGTTTGTCGTTATGTATATGGCGATGAAAAAGCTGTTCGGCAAACTTCCCGCGGCCGTGGGTGTAATCGTTGCGGCGATATATACTTCAGCGCCTCTTGTGGCCAAGTTCGGCAATGTCAAAGAACAGTTTATGATTGCCTGTATGGTAACAGGGATATGCCTGTTCGTGCTGAGACAATTGGGCGGCGGGTGGTGGTATTCGTTTTTGGCGGGGGCGATTGTAAGCTGGGCGCCGCTATTCAAGGAGACGGGCTCATCGGCAATCGGCGCAATCGGATTATTTGTATTGCTTCAGCCGATATTCGGACACAGGACGTGGAAGCAGACGGGGCTCGATATTGTTTTGCTTTTAGCAGGCGCCGTAGCGGCGCTGGCGCCGTTATATATATGGATAATCGGCTGGAAAGTGCAAATGGCGCTTCCTTACTCCTTTATCTGGGACGCCGTCGCGGGGCTGGTTCCTAAAGCGCAGGCAGCCGGGCAAACCTCCACATACGTATCTTCGTTGAGAGAAACGATTTCTTTTTCAGAGCAGTGGCCGAAGGTGCTGCGATTTTACCTTGCGTTATGCCTGCCGGTTTCGTTAGCCGCCGGTTCAATCGTTGTCTGGTTGGGTAAAACGGTAACGAAGTCGGTCAGTAACGCGTATGACCGGTTTGTATTGTTGTTTGGAGTATGGTGGCTGCTGGATATGGCCTTTGTATGGGTTAGTCCGGCTTCATACGAGCAGTATTACCTGCCGCTGACCGCCTCCGGCGCGGCGACGGGCTGCTATTTGACAGCGGTTTATCGAGATAAGCTCTCGTCGGCGGTATTTAAAACCAAATGGATTGTTACCGGGATAGTCGGGCTGGTTCTTATGGTTGTTATGTCGTGGCACATATTTTTTGGTTTGCCGAGGAGCCCGTATTCGGGAATGAAGTATCCTGAGAAGCGAAACGGCTATATTCAGAGATGGAACGAGATTTCGCGGCGCAAGAACCAGAGCTGGCGCGGGCCGTGGGAGAGGGCGGGAGAATACATACGAGACCGCACAAAGCCCTCGGACAAGATTTACGTCTGGGGGTGGGTTCCGGCGGTATATCTGTCGGCGCAGAGATTTTGCCCCGCCCCGAACGCCTTTGAAAGTGAAATGCACGCCAGGCCTCCTGAGCAGCTCGAACGGTTAATCGACGAGCTGCTTAGCTGCTTTAACAAGGAGATGCCGAAGTATATCGTTGACAGCCGAAAGCAGCATTTGCCAATGGACCGGTTCAAGTTCGAGCTTTGGCCGATTGTGCCGGAGGGTTTTATGGGATTTCAGAAGACACAATTTTTGCCCAATGAGCCGAATATTGTGGCCGAATTTGAAAAATTATGGGGTCAGGTGACAAGGGTACGGTCGGGCGAGCTTGAGCAGCGCAGGTTCGAAATTATGGGCAAGTTCAGGAAGTTTATAAGAGACAATTACGAAATCGTTGAGATGTTCGGCGACGAGGTTGTTTTTAAGCTGAAGGACGGTAAATGAGTAAATGAGTGATGAGTAGATGAGCGACCAAAACGATATTCTGAAATGGCGCAGGCGCAACCGCTATTATTACGCGTGGATTGAAAGAATTTACCGGTTCGTGGTCAGGCCGGGCAGCCGGGTTTTGCACGTCGGGTGCGAAAGCGGGGACCTTCTGGCGGCGGTCAGGCCCTGTTACGGGGTCGGAATTGACAGCGATGAAAAGGCAATAGCGCTGGCAAAGAAACGATTTCCACAATTGAATTTTAACGTTTGCGACCCGCAGGAATTAAAAATTAATGAAAAATTTGATTATGTTCTTATATGCGACAGTTTAGGCGACTGGAAAGATATTCAGCAGGTATTTGAGCGCGTTTACCCGATGACGGACGAGCATACGAGGATTGTGATAACCTATTATAATTACCTCTGGGAATGGATTCTTCGTTTCGCTTCGGCTGTTGGGCTTCGAAGGCCGAGGGAGCACCAGAACTGGCTGCCGGCCGATGATATTGCCAACCTGCTCAACCTCAGCAATTTCGACGTGATTCGCAAGGATTCATACATGCTGTTTCCCAAGGGCGTATGGGGGATTAGCGCGTTGTGTAATTATGTTTTATCGCTGCTGCCGGGTTTTCGCTTTTTCAACCTTGTCAACTTAGTGGTAGCCAGGCGCATACCAAGGCCGGTGCAGGACAAGGACTTGTCGGTTTCCGTAATAGTGCCGACCCGAAACGAGCGGGGTAACATCGGGGACGCGATAAAACGGATTCCCGATATGGGAAGGGGCACCGAGATAATTTTTGTTGACGGTAATTCCACCGACGGCACAGCCGAGGAGATTGAAAACCAGATACATAACAATCCTCAGCGAAAAATCATATTGGTTCATCAGGGCGCAGGCAAAGGAAAGGGCGACGCCGTAAGGAAGGGCTTTGCCGCCGCGACAGGCGATGTGCTGGTGATACAGGACGCCGACCTGACCGCGCCACCGGAGGATTTGCCCAAATTTTTCGCGGCCCTGCGCGACGGCAAGGGCGAATTCATAAACGGCTCTCGCCTGGTTTATCCGATGGAAAGGCAGGCGATGCGGTTTTTGAACCTGGTTGCCAACAAGTTTTTCGGGATGCTGTTCACGTGGCTTTTGGGTCAGCGATTCAGGGACACGCTTTGCGGGACCAAGATGATTCGAAAGAGCGATTACGAGCTTATAGCGGCCAACCGCTCGTATTTCGGCGACTTCGACCCGTTCGGCGACTTCGACCTTATTTTCGGTGCGGTTAAGCAGAATTTCAAGGTCATCGAAGTGCCCGTCAGGTACAAGGCGAGGACCTACGGCGAGACCAGCATAAGCAGGTTCAGGCACGGGATTTTGCTGTTGCGGATGAGCTGGGTCGCGTTCAAAAAAATCAAATGGCTCGGCGGGATCGGCCGGTTGAAGCATGAATAAAGCCGTTATTTTGATGGTTTTATCTCAAAGTTAGGGTTTTTTTGATATTTTAGCAGGAGGGATTTTCAAAACAAAGCGCACTTCCCATATTTGACGATATAAGGGGTAG
>JAFGDN010000046.1 GCA_016932095.1 Sedimentisphaerales bacterium
AGCAAGACAAGGCCCATTCGAAATTCATAATAAACACCGAGCCCACATCCGACCGCACCCACTGGTTGAATATCCTGATAAGGAAATCTCCATAGGCGGCCGGCTCCACGCTCCACTCTGTTACTTCTGCCGACAAAATGTTCCGGTCGCCGTCCGAAGGCGCGGCGAGCCGAAAACCGAGCTCTGCGGAGGTTTTATCTGCGTGTCTCTCTGCAACAGGTATGAATTGAATATATCGTACACCCTGTTCTTTAAAGAACCGATAAACATCCAAGGGCTTTTCCTCATTGTGCTTTGCAACACAGCAGAGAGCATTGAATTCCACCTGATGCTTCTTAAGGCAGTCAAGACCTCGCATTACCGTATCAAAAGTTGGGCGTCCTTTTCTGTCCGCCCGGAAAACATTGTGTATATCTTCAGGTCCGTCAATGCTGATACCCACCAGAAAATTATTTTGTGCCAGGAATTCACACCAGGAATCATCCAGCAGGGTGCCGTTGGTCTGCAGGGAGTTGGTTATTTGTTTATTCTGTGCGTATTTTTTTTGAAAACGAACGGCCTTGCGAAAAAAATCAAGTCCCAAAAGTGTTGGTTCCCCTCCCTGCCATACGAACGGCACAGGGGACAAGGGCTGTGACTCTATATATCTTCGGGTAAATTCTTCGAGGATTTCATCACTGATGTGATAATTATGATTTTTGGGGAAAAGCGCATGTTTTTCCTTATAAAAGCAGTACTTACAATCCAGGTTACAGACCGGCCCAATGGGTTTGGCGATGACATTGAAGCCCTGAGCAAAATTATCCTGTTGTTTCAGGGAACTTGTATTCATTTAATCATTTCTTTAAGTATGTTTTCTTATTTCTCACGAATATCTGACGCAAGCCGGCCTTTATTTTCGCGCGGCCGAGGTCAAGCTACTGCACAGATGCACAATGGGACTGCAGCATACGGCTCAGTTTGGCGACCAGTTCCCTGTTTTCCGGCATCTCGGAAATATTGATGTTTTCTGCCGGGTCCGCGTGGTGGTCGTATAACATACGTGCCTGGACCTTACCCTTATTGCTCCACTCGGTGTAAAGGTGCCTGTCTGTGCGTATGGAATCGCCTTTCAGGTACCGCGAGAATACGGCATTTTTGCCCGGTGTCTGCGGGTTCTTGAGTTGTGGAACCAAGCTGGCGCCTTGCAGATGTGACGGCAGGGGCAGCCCGGCAAGTTCGCACAGTGTCGGGTATATATCTATAAATTCCACCAGGGCGTCACACTTGGTATTGCACGAGACGCCTGGGGCACTGAAAATAAGCGGTGCCTGCAGGGACGTATTAAAATTGGCGTGCTTACACCATAGTCCGTGCTCCCCCAATTGCCAGCCGTGGTCGCCCCAGAGTACAACCAAAGTATTTTCGCGCATATTGAGCTTGTCCAGCTCATCGAGGATATTGCCGATAATGGCATCGGTATAGGTGGTACAGGCGTAGTAGCCGTGGATGAGTGTCCGGGCCAGTTCGTCTGAAACAGGTCCGGTTTTGGGGATGCCCGTGTACATATCTCTCAATTCGCCCCAGTTGTGCAATGCCTGCTTAGGACTGTTCTTGGGAGCAAACGGATTATCCGCCAGGTCGATGTCTTCTCGCTTATACATATCCCAATATTTCTTTGGGGCAATAAACGGCAGGTGAGGTTTTGTTGGTCCGGCGGTAATAAAGACCGGCCGGCCGGATTTCTTTGCCTGGCGCAAATCCAGGATTACTTTGTCGGCGATTTTGCCTCCCTGGAGCACATTGTCGGCTACATCAGGGCTTTCATAGGCCGCGGCTTTTTTGAATTTTTTCATGGACTCCAGGTTTTCTTTTGTCTGGTACTGGCGGAAATCAGACGGCCTGTAAATTTCGTCCCAGGAGGCCTGATTGTCTTCTTTGTGATGGTAAATCTTTCCGTTGCTTACGGTTCGGTAACCATTCTGCTTAAAATACATAGGCAGGTCAGTGATACCGGGAGCATCTTTGCCGGCATATGAGTCGTAGTTAATAAATCGATCGGGTTTAGGACGTAATCCGGTCAATAAACTTGCCCTTGATGCACCGCACACAGGGACCTGGCAATAGGCCCGGTTAAACACAACGCCGTTTTTCGCGAGCCGGTCAATGTTGGGTGTAATCATATAATTTTGCCCATAACATCCGAGTTGGGGGCGCAAATCATCGACCGCTATGAAGAGCACATTTGGTTTTTGAGTTGCCTGTTCCGCGAAAAGGGCGTTTTTCCCTAACATTGAGTAAGCACCCATCATGCCCAAGAGTTTTACAAATTCGCGCCTGGATAAATTCGTTGGAGATTTCCACTGCGTATCGTCACGACACTTTTTAAGTTCGCCGTTCATTTTTTCCAACCTCTTTCCATACAATTCATTTGCATACAACGTAAGATACAATTACATTTCCAATTTCAGTAAAAAACGAGGCCGAGGCCGGAATTCCCCTTTGGGTTAGGGATTTGCGATATTTGATATTTCTGAGCAATAGAAAGGTGAACAGTTGAGCGCATTTGTGTAAGCTCTCCAGTTCGACTGCTCACCTGCTCTAATGCTCTGTTGGCCAAAGGCCAACGGAGAGGCCGGGATTCGAACCCGGGGTACGGGTTTACCCCGCACGACGGTTTAGCAAACCGTTACCTTAAGCCACTCGGTCACCTCTCCGGCTACGGCTCGGCGTCTCCGGCAATTGCCTGTGCTTATGGCTTTTGCCTTCGCCGAGACGAGTCCGAGTCAGCAGGTTAGTTTAGTGTTTGACTCGGCTTAATTCAAGGGAATAAAAAGAAACGTTAAACGGTTGCGGTTACGCGACTCGTAATGGTTGCGTCGAGCGTAAATCGTTTTAAGACGCAAACGTAAACACAATTGACGAAACGAGCAGCGTAACCGATTAACGGTTTACTCAACCTTGTAATTACCAGCTATCGAGCTCGCCGCCCTTGACCTGCATTTGCAAACTCCAAACTCTGCTTTTTGCGGTTATATAGAGCGTTTTGCCGTCTGTTCCGCCGAAACAAATGTTGAATGGTGCGTAAACCGAAATGAAATCGAGCTGCTGACCCTGCGGCGAAACAATCCAGACGCCGCCCAGGCCCGTGAAATACAGGTTGCCGAACTGGTCGATAGTCATTCCGTCGGGAACGTTACTGGTATCAGGCGGGCTTGTCGGTTTGAAGAACTGAGTTGGTGCGCCCAGCGAGCCGTCTGAGTTTATGTTGAAAACCACCCATCGCTGATTGGCAGGCGTTGTGCTGCCTTCGGATACATAAAGTTTGGTCTCATCTAAGGAGGTAATTATACCGTTTGGCTGATTCAGTGTATTGTTCACTCGCGTTACTGTGCCGTCCGGCTCGAGCAGCCATACACCCTGTGCCGAAGGGGGGACTCCACCCGTCCATGTCGGGGTGGTAAAGTAAATGTTGCCGTTGGCAAGCTGGCAAAGGTCATTGGGTTTATTCGTGAAGCCGTCGGATGAGTCGGCCAGTATTATTGTATCGCCCGGGCCGCTTATGCCGATACTACGGCTCGACACCTGCATCGGGCTTTCGTCGCAGGCGAGCAACCGGCCTTCGAGCGAAATTAACATACCGTTTGTCTGCGGCGAGTTGTTTAACCAGACGGTAACATTGCCCGGCGAGTCAAGACGTAATATCCGCCACGGGCTGGTTCTCCTCGTAAAGAAGAGCTTGTCGCTGCTGGGGTCCCAGGTTGCGCCCTCGAAACCGATATTATTTTCATAGTAAACCGACTGCAGCGTCGCCCCAGGTGATATGAGGCCGGTAATAAGGGGATTGAGCCAGCTTTCGCAGAGGATTTCAAGGTCTTTTTCGTTAATTACGCTGTCAGGCGGTATTGAGACATCCCAATTAGGGTCCCAGTTCGGGTTGCCGGTTGATGTCCGCCATGCCTTTGCTAATTTCGCCAGGTCAGTGAAATCGACGCTCAGGTCATCTGCTCCCGCCGAGCCGATTATGCCGAGAATGAAAACTAAAAGAAACGCAGCACGAAATATCATTCGTTGGCTGATATATGTTGCCCGTGACAGCTTAAGTATAACGCTGCTTAAAAACCGGGTCATAGTAACCAATTATCGCAGAAAGCGGCCAGGTCGAATTCGTCGATTATGCTGTCTGCCGGTGTTGAGATATCGCAGTCAGGGTCCCAGTTGTCGTCGCCGGGTTCGCTGTACCATGCAGCCGCGAGAACTGCAAAATCCTCAAAATCTATGTCATCGTCGCCGTCAAAGTCCCCGATAAGGCCCTCGGGTGGAGCGGTAACAAGCTCGATACCAGTCCCGCTAACCGGGTCAAGGTTTCTGCTGTATTGCTTGTCAATGGCGTTGTCCCAGTGTTCGTGAACGCCCAAGCTCTCGGTCAATCCGCCGTCGTCAGCGGGGTCATAAGTAACGCCGGAATCAGGGGTTGGAATCATCGCCGCCTCGTGCAGGTAGTCGTCTGTTCCGGAATACTGCGGATATCCATTAAGGCTGCCGACGGCGCCGTCCCATTCGTAGTCCATAAAATCGAAGGCGACTGAGTCGGCTGCTACCTGGTCCTGAGAGAGGAATATGCTGCTGGGCCAGTCATTATTGAATGGCGGCATAGCCCATTTAATTGGCTGGGAATCCCAGCTTCGACCGGCGTATAGTGCGTCGATTAAAACCAGCATCGTTTTTCCGCCGAGTTTGGGATGACCCATAAGGTCAACATTGGCCCTGTAGTAGCCCATCCCGGGTGTAGCATACGGAGAACCGTCGTCGTTAGCAGGCCTGGTATTGTGCATATTATAGTAGCCCGATTCGTTTGGTGTTCTCGATAGCGAGCCATAGTGATTTTTGCCAGACAAGGTTATCCCGCCGCTGTTATGGCTTTTAAGAATCGGGAAATTTATAAAGTAATCAGATTGTGCAAGATGCGTCGGAATATAGTCCTGCTTTGTAACCCCGCTCATGTGTGCGGCACAGGGGTCGCTCCAGTAGAATGGCGCGCTGTAATCAAGCGTAACCGCCGTCCTGCCGGTGTGTGAAACACCTGCTCTTGTCATATAAACCACGCCCGGGCACTGGGCATGAACCATATTATACCAGTGATTCGGCATCATCATCTGGCAGTCGCCTATACTTATATTGCCGGGGCTTACGCCAACAACATCTATGAGCTGTTTCAACAGGGCTATCGCCAATTGCGGTGAGTTGGATATACGGCTAAGAACACCCGTTGGCATCTCACCATTCCATGGATGGGAATACATCAGGACGAAGTTGATTTTTATCGCGATTTTCTCGCCGGAGGTATAGCCGACATCGCCTTTTCCCATTCGCTGATTGAAATTCCTGAAAATGGCGTCCCAGGCGTCGGCGTCGGTATATTCGCCGGCCAGAGCGCGAATTCCTTTTGAAAACATTTCATTTACAACCGCCTGGTCGGTGCAGGTGTTTTCATAGGGGTATGGAGCCGATGTTCCGCCGCCCCAGTTTGTTGCATCGGGGTCGTGAATCCAGGCAACCCGGCCCGGCTGGACGCCTTTTGCTTCGCCAATAGGGTTGTTGTGGACAATTGGTTCGTGAGCGTAACCAACGTTTTCGTTAGTGCCGCTCATTGCCGTTAAAATAAATCCAACGCTTACGACGATGCAGACGGCTGCAAGAATATAGCGCGTTTGTGACAGCGCGCGTTTTGCTTTATGATAGGCGACCGCTGAGCCGGTAATGCCAATCAGCCATACGACGAAACCGGACGCAATTGGAAACGCCACTCTTTGGCAGGGATACATTGCCCTTGATGGCTTTGGGATAACTCGAATAAGAAACCATATAAGGGCTGCCAGGCCGGTAATTGGGAAAAATAACCATAATAAACGACTTTTACGCCCCGACCCGATGATTTTACCTGTTTTGGGACAGGTCCTCGGTGTGTATTTGCTTTTCAAAAACGACATCACCATACCTCCTAAAAAGTATAAACCTTTCATCACCGTAATTCCCTGCCCTCATCCGGGATACATAACAAACATCATAGGGCTTGGAATGCTCGCCGTTTGGATGCGTTTTGGGCGTGCCACATTTATACTGTAAAACAGTATAACCGAATTAGAAGGGCAAGTCAATGGTTTTGTGCCTGTAATCGTCCCAAAAATGCGGGGGATTTTCGGGGGGCCGGCCGCATCGCCCGCTTCCTCAGATTACTTTTCGCAAATCGCAGACGCCATCCCTGCCCCGCAGCTATTCCGACAAATAGCAATGTTCCAGCGCCTTTGGCCAATTCTTAAAGCCGCGCATCGTCCTGGTTCTAACCGTATAATCCAGGCCTATGAGACGGTATGGCCGGCCATTTTTGGCTTTCCTGCCTGTTTTTTTCCATTAAAATCGGCAAGGAAGCCCCTTTCTTTACACCATCCCCGCATTCTTTGAGACAATTACACCGTCAATCACAACTCTTAATTCTTCACGTCTTTTTGGCTCGCCTGCCCCTGCAAGTCGCAGGTAGGCGGGTAAGACAACTCCAAACTTTTTTATTTTAACCCTTGACAGCGGCTTGTTTTTCGTTATCATTTCGCGTTCTTATTTTACGTAAATTTAATCCTTATAGGAGTCAAAACAGTGGTGAAAAAGAAAGACATCGACATCGTGGCGGCGGGGCATACCTGTCTTGACCTCATCCCGGCTTTTACAATCGAGGGCAAGGTCGATAAAATGACCGACGTCCTCGTGCCTGGAAAAATGATAAATATGGGCAATTGCGTTGTCGTAGGGGGCGGCCCCGTAACCAACGCCGGCGTATCAATCAGGCGTCTGGGCGTCAAAACCGAGCTTATCGGCAAAGTCGGCGATGACGACTTCGGCAACCAGATTATCCAGTGGTATGAGGAGCACGAGGGGCATTTCAAAGGCATTCATCAGGTCAAAGGGGAATCAACGTCATATACAATCGCGATTTGCATCCCCGGCATCGACCGCTTTTACCTCCATCATTGCGGGGCAAACGACACCTTTGTTTACGAGGATATGGATTTCGACCTTGTTGGCCGTTCCAAACTGATGCTTTTCGGCTATCCGCCCTGGATGAAAAAGATTTATGAAAACACAGGCGCCGAACTGACCAAAATCCTGAAAAAGACAAAGGAGCTGGGAACCACAACCGCGCTTGACCTGTCGCTTCCGGATGTGAACAGTTACGCGGGCCAGGTCAACTGGAAGGCGATTCTTACCGACTGGATTCCGCTTTCGGATATTATGGTGCCAAGCGCAGAAGAAATATTTTACTTCCTCTACAAGGAAAAATTTCTCGAAAAGAAGGCCAAATTAGGCCCGAAGGAAAGCGTTCTTGACCATATGACGGTCAAGGAGATTTCAGACCTCGGCAAGGATATGATTCAGATGGGAACGCCCATCGCTATGGTCAAATGCGGCAGCAGGGGATTATACCTCAGAACCGGCGACAAGGACCAGCTCAGGAGATTAGGCGCCGCCGGCTGCAAGGACCTCGACAACTGGGCAAATCGCGAGCTGTGGTTCCCGGTTTACCGGGAGGAAAAATTCGTTGGCGCACTCGGCTCGGGCGATTCGGCCATCGCGGGCTTCCTTTCAGCGTTTGTCCGCGGTCTTACTATCGAATCCTGCCTGAGATACGCAAACGCCGCAGGAAGTATGAATGTTACCGTCCCTGACGGCTTATCGTGGAATAAGGGTTTTGATGATTTAACAAAACGTATTAAAGCGGGCTGGAAAACTAAAGATATGAAAATCGACGAGGCCGGCTGGAAGAAGGAACGCGAATTCTGGGTCGGACCCGATAACAAAGGTAAATGGGAATCCTAAACGAAAAACACAGGAGATAAAAAAATGGCGAAGAAAAGCAATGCGAAAAGAGACGCATTTATCAGTAAAAAAATAGCGAAGATGACGCTTGAGGAGAAAGTCGGCCAGCTTTTGACATTCACCCGGCGAGGGGCGCAGATAACGCCCAGCGGTATCGAGCAAATCACGCGTCTGCACTGCGGTGGCCTGTGCCTCGAACCATACGCCGTCGAGACCTGCAAGAACCTTTACTGGGGCAATTCCCAGATTGACCAGACCTTCAAGCCCCCGAAGGACTACTTCACGATTGCAAAAACGTATTTTGCAGGAAAGACCTTTGGTATCAGCATCACGCCCGGCGATTATACCAAGGACCTTAATAAATTGCAGAAAATCGCTATGGCCAGGTCCTCCGGGATTCCACTTCATATGACCATCGATTTCGAAGGCGACTTTAAAAACGATTATATGTCAGGCGGCATCAGGCAGTTCCCGCCCCCAATGGGTATGGCAGCTATCGGCGACCCCAAGCTAACCTACAAAATCAATAACATTATCGCAAAGCAGCTCAGCAATATCGGCGTAACGCAGATGTATTCACCGGTCTGTGACGTAAATATCAATCCCAAGAATCCGGAAATCGGCGTCCGCTCATTTGGCGACGACCCCGAGGTTTGCGCAAAACACGCCGTTGCATTTATCCAGGGCTTGCAGGACGGCGGCATCGCAGCCACCGCCAAGCACTTCCCCGGCAGAGGCGATTCAGCCACCGACGCTCACGATGTCCTCGATATTATCAGGGCCGACAAAAAACGTATGCACGAAGTAGAGCTGGTTCCATTTAAGGCGGCAATCGCCGCCGGCGTAAAGGCCATTATGACGGGCCATTCGGTTTACCCGGCATATGATGATAAATACCCCACGACGATATCGGAGAAGATTCTTACCGGCCTGTTGAGAGAAGAGCTGGGCTTCGACGGCATAATTGTTTCAGACGCGATTGGCATGGCCGCCATTCTCAAACAATGGCCGCTGCCGGTTGCCTGCGCTATGGCTATCAAAGCCGGCTGCGATACGATTCTCCTCAAGGCCGACGACGAGTCACGCTCTCAGTGCTTCTTCGGAATCAAGCAGGCCGTCGAAAACGGCGACATCTCCGAGGAACGACTCAATGAGGCCGTAACGCACCTGCTGAGAATGAAATATGACCAGGGCCTGTTCGAAACAGCCGGCAAAAAAGACCCCAAGAAAGCCCAGGCGTTCGCTATGAGTAAGCCCGTCATCGATTTCTCCTGGGACGTTGCCAAAAGAGCCCTCATTGTAATGCGGGACGACAAGAAATTGCTGCCTTTGAATCCGAAAGAGAAAACGCTTGTCATCGAGCAGCGCATCCCTTACGAATTTTGCGGCAAAGACCCTTATATGCACCAGCATATGTTCTGCGAAGATATGGTGGAATATAATCAAAACCTGGTCCTGGTCGATACCGAATTCGCTGCCATTGAAGAAGAGATTAACGAGTGTCTCGAATTGGCCAAACAGGTTGACCTTGTCGTTATGACTAATTATTACGCCCGAATCGTCAAGACAGGCAACAACCGTCTGCTTGTCAAGAAAATGAAGGAGGCGGGCAAGAAAGTCGTTGTTGTAACCAACTCGCCGTACATACAAGGCGCAACAAGCGAGGCCGACGTTGTCGTCTGCAACTTCTCAGGCACGCCCGATTCCATAAAGGCCGCTGTGGGCCTGCTTTACGGCAAAATCAAGCCCTCGCCCAAAACAAAGATGCCCGTAAAGCTCGAAGGTCAGACGGAATCCGCCGTGAAACCGCCGCCGAAAAAGCAAAATCCCTGGGGCGGCTCATAAACAACGGATTAACACGGAAGGCGCGGTTTGCGTTTTTCGCCTGTCGGTTGCCGACGCTCTTGTCTTCTTGTCGAAAACAAGAACAGGGGCGAAGACGGATTTCGGATTTAGTGCCTGGGATTTGGTTGCGGCCAGAGGCCGCGCCAGGTTCTCTGTGGCTAAAAAACTCCGTGGCTAAATCTCTTTTTATTAAAGTGTTTAAGTAAAACCATGGCAAACAAGGCGATATTTTTTGACCGGGACGATACGCTGATTGAAGACCCGGGATACATAAATAATCCCGACCAGGTGAAGCTGCTGGAGGGCGTCCCGGAGGCGTTGATTGAGCTTAAGGCGATGGGGTATAAGCTCGTTATCGCGTCGAACCAGTCGGGCGTGGCGAGGGGGATTGTGACAGAGGATGTTTTGGGTCAAATTCATAAACGGCTGGAGGAGCTGCTCGGCGAAAAAGGCGCTTCTATTGACGGTATATATTATTGCCCATATCATCCCGATGGCGTGATTCCGAAATACCGCAGGACAAGCGAAATGAGGAAACCCAGCCCCGGGATGCTTCTCGAGGCGGCTAAAGATATGGAAATCGACCTGAATGAATCGTGGGCGGTTGGCAATGGGCCGGGTGATATAGAGGCAGGTTCGCGTGCGGGGTGCCGGACGATATTGCTCGAAAGCAGGGGGCATGAGCAGAAGGTTCAGCCCGGCCGGATTGTCCCGGATTACAGGGCGGTAAATTTGAAAGAGGTTATAAACATAATCAAGATGCACGCGAGAGGCCGAAAGCCGACTGTCGAGGCGGCGCCGGTTGTTGAGCCAAAGCCGCAAACTGTTGAAGAGCTGAAACCCCCGGTTTTACCGCGAGGCGAGCCAGAGCCGCCGCCACAGGCAGCGGCGAAGCAGGAAGCCGCAAAAAAAAACGATGAAGAGCCGACGACAAACCAGTTGCTGAAAGACATTCTCGACCAGCTTAAGCTGGCTCACCGGACCAGTATGTTCGGGGAGTTTTATATAAACAGGTTCGTCGCGGGCATTGTCCAGGGGCTTGTTTTTTTGTGCTTGTTTTTGAGCGTTTATTTCCTGTTAGGCCCCGCCGGCCGATTGAACGCGGTCCTGATTTCTCTCGGTTTTGCCATACTGTTTCAGCTTATGGCGATGACGTTTTACATAATGCAGGGGCCGAAGTAAGGGATTGATTATCGATGATTGATAATTGATAATTAAAAGGCCCGTTCCGCTAAATCATCAATAATCAGTTATCAATAATCAATAAAAAAAACGTCAAGATGACGGAAATCGAAAATAATATTCTGGTCTGGCTGCCGTCGCCGATGGGGGACGCGATTTTGTGCACGCCCGCGTTAAGGGCGATTCGAAAACGGTTCGAGTCATCGAAGATAACGTTTTTCGGAAGTTCTGTCGTTCGGCGGGTATTGTCGCCCTGCGATTTTACGGACGGGTGGATTGAGGCAAATAAAGAAGGGGTGTTCGGCCTGGCGAGGTCATTGAGAAGACAAAATTTTACGCACGTGATTCTTTTTAAGAATTCGTTCGGCTCGGCGCTTGTATGTTTTTTAGCGGGTATTCCCGCTCGCATCGGATACGTTAGAGACGCAAGAGGTATTTTTCTGACCGACCGGCTGCATCCGCTGAAATCGGCGTCGGGGGCGTTTAAGCCGATATCGGCGGTCGATTATTATTTAGCCGTCGCGTCGCATCTCGGGGCGGACGCTGCGGACAGGACAATGGAATTGACGGTCGAGCCGAAGGACACGGAAACAGTCAAAGCGAAGATGCCGCAAATTTTTAATGCCGGCGGACCAGTCGTGATTCTCGTTCCCGGGGCGACGGGGCCGAGCAAACGCTGGCCGGCGGACAGGTTCGCAAAATTAGCTGACTGGCTGGTCGCCAATAATAATGCGACGGTTGTCTTGTCGGTCGCGCCCAACGCCGACGAAAAGCAAATCGCGGAGGAAATCGTAAAGGCCTCGATGCATAAGGTAATCAATCTCGCCGATTTACCGATTTCAATGGGCGAACTGAAGGGGCTTTACTCGCTTGTGGATTTGGTTATATGTAACGACACGGGGCCTCGGCATATAGCCATCGCATTAAAGCGGAAAGTCGTCACATTAGTCGGCCCCAATAATCCGGAATGGACCGACCCTGGTTACAGCGATGAGATATTTGTCAAAGGCGATGCGCCCTGTGCACCCTGCAACAAAGGTATCTGCAAGGAATCGTCGCATTTTTGTATGGAGGCGATTAG
>JAFGDN010000047.1 GCA_016932095.1 Sedimentisphaerales bacterium
ATTCGCCGTAAAAACGGCGACTTATTTGTTTTACCCGCCTATCCCGCCACGGTTGTCAAAGACCCGACAGGCGCAGGCGACAGCTTCGCGGGCGGTCTTTTCGGCTATTTAGCGGGCCAAAACAAAACCGATTTCGCAACCTTGAAAAAGGCCGTCGCATACGGCACGGTCGTCGCGTCTTTTACAATCTCTGATTTCTCGCTAAAGGGGCTGACAAAGACAACCCGGCAAAATATCGATAATCGCCTCAACGAGCTTCGCAAACTGGTAAAGTTTTAAGAATCGCCCCACTTAAGTTCGTTTTTTAGCTTAAAAACGCAAGTATGTGGTAGTATGCGCTACTATGTTCTACCTGCCCATCATAAAAATAAGGTAAAATTGCGTTTTTGGCTTAAAAATGAAGATGGCCACACTTGGCCACCACAAAAAGCTTGGCCAACTAAGGTCAAGTTAGGTTTTTAGCGTAAAAATGATGGTGGTCCGGCACTACTTGTCAAAAAAGTAATGAAATCCGACGAAAACTGATGAAAACAATGCTTTTTTGCATAAAAACGCAAAATTTCGTTGAAAAACCGTGAAAATCACACAATCCACGATTAGAATAGGGCAAATTGGCAGGGTAAATCTCGCCCTGCAAAAATGTAAAAAACTCTGCGGTGTCTGGGTTCTTCGCGGTGAAAAGTTGGGTGAAATATGCGTTGCTTTATAGCGATAGATATTGATGAAAAAATGAGAAATGCAATCGCCGATTTGCAAAAACAAATCGCTGCTAAGGTTGACATTAAAAAAGGCGACGTGAAATGGGTTGAGCCGGATAATATTCATCTTACACTGAAATTCCTGGGTGAAATAGAAGATAAGCAATTAGCCGACGTCTGCGAAATTTCAAAACAGGTCGCCGAAGCACATAAAAATTTCACTCTCGATATCGAGACCGTCGGAACATTTGGCGGCAGGAGCGCAAAGGTCGTCTGGGTGGGCGCAGGTAAAGGAGCCGATGAGCTATTGGCGTTGCAAAAGGACCTTGAAGGCCGGCTCGAACAGGCGGGATACCCTAAGGAAGAACGGGAATTCAGCGCTCATCTGACTTTGTGCCGGGTGCGAAATCCTAAAGCAGGTTTCAAACTGGCCGATGCCTGCAAGGCGTTCGCGGATTACAAGCTCGGCTCAATCTCAGCCGATGCCCTTTGCATTTATCAAAGCCAGTTGACACCGGCCGGTCCAATCTATACTCTATTGGCAAGCTATAAACTAACAGAATTAAGAATTTAGAATTCTTGTTAAACTCTTTTAACTTATGTTGGAGGAGAGAAAAAAATGACAAAGACGAAGACATCCCAGCAAAGCAAAGGCGCGGTTGAGCCGTTGAGACCGGAAGCATCAGGCGCAGAATCGGCATTGCAGCGAGTCATCGCTCAAATCGAAAAGCAATACGGCAGGGGCGCAATTATGCAGATGGACGAGCACAAATACGCCCGAATCCAGGGTATCTCAACCGGCGCGTTATCGCTCGATATTGCCCTTGGCGGGGCGGGCATCCCGCGAGGCAGAATCACGGAATTATTCGGCCCCGAATCCTCCGGCAAAACAACGCTGGCCCTTCACATCATCGCCAACGCGCAAAAGGCGGGAGGCGTCGCCGCATTCATCGACGCCGAGCATGCACTCGATACAACCTGGGCAAAACGCCTCGGCGTTGACGTAAGCTCGCTGCTCATCAGCCAGCCCGATAACGGCGAGCAGGCGCTGGATATTGTCGAAATGCTCATCGGCTCAAACTCCGTTGACGTTGTCGTCGTCGATTCCGTCGCGGCGCTCACTCCAAGAGCCGAAATCGAAGGCGAAATGGGCGACAGCCACATGGGCCTTCAGGCGCGACTGATGAGCCAGGCGATGAGGAAGCTGACCAGCGTAATCGCCAGAAGCAAAACAGCCCTTATATTCATTAATCAGATTCGTATGAAAATCGGCGTGATGTTCGGCAATCCCGAAACCACCACCGGCGGCAACGCCCTGAAATTTTACAGCTCCGTCCGCATCGACCTGAGACGCATTACAACAATTAAAGAAGCAACCGGCGCCGTCGGCAGCAGGGTGAGGGCCCGGGTCGTCAAAAATAAAATCGCCC
Source organism: Sedimentisphaerales bacterium (assembly GCA_016932095.1). Classification (GTDB taxonomy): domain Bacteria; phylum Planctomycetota; class Phycisphaerae; order Sedimentisphaerales; family Anaerobacaceae; genus Fen-1362. The sequence continues at coordinate 2,129 of JAFGDN010000047.1, forward strand.
CGCCCTTCCGCGAGTCCGAATTTGACGTTATGTTCGACCACGGTATCAGCTACGAGGGCGACCTTTTAGACCTCGGGACCGCCTGCAACGTAATCGAAAAATCAGGCGCACACCTCGGCTTCGGCGAAATCCGTCTTGGCCAGGGAAGAGAAAAGGCAAGGCAATTCCTTGCCGACAACAAGGACCTCTGCGAGCAGATAAAACACAAAATTTTGGTCGCAAAAGGATTAGTAGAAGATTTATCCGCCGGGGCGGACAAATGACATCAAGCCGGAATAAATACATAACCTATGATGCTTAGCGCAAAACAGATACGGGCCGGCTTTATTGACTTCTTCAAAGGTAAGGACCACGCCTTTGTCCCAAGCTCGCCGATAGTTCCCATTGGCGACCAGACGCTGCTTTTTGCCAACGCTGGAATGAATCAGTTCAAGGACATATTCCTCGGCCTGGCGACGCCATCGCGGCGCAGGGCGGTCAACAGCCAGAAATGCCTTCGCGTCAGCGGCAAGCACAACGACCTCGAAGAAGTCGGGCACGACAACTATCACCACACGTTCTTTGAAATGTTAGGCAACTGGTCCTTCGGCGATTACTTCAAGGCCGAGACGATTGAATGGGCATGGCAGCTTCTCACAGAGGTCTGGGGAATCAACCCGGACCAGTTATGCGCCACCGTTTTTGCCGGCGACGCCGCTGATAACCTGCCGGAAGACAGCGAATCCGCGTCTTTTTGGACGAAATTTACGCCGCTTCCCGCCGGCCGCGTCCTGAAATTCGGCAAAAAGGACAACTTCTGGGAAATGGGCGAAACAGGCCCCTGCGGCCCTTGCAGCGAGATTCATATCGACCTGGGCCCCGAACGCTGCGACAAGAAAGACGTTCCCGGCCACAAGTGCGCCGTGAACGCCGGCTGCGCAAGGTTTATTGAGTTGTGGAACCTCGTTTTCATCCAGTTTAATCGGGCGGCAGACGGCAAACTGACGCCGTTACCCGCCAAATACGTCGATACCGGCGCCGGACTCGAAAGAATCGCCGCCGTCATGCAAAATAAACGAAGCAATTATGACACCGACCTGTTCTCGCCGATTACCGAAAAGCTAACCGCGATGACCGGCCAAAAATTCACGTCGCAACTGAACAACAAAACCGACAACGCCTTCCGCGTCATTGCAGACCATATACGCGCGCTTACTTTCGCGATAACCGACGGCGCAACCCCCTCGAACGAAGGCAGGGGATACGTCATTCGCAGGATTCTTAGACGCGCCTCGCGATTCGGCAGAGAAATCGGTCTGCAAGAGCCATTCTTATATAAACTGGTTCCCGCTGTGGATGACTGTCTCGGCGAAGCGTTTCCTGAAATAAAAGCAAGGGCCGATTACATCTCGACCGTAATCGAATCGGAAGAGGCGAGCTTCGGCAAAACGTTAGACAGGGGGCTTGAGATATTTAACGCTGCCGCCGACAAGGCGCAAAAGTCCAAAAGCAAAACGATTACCGGCGACGACGCCTTCCAGCTTTACGACACATACGGCTTCCCAATCGACCTTACTCAACTGATGGCCCAGGAACGAGGCCTGAGTGTTAATACCGCCGGCTTCGATACGTTAATGGAACAGCAGCGCAGCCGGGCAAGGGCCGCCCAAAAAGGCGCACAATTCCTCATTACGATTGCCGGTATAGAACTGCCCGTGACCGAAGACCTGCATAAATACAAGACCGACCGTGTGGCTGCGACAATTAGCGGCTTTATCGACCAGGGCGCTTACAAAACAGACGCTAAATTCGAGGCAGGCGCCGAAATCGGCGTTGTTCTCGATAAGACCTGCTTTTACGCCGAAATGGGAGGCCAGGTCGGCGATTGCGGGACGATAGAAGCCGACAGGGGAAAATTCTTCGTTGATTCGACGGCCAAAGTCGCCGATTGCGTGATTCACCGCGGCCATCTCGTTGAAGGAACGCTTGCCGTTGGCGACAAGGTTACGGCAACCGTCAGCCACGACAGGGACGCAACAAAGAAAAACCACACAGCCACTCACCTGCTCCAGTGGGCGCTTCAACAGGTGCTGGGTAAATCCGTCGCCCAGCAGGGCAGCTTGGTTTGCCCGGATTACCTGCGTTTCGATTTTACCTATCCCAAGGCAATGACCCCGGATGAGGTAAAAAAGGTCGAAGAGCTTGTGAGAGGAACAATTATCGCCGATTTACCGGTTGCCTGCGCTGTTTTGCCTCGTAACGAGGCGGAAAAAGTCGGCGCGATGGCGTTATTCGGCGAGAAATACGGCGAGGAGGTTCGCGTCGTCGCCGTCGGCGCTCAGGATGAAAAAGGCCTGAATCTCGCCTTCAGCAAGGAATTTTGCGGCGGCACCCACGTTGACCGAACCGGTGTTATTACCGATTTCAAAATCATAAAGGAAGAAAGCGTATCGGCAGGCGTCCGCAGAATCACCGCTCTCACTGGTCAGGGATTATCCAAATACCTCGAACAACGAAGCGACATCATCGATGAGCTTGCCGTTATGCTCAAGGTTTCGCCGGAAAGTATTATCGAAAGGGTCTCTAAAATACTTGCCGAGAATAAAAAGTTTGCAAAGCAGCTCAAGTCCGCACCGCACCAGGGCGCAGCCGACTCGCTTGCCGAAGCAAAACACCTTCTCGAAAGCTGCATTAAAACAGGCGACGTCTCGATAATCGTCGGCAAACTCTCGCCAACAACCGTCGAGCAGGCAAGGGCCGCGATTGATATGCTCAAGATGAAGGCAAAACCGGCAGTCATAGTTCTCGGTTTTGTCGAAGGCGACAAGGCGACACTGCTTGCCGGCGTGACCGATGACCTCGTAAAAACAATCAGCGCCTCCGATATCCTCAAGCAAATATCGCCAATTATCGAAGGGGGCGGCGGCGGAAGACCGAATATGGCGCAGGCAGGGGGCAAAAAACCGGAAAAACTCGACGACGCTCTCTCGCAGGCCGCCGATGTTGTAAAAGCAAAATTAAAAAGTTCCTGAAAAACAACTATAATCCAAAGGAAGATCGGCGATGGAGGGTAATGAGCCGAAGGAGAACGAGGCGGATTCGATAATCCGGTTTGCCTGTAATGCTTGCGGGCAGCGTATTCGAGTCCCCAAATCATACGCCGGCAAAAAAGGCAAATGCCCAAAATGCCAAAGCGTATTAGTTGTGCCGCAGATTCCCTCACCCGCATTGGAATCTGTTCCTTCGAAGCTCGATGACCAGAAACCAGACCTGTTTTCCGACCTGCTTTTACAGCAGCCGCCTCATACAAAACGTTCTTCGGAATCGCACCCCGCTTTAACAAAAGAACAGGAATATCAAATTCTTCACGAAAGCGCAGGTATGCTTACTCAGGATACAAGTCCGCCTCCGAAGCGAAAATACCCCTGGCTTATCGATGTATTCCTGTATCCCGCGAACGTGCAGGGACTTATATTTCTCGGTATCGTAATTTTGGTTCCCTTGGCGATTTATTTGTTATTCATACTGTTTTCCTTTTTGTTAGGCCCGTTGGCCTTGTTGATTCTCTTTGCCGGCGTAATCGCCAATATTGTTTTATGGATGTATGCTTACTGGTTTATGGCTCAGTGCATACGGGACAGCGCTTGCGGCGGCATTCGGGCGCCGGAAACATTATCTGAAACTCCTGGTTTTTCGGAATTGTTTTGGCAGCTTCTGAGAATATTTTTTTGTCTTGCCGTTTGCGCCGCACCCGCTTTTTCGTATAACAGATTCGCCGGGAGAATCGACTGGCCTTTCTGGGTTTTAGTCGGCTGTGGTATATTTTTATATCTGATGTCTATCCTGGCCGTGGTAATGTTTGATTCCCTCGAAGGTCTGCGCCCGGGTATAATCTTTCCCTCCATTCTCATCACCTTCTTTCCTTATTGCGGCTTGATTATGCTTATCGCCGCGATTATGGCATCTCCGGTATTATTGATGATAATTTTTTGGATGTTTTTTCCGTTATATCCCTTCGTTAAAGCTTTTTTAATCTATTTACTTATGGTGTCGGCGCACCTGCTCGGCCGGTTCTATTTTAAATATCAGGAAAAGCTCAATTGGGCCGTTTAATCCCGGACCTTCATTCGTATCTGTATGCTTTTTGCGTGCGCGTCAAGCCCCTCGGCTTCCGCCAGCCGGATTATATCATCCGCACTCTCCGCTAATTTCTTCTTGTCGTATTCTATTATGCTGGTCGCCTTTACAAAATCGTTTGCGCTCAACGCGCTGAAGAACCGTGCGCTTGTCCCTGTCGGCAGGGTATGACTCGGCCCCGCCCAGTAATCGCCGACTGCAACCGGCGAATAATTACCGATAAAAATCGCGCCGGCATTGTTAATTTGGTCAGCGATTTTCTTGCTTTCATCTCCACACTGAATCTGCAAATGTTCCACTGCAAAGTCATTGGCTCCCCGAATTAAAGCATTTATATTTTCAAAGATGACTATGCCACTTGATATTTCAAGTGACTCAATAGTTTTATCTTTTCGCCTTAATTGTTCAACCTGTTTTTTTAATTCTTCGAGGACTTCATCTGCAATTTTTCGTGAAATAGTGAATAAATACGCACCACCAGGAGCGTGCTCCGCTTGGCTTAACATATCGGCTGCCACCCATGCCGGATTTGCTTTGTCATTTGCGATTATGAGAACTTCACTTGGTCCAGCTATAGAATCGATGCCGACAAAACCGAGCACCTTTTTCTTTGCCATCTGAACCCAGGCATTCCCCGGCCCTACAATCTTGTCCACGTTTCGTATTGTCCTTGTTCCTTTCGCCAGTGCCATTACGGCCTGTGCCCCGCCTATTCTGTAAACCTCTTTAATCTTCAGTTCTTTACAAGTCGCTAATATAACTGGGTGAATGCTTCCTTTGTATCTCGGCGGCGAGACAACAACAATTTCCTTTACGCCCGCAACTTGCGCAGGAACCGCAGTCATAATTACCGTCGATGGCAGCGGCGCAGACGACCCCGGCACGCATATTCCAACTCGCTTTATAGGGGTATATTTTATGCCCGTAGAACCAAAATCTTTGTCGTTTACGATAAAAATCTTTTTTTGATAGTCCTCGACGTTTTTTATCGCTTGTCGAATTGATTCTAAAAGTTTTCTGTCGATTGCTTTATGAGCGTTACTTAGCTCCTCATCCGTAATCCTGAACCGCTCCGGCGTTAATTTCACGCCGTCAAATTTCTCGGTGTATTCAGCTACCGCTTCATCATCGCGTTCCATCACTGCTTCAAGAATTGCCTCTAATTGCTGCTCTTTCTCGCCAATAAAATGGGTTCCTTGAAAAACAGACAGCCGGAGTTCAGTGACTCGTTCTTTGAAGTTTGGCTGGTCGTATTTAATCACCAATTTATCAAGCTCACTTGCCATTTTTTAATCTCTTTTTTCCTCTGCGGTCTCTGCGTTCTCAGCGGTGAAATTATTTTCCGAAATTGCCGTAACTATAGGCCTTTGTTACCTTTTGCAGCAGCAAATACTGCCGGCCCTCATATTTTGTCAGAATACCCGCGACATTGAACCTCACTGGGTTCGGCTCTGCCTTAATTTCCGCGATTGCCTCTTCAAGCTTATGGCAGGGCAGCAATTCAAGTGATAATCCAACAACACCTCGCCCAAGCCCATCCGGCTGAAACAGAAATTTACCCTGCCCGCCGATTACAAACCCGGCGCGATTAGCGAAAATTGCGTCCCGCTTTAACCGGACCTGCGCCTGTTCCTCATCGGCAGGTAAAACTTCCGACGTCTGCAACCTGGCAACTATCTCATTCGGTATTGTCAAAACGTCGTTCGGGGCGTTTACCGCCTGCCCGGTTTTATCTCCTGTTGTCTGTTGCTCCGCGGGTTTGTCTAATTTTCGTAAAGGCAGAAAATATGACGCAAAAATGAAGTTTTTCCCCGCGAATTTCGTAATCTTGCCCCACAGCCGATACCTTGCGTCTTTGCGTTCGTTGGCGTCCTCGACCATTTTCTCAAGTGTCGCCGATTTAAGCATCTCAATCGGCTCACCCGCCGCGAGCAGCGCCGGGCCATCGCTGTAATCCTTCTCAAACTCAAACAGCCATTTGCCTTGGCTATCCTCTGTCAATTTGCCGTCAAATCCCGAAATGACGTAATCATCCCGCAGAAGTCCGCTTGCCTCGGCAGCCGAAATCTCGCCGCCCCAAAAAGTCGTAAGCGCACAAGTCACAAGTGCACAATTCAGAACCCGTGGTCTTGTGGTCTTGTGGTCTTGTGCTCTTGTGCTCTTTCCTGTATTCTGCATTCTCATTTCAAGCCCTTTGGCGTCTGTCGGCGTCTTTTCAAAATTTTAATAACGTCTATCGGCTCTTTTGCCAATATCAAATGCCGGGGGGCATCCGGGTCGTATGCCGTTATCTCTTCCACTAACCGGCCCCAGTATTCGCCTAAAATTATAATCGGCCTGCGGCCGTCCAAAAATCCCTTGTTTTTCAATTCCCAAACCATCGCCAGCTCCAGCAGCGTCCCCGTCCCTCCCGCCAATACCACGTATGCGTCGCCAAGCTCTATCAGCTTATCGAGCCGTTCATTTAACGTCCTGGTCACAACTTCACGACTGACGTATTTATTCGCAGCCCCGCGTCCGAACGCCAGGCACGTTACCCCTATCACCTCGCCGCCCATTTCCGCGGCCCCCCTCGCCGACGCCTCCATCGTCCCGCCGTATCCGCCGTTGGCTATCGAGTAACCGGTTTTGGCCAGCAACCTGCCGAGCTGCTTGGCGATTGCGTAATCTACATTGCCCGGCTTTGCCCTGCCGGTCCCGAACACGCTTACTATTTTTATCATTTTTCTTTGCCGCGGGCTGTCGCTTTTTCGAGCGTATATTTCAATAAGCCCCCCGCCAGTAATAACTCCCTGTCTCTCTTGGACAGGTTCAGTTTTCCCTTAATTTCGTATGTGCCCGTCTCTTCGATAATCTTCACCTCGTCTTTATTTTTAATCGTCTCAGTAAATCCATCGATTCGCAGCTTGTCGCCTTCGCTGATTTTATCGTAGTCGCCGGCGTCAGCCAGCTCTATCGGCACGACGCAAAAGTTTATCAAGTTCGCCTTATGAATGCGCTCGATACTCTTGGCCAGGACCACTCTCACACCCAGATACATCGGGCAAAGCGCCGCGTGCTCCCTCGACGACCCCTGCCCGTAGCTTGCCCCCGCAACTATAATTCCCGCCAGGCCGGACGCCTTTACCTTCGCCGCGCGGTTCGCAAACGTGGGCTTGCCTTTTTCATTGAAGCAATGGAATACAAACGATGAATACTCCGGCACGTTGCTGCGATACTTCAAAAACGCCCCCGCAGGCATTATGTGGTCGGTTGTAATCTTGTCGCCGCATTTTATCAAGACCTCGCCCTTCAAATCCTTCGATAGCTTTGTCGGCTGCTGTGGAACAACTATCGTCGTCCCGCGAATGACATCCGCCTTTGCCGCCTCTTTCTCGCTCAAGGGCGGCTCTATCATATTATCATTGACTATAAACTCATCCGGCAGCTCAATTTTCGGGTATTCTATCCTGAGCAGTTCCGCCAATCGTCTCGGGTCCGTAATATTCCCCGTCAATGCCGACGCCACGGCTGTCTCAGGGCTTACCAAATAAATCATGTCGTCCTTCGTCCCGCTTCGTCCGCTGAAATTACGGTTAAACGTCCGTAAGCTCGCAATCCCTTCCGCAGGCGAAAGTCCAAGCCCTATGCAGGGCCCGCACGCACATTCGAGAATCCTTGCGCCCGCCGATATCAGGTCCGTCAGCGCCCCGCTGACCGCCAACATATTCAAGACATCCCTGCTGCCAGGCGCAACCGCAAATTCTACCATTGGATTTATCCGTCTTCCCTTCAAGGTTCTGGCCGCCATAATCAAATCACTGAAACTGGAGTTGGTGCAGCTTCCTATTGCAATCTGACCGACCTCCATACCCTCAATTTCTGAAATCTTTTTGACGTTGTCCGGCGATGACGGGCAGGCCGCCATCGGCTCAAGCTCGCCTAAGTTTATCTCAATCAGCCGGTCGTAAATCGCCCCCGCGTCCGCACTCAACGCACGGTAGTCATTTTCCCGCTTTTGAGCCGCTAAGAACTTCCGTGTCTGCTCATCGCTGGGAAAAATACTGGTCGTTACGCCTAATTCCGCCCCCATATTTGTAATCGTCGCCCGCTGCGGCACAGTCAGCGTCGCAACAGCCGGCCCGAAATATTCTATTGCCCAGCCGACGTTTCCCTTCGTTGTCAGTATTCCCAAAAGTTTCAAAATCACGTCTTTAGCAGCGACCCAGTCGGGCAACCGCCCTGTAAGTTTAACGCCTAATATCTTCGGGCAGGTCAAATAGAATGGCCCCCCCGCCATAGCCACCGCCACGTCTAACCCGCCTGCCCCAATCGCCAGCGCCCCAATTCCCCCCGCCGTCGGCGTATGCGAATCGCTTCCCAATAGCGTAATCCCCGGTTTTGCGAACCGCTCTAAGTGAACCTGGTGGCAAATCCCGTTACCCGCTCTGGAATGATAAACCCCGCTTTTGGCCGCTATCGTCTGTAAATACAAATGGTCGTTATGGTTCTCCGGCCCGAACTGCGCCATATTATGGTCGATGTAGCTGACCGACAAATCCGTCCGGGCTCGACCCGCGCCAATCGACTCAAACAGCAAAAAAGCCGTCGTTCCCGTCGCGTCCTGCGTCAGTGTCTGGTCAATCTTTATGCCTGTCTGTTCGCCCGCTTCGAGCCGGCCGTCTTTTAGATGCGCCGCCAATATCTTGTAAACAATCGTTTCCGCCAATGTAACACCCTGATTATCATTGTTTAGCCCCGCCCCGCAGGGGCGGGTTTACGTTAATTTATCACAAATCCCCCCTGAAGACAACCGCACTTGCCTCCCGCATCAAAAAAAACGGCCATATACCGTTCGGTATATGGCCGTGTATTAACGTTAAGTTAAGTTATTAAATGACCGGAGTTGTGCCGGTATCCTGTGGCTCGTTTACCAGAAGCGAGTCGCCGGCTCCCATCGGTGTTACTTGGTTGTTAGTGCAACTGTATGCATTTTGACCTGTGTTCCCGGCAGTCCCTCGTGGTATAAAACCTCCACAGGCCTCTCTTTCCCTCTTTACCGGCTTTGGCTGAGTTGGGATTGGCGGACTAACCCATCTTTGCCAGATATTGTCGTTGTCAATACCGACGTTTGCCGTCTTTGCGAACGTAACGTGGCCATCGACGTAAAGCACGTTTTGTCCCTCGCGCTGATGGGCAAAGGAGTTATAAACGTTGTCTTTGTCAATATACTGGTTGCTGTTGGTAGTCCAAGTGTCACAAGGCGTTTGCTCCGGGGAAACCGGTGTCCCACCGGGTGATGTAACGGCGGTGGAAGTTATATAATTAACATTGGTGTCTAACGTCGGATTTCTGTCCGCCGCCATCGGCATACTGGGGGGGCTGCTGCCGGTTACCTGCCACTGAATTCCATTCGCCCCGCCCGAAGCTAAGGGGGAAAACGGCTGATGATACGAATAGCTGCAATATCTTCCGGGTGAAAGGCCGAAATCAAAGCATTTCGTAAAATCTTCTACCGTCCCCTTGATTTGCGGAAAATCGTTGAGCCGGAACGTCCTGACTCCAACGTCGCCCTTGCAGTTAAACTGTTTTACCGAGGTGTCCTCATACCTGACAAGCATGTAGAAAATCGAGCCGATGGTTGCTTTGCAACTTGTTGGTGGGTCTCCTCCTTCGCACATGTATACTTGCGTGCACATCTGGCCGTAATCATACCAGAAATTAAGCTGCCCCGTATCAGACCAGGTCGTCTTACCTACGCAGCCGGTCATCGGATACGCTTCCTTCGTATCACCGGCGTACAGTAACATCGCCTTGCCGATGCCCGCGAGGTTTGTCCCGCAGACCATCCGGTAGGCAATCATCCTGACCCTTGCCAGCGCGGGCATCAGGATGCCCATCAGCAGAGCTATGATGGCGATAACGACCAACAGCTCGACCAATGTAAAACCTTTCTTTCTCATTGTCGTTCTCCTTTAAATCTTGTCCGCCTGTGGCGGATTTCCGAGATTCGCCTATCCGGCTGTTTCGGGCACAATCGGGTATGGCTTTAAACGATAAAGCCGATTTACTCACCTGCACGGTTCGCCCCGCACCTTGCCTGGCGCCGGGTTTGCCCCAAAATTACTTTGCGAATCTCACTTTTAATAGTTTAGCCCGCAACTGCCGGTCTTAATCGTCTTAAATCAAATTAACACACGCCGTTTGGCGACATTTCACCTTTGGCGGACTGGCTGCTTTTCGCCGGCGAAAAACAACCGCACTTATGAGCCGGTAAAAGCAAAAACCACTTTTGGCAGGCAGGTTTCGATATGATTGGGCAGGTTTACATTATGATGACAGCTTACAAAATATAATAATACTCGTTTTTTAATCTGCCTACGCTACCCTTAATTTATCCTTAAAAACAACTTATGTCAAGTGATTTTTCGGCAAAATCGTCAAATTTCTTGAAATTTCCCTTCCGATAATTTATAAAGACCCTTTTTGATACTAAAAACGCTTATGATAGACAGGGTAGAGCTCGAAAAATTAAAAAAAGTCCTAAAAAAATACGGCCAGAGCAGCCTTTTGGCCTTCTGGGACCGGCTAAACTCTGCTCAGCAACAGCGCCTTTTTGACCAGCTTAGCCGCCTCGATTTCGCCCAATTGGACCGCTGGCGTAACGATTTTGTCCTTAACAATACCCCCTTCAAGCTGCCTGTAAATATAGCCCCTGCTCCGTCTTACGCCCCAAAACCCGAAAATGAGACCCAGCGGCTCAAATACGACCAGGCGCGTCAATTAGGCGAAAAACTCATTTCACGGGGCAAGGTTGCCGCCTTTATCGTCGCAGGCGGCCAGGGTACCCGCCTCGGCTTTGACGGTCCCAAAGGCGATTTTCCTATCAGCCCCGTCAAAAACAAAACCCTTTTTGGGATATTCGCCGAAATCCTTGCCGCACTTTTCCAAAAATATAACGCTTTATGCCCCTGGTATATAATGACCAGCCCCCTGAACCACCAGCAGACCCTCGATATCTTCTCCGCCAACGGTTATTATGGTCTCGATAAACAAAATATCTTCATTTTCCAGCAGGGCACATTGCCCAATTTCTCAATCGACGGCAAAATCTTGTTGTCCGATATAGATACCGTCGCTTCTTCACCTGACGGTCATGGCGGCAGCTTACTCGCCCTTTATAAAAGCGGCGCTTTGGCCGATATGAAAAAACGAGGCGTAGAATTCATCAGCTATTTCCAAATCGATAATCCGCTTGTAAGCGTCCTTGACCCGCTCTTCATCGGCCTGCACGCCCTCGACGGCGCTGAAATGTCTTCAAAGGCCGTTACCAAAACAGGCCCCCTCGAAAAAGTCGGCAACTTCTGCCTGGCTGACGGGAAAGTAACCGTCATCGAATACAGCGACCTCCCCTGTGAGCTTGCCCAGAAACGAAATCCCGACGGCTCACTGGTTTTTAACCTCGGCAGTATCGCTATCCATATTATCAGCGTCTCATTCGTCGAAAGGCTGAATAAAGAGGGCTTATCGCTGCCCCTTCACAGGGCCGTCAAAAAAATCCCTCATATCGACGACCAGGGTAATCACGTTAACCCCACAACACCCAGCGGCATAAAGCTCGAAACCTTCATTTTTGACGCCCTGCCGTTAGCAAAAAAGTCAATTATCCTGCAAACCATTCGCAGCGAAGAATTCGCACCAACAAAAAACGCTGCGGGCTCAGACAGCGTCGAAACAACAAAACAGATGATGATAGCTCGTGCAGCCGACTGGCTCGTATCGGCAGGCGTCAAAATACCCCGAAAAGCCGACGGCACACCCGACTGTGTAATCGAAATCGCCCCCTCCTTCGCCCTGACAAAAGACGATATTGCCGCCAAACAAGATAAAATCCCGCCAATCAAGCCGGGCCAAAGTGTTTTTATTGCGTAAAATGTCCTTATTGACATAAGGTGTATGTGGTGATATTAGTTTCAATAATTCACTGAAGATACAGGGAATTTATATGCCTGAGATTTGTCGATTCTATGGGATTATTATCGCTTTGTTCTATGACGAACATAATCCGCCGCATTTTCACGCCAGATATGGCGAATATAAGGTAGCGGTCGATATTCGTTCTTTAGTAGTGCTTGAGGGTAAATTCCCCGCACGTGCTCTGGGTTTATTAATCGAGTGGGCAAGCCAGCACCAGGACGAACTGATGAAAGATTGGGAGCTTGCGCTAGAAGGAAAGTCCCCCAAAAAAATCGAACCGCTCAATTAGGAACTGATTTATGTATCACGATGTTGTAAAACTTAAATGTCTCGACGACTTCCGGCTGGAGCTTACCTTCGATAACGGCAAGTCAGGCATTCTGGATTGCAAGCCCATCATTGCCAAAGGCGGTGTCTTTTCAAAGCTTCAAAATCCACAAGTATTCAAAAATGTGCACATCAATAAAGAGCTCGGCGTCGTTACCTGGGACGAAGACATTGACATTGCCCCCGAAACCGCTTATTCCTTGGCGACCGGTTCGCCATTTCCCGAATGGATGCAGACAAGCGAGAGTATCCCATGAATAACCTTACTGAATTTCTCTGGGAACAATGGCATCCGGAGGCAAAAGTTATTGCAAATTCACTAAAAGAATTGCTTGCAAAGGAATCCTGTCAGTTTCCAGAAAACGGCAAGCTAATGAATGTGTCGAAAACGCAAGGTGTTTATATCATCCGCAAAAATCGGACTGTTCTCCACGTAGGAAGAACCTATGGTGGCAGAGAAGGGCTTCATCAGCGCCTCAAAAATCATCTCAATGGCGCGTCTTCATTTGTAATTAAATATCTGAAACGTAATAAAGAAAAGCTACGCAAGAAAGGATACACTTATCAGCTTCTCAGGGTAAGGGGCGATAAAAAACGAGCATACCTCGAAAACCTTGCAACTGGAATACTACATCCCGAATATATTGGCACCGGTCGAAAGAAACAGCATACGGCTGATTGAATTAAAATGTAGGGCGGGGTTTGGAATTTGCCCCGCCCTTTTACCTTTTCTATTTCGTCGAGAACGTGTGAATTGTAACCGTCTCGTATTTCTCGCCTGGGCGCAGCGTCGTTGACGGGAAGTTCGACTTGTTCGGCGAATCGGGGTAATGCTGGGTCTCAAGGCAGAACGCGTTATACTTGTTATAAATCTTGCCGCCCTTTCCCTTCAGCCCGTTAAGGAAAATTCCGCTGTAAAATTGTACCCCCGGCTCGGTAGATTCAATCGTCATTGTACGCCCGCTGCCGGGGTCCTCGACTTTAGCGACGAGTTTCATCTTGCCGGGCTTACCCTTGAGAACGTAATTATGGTCGTAACCGCCTATATCAATCTGCTTCATGCGTGAGCCGATACTCATCGGCAGTGTAAAATCAAACGGTGTTCCTTCCACGTTTTTGAGCTCCCCGGTCGGAATCGATACCTTGTCAATAGGCGTGAATTTATCGGCGTTTATCATAAGGAGCTGGCCGAGCATTTCGCCGCTGTCGTGCCCGGCTAAGTTCCAGTATGAGTGGTTCGTCAAATTCACGACCGTCGGCTTATCCGTTGTCGCCTCGTACTTCATCTCCAATTTATTGTCCGCAGTGAGCGTATATGTCATAATGCACTTTAGATTGCCGGGGAAGCCCTCCTCGCCGTCCTTGCTCAGGTAGCTCAGCTTCAACATCGCCTTATTGTCATCGGCTTTGGCTTCTTCAATTTTCCATACCTTCTTATGAAAACCGTCGACTCCGCCGTGCAGAGTATTACATCCCGCGTCATTTATCGGCAGCTTGTATTCCTTGCCGTCCAATGTGAATTTTCCTCCACTTATGCGGTTGCCGTATCGTCCTATGATTGCTCCGAAGAACGGATTAAACGACGACGGCTTTGTATAGGGTTCTACGCTGTCGAATCCCAGCACGATGTCGGCGGGCTTGCCGTTGCGGTCTGGGGCCTCGAATGAGACGATTGTCCCGCCATAGTTTGTAATTTTTGCCGTTAGGCCTTTGCCGTTTGTCAGCGTTACAATTTCAACTTCCCGACCGTCCGGCGTCTTTCCAAATGGTTCAACCTTTACGCTCATTTTGCCTGGCTCCTTATCTTTTTTCATCCAAAATTTCATTTCGCGGCATCCAACCACATAAGCCGCGACAATAGTTAAAATAGCACCTGCCAAAATTTTTCTGCTCATTTTTCAGCCCCTTCTTAATAATTCATAATTCGCGGCACAAATATACCTTCGATTCCGTCGAATGTCAAATAATCAGCATCGTGTCGCCGTACGAGTAAAAACGGTATCGTTTTTCTATCGCGTATCTGTAAATGCTCAATATCGTCTCAAGCCCCGTGAACGCCGACACAAGCGCAAGCAGCGTCGAGCGAGGCAGGTGAAAATTAGTTACCATCGCATCGACTATTTTGAAGCGATATCCCGGTAAAATGAACAATTCCGTTTGGCCACTCATTGCGTTGACTGTTGAATCTTTCGCCGATGCTTCGAGCGTCCGCACCGATGTAGTTCCCACGGCGATTATCCCGCCTCCGGCCTGTTTCGTGTCGTTTATTATGCGGGCGTTCCTTTCGTCTATGCTGAAATACTCCGCGTGCATCCTGTGCTCTACGAGTTTCTCCGTTTTGACCGGCTTGAACGTCCCCTCGCCCACGTGCAAAGTTATATATGCAAACTTAATCCCTCTGCCTTCGAGCCCGTTTATAAGCTCCTTCGTAAAATGCAGCCCCGCCGTCGGCGCCGCTATCGCCCCCGGCTGCTTTGCGTAAACCGTTTGATAACGCTGTCTGTCTTTTGTCGCCTGCTCAAAATATGCGTCTCTTTTTATATATGGCGGCACAGGCGCAAAGCCAATCTCCTCCAGAATCTTTTCTGCCTGACTATCCTTCTCGATATTCAAAAGGCACTTCCCGTCTTCTTTTTTTTCAACCACCTCCGCCGCACAGTAGTCCTCGCCGTGGACGTTTTTGAGCCAAATTTTTTCCCTTGCCTTTACTTTTCCCGCCCCCTTCAGCATTACGTCCCATACGCCGTTATTCTCTCGTTTCAGAAACAGTCCTTCAAGGTTGCCTCCCGTCCGGCGTCTGGCGTAAAACCTCGCCGCCAGGACTTTTGTGTCATTTAGCACGAGGCAATCTCCCGCCCGCAGGAATTCACCGATATTCTTAAACACGCTGTCTGTCAGCGTTCCGCTTTTACGCTCCAATACCAATAATCGCGATTCGCTTCGTATTTCAGCCGGCTGCTGTGCTATCAGCTCCGCCGGCAAGTCGTAATCAAGCTCTTGCGTGTTCATATCTAAAACTTATCAGACCATACGCCGATTACATACAAAAATTTTTCGCTCCATCTGCTCGTTTTCAATACTGAAAAACAGCGCTCCCGATTCCTTTCAAAAAGAAACATCCCAATCCGGTCGAAAGGAAAAATGTCGGCACAAATGAAAGCCGGTCGTCGTAAAATTGAGAAAGGTGATGTAATGACTTCAAAAGAGTATTTTGAGCAGACGGCAACATCAATCGCGGCGCTCGACAGGGAGGAGCTTAAACGACGCATAAGGAACTTCAGAGGCCGATTCAAACTCGACTTCACCGAGGATTACCTCGATAAGCTCAATATCGACCGCCTCCGCCATATACTCCTGGCCGCCCACATAAGCGCCACTTCATCTCATTAAGCGTTCTCGCTTCCTCGCTAATAAACACAAAAAAAACCGTTTATCCTTCCCGGCTGCGGCTTGACCCTCACCGAGACGAGGAGGATGTTATTTCCCCAAAAAAGAAGAGCCGGGGTTGAGAAGGACCCCGACTCTTGTGAGACAGCGGTAAAAATATTACATGGTTATTCAATACCCACTATCCCACTGACAACTAAAACCTAATTGGAAGAAAAGAACTATTAACTTGTCATCATCATTATACACCCTCTAAGCCCTTTTTTGCAAGCCCTTTTTTTACTTTTTTTAAAAATTTTTTATATGTGCATAACTCTTTGTTACGAAAGGTGTTACGCTTATTTTGGTTCTATCTGTTCCCATCGCACCTTCGCGGCCCCCAACAGCGTCCCGGTCGCGTACGCCAAATCAACCTGTGCTATCTGGTATTCTGTCAGCGCCTTAATCTCAGCGCTTTGAGCGTTTGCGAATTTCGCCTGCTGGTCAAGGACATCGGTGCTCGTGCGTAAGCCAAGCGCAAATTGCCGCTTTTCCGCCTCATACAGCCGACCCGCCAAAATCACGTTCTGCCTGCTTGCCAAAATGCTTTGCCAGTTTGCCTCTAATTGCTCAATTGCCGCCAAAACCTCCAGCTCTATTGAAATCCGACGGTTCTCCCTGGTTAATAACCGCTGGCTCCTGCGGTATTGCGATTCGAGAAGCCGGTTTTTCGCCGCTTCATTGCCTAAGGGTGCTATAAAACGCATCCCAACTATATGACTTTCCAGTTCCCGGTTATACATAATATCATATGCGTCGTTTCGAGTGGGGCCGTTACCGTTTAATTGATAAGAATAATCCAGAGTAGCCAGCGGCAGTGTTTGATTTTTAAAATAGTCAATCCTGCTCGAATCCTGCGCAAGCTGCAATTCTACTTCCAGCATTTCCATACGGTTTTCAACCGCCGATGTAATCAAAAGGTCTCGGTCTATCTCGTAACGAACCGGGTCCGGCTCCGTTATTGGCGTGATAGCCGTCGACGTTTCGACACCTAATCCTGTTTCATTTAGAATCTGCTTTAATTCCCGTTCCCTGTCCCGCAACTCTTTTTCTGCCTTTATTATCGCGTCTAATCGTTCAGCTGCCCCCGCTTCTGACCGCAACTCCTCGACCGCCGCCTTTTCCCCTGATGCCACCATTCGCCGGGTCTGCTCAAGTTGCGCCTTTGCCGATTCATATTCCTGCTGGCGAACCTCAAGCTCTTTTCTGGCTGCGTATAATCGCCAGAAACCCCTGTCGGCATTGGCCAAAACTCGTATCACCTCCAGTTTCGTAAGCGCATCTGTGATCTGCCGCTGGTATTCGAGAATTCTTATCGAGTAGGTATTCACCCTTTTGCCCGCCCCCCGCAGCAATGGCTGACTTATCGACAGTGTCGCAATAGGCGTGTAAGACGTCGTGCTGTCTTGTCCATTGACGTCCATGTTTGCGTCGTAAGTATTAAAAATGGTCTTTGTGCGGTTGTCCGCAAGGTCAAATCTGATCGTTCCACCGGTTCGCAGCGGAACGTCAACTCCAAGGTCAACCGACCCGCTTTTGTATTTCTCTGCCTGTTCAACCACAACCGTTGGCTGATCTATATCTCTATAATCTAAGTTCGTGAAAAACGCCGACTCGAACTTCGCTTCTTCGGCATCTACCTGCCTGGCTGCTATCGCCGGCTCTATCAACTGGACCTTCAAATCGAGATTATTCATCAAGGTCATCGCCCGGCACTGCTCAATACTTAGCATAATCTGCTTTTCTGCCTGTCCTCGCGTCTGCACCTCCTCATTGGCGTCCGCCTTTTTCTCCAGCTTCAGCGTATCAATCTCCTTTACCTGCTCCGGCCTCGCCTTGACCGTATAAAACTCCTCCTCGCTGACAAACTCCTCGCACCCACTAAAAAACAGAAGACAGATGATGGAGAACAGATTACAAAGGGCAGACCGGCTGACTGCTGTTTTATGTCTTCCGTTCTCTGTCTTCCGTACTCCGTTTTTATTCATGTCTAAGCGCCTCAATCGGGTCTAATCTCGCCGCTTTTATCGCGGGAAACATTCCGAACATTATCCCGACCGTTCCGCAGAAACAAAACGACAGCACCACTGCCCACAAAGGTATGTGAGCCATATTCAGCATCTTATTAATCGAGCAAATTCCTATCGTCAGGAGCTTGCCTATTCCCAGTCCGATTAATCCCCCGAGAAAGCAAAGAACAACCGACTCTACGAGAAACTGCGTCAGTATCGCCCTTTTCTTTGCACCGACGGCCTTGCGAAGTCCTATTTCTCTGGTTCTTTCCGATACCGAGACAAGCATAATATTCATAATGCCGATTCCACCCACCAGCAGCGATATGCTCACGACACCACCGGCCACCAGCGTTATCACCTGTGAAAGCTGGTTGAACTGCTGCATAGCTGATTGCATCGACTGCGCACCGAAGGTGTCCGGCTCGCCGGGGCTTAATGCAGGCCTGCGCGACTTACGGAGAAAGAATTTTATCTCTGAGACGGCTTCCTCGGAAACCTCCGGCGACTTGCTCATTGCCATCACGTATATAAAGGGACGCTTATCGCCCAATTTCAAAAATGTATTGTATGGAAGATACATCTCGTATACCTCCATTCGGTCTCCTCCGCCGCCGTCTATCACCGCGAGGTCAGGACGCTGGTCTATTACGCCGACTACCATGTAACTCCGTCCCCCCACAACCACCATTTCACCTATGCAGTCCTTGTCCATCCCGAGTTTGTCCCGCAGAGCCGATTCTACGTAACACACCTGCCGACCTTCACTTTGGTCAATCTCCGAAAAAGGTCTGCCCATAATCACCGGCCTGTTCGCTATCTCTTCCCAGCCGGGGTCTATTCCCATAAGCCGCACCCCTTCGACCGTTTTTTCTCCGAACGACGCCATAAAGCGGTAGTCTATAGGTGAAACTCGAGAAAACTTGGTTACTGACGGACAATGCTCCAAAAGCCCGTCGAACTCACCGGGCCAGAACCGCAACTCCCACCACGAGATATTTTTCTTTGGTCCCGTATCCGGCCGCAAAAACCATACCCAGATGGTTTTGGCGCCGAGCGTTTCGAGGTCGGCAAGCACCTTTGCCTTTAGTCCCGTCAAAGAAGCTATCACGGCCGTTATCGAGGCGACCCCTATCACTATCCCCGTCGTCGTCAAAACAGACCGTCCTTTCTTCGCCCATATCTGTCCTATCGCCAGATAGCTGCTTTGATACAGCAGCCGAAGGAAAAATATCGGCGACAGCAGCAAATCCTTGATATACCCGCCTATTGCTCTTCTACTCATGTCTCAACGCCTCTATTGGGTTCAGCCGCATCGCTTTTATCGCAGGAATCATCCCGAAGATTATCCCGACTGTCCCACAGAAGCCAAACGCCAGCACCACGGCCCACAAAGGTATTTGTGCCATACCCAGCACCTCGTTTTTGGATATTGCACCAATCGCTATAGTCAGCAGTTTGCCTAACCCAAGCCCAATCAGCCCACCGAAGAAGCAAAGGATAAGCGACTCCACGAGAAACTGCGTCAATATCGCTCTTTTTCTCGCACCAACGGCCTTACGCAATCCTATCTCCCTTGTTCTTTCCGAAACCGAAACGAGCATAATATTCATAATCCCGATTCCCCCCACCAGAAGCGATATACCGGCAACGCCGCCTGCAATCAATGTTATTAACATTGACACCCGATTGTATTGTTCAATTCTCGACTGAACCGAACGAACAGTAAAGGTGTCCGGCTCTCCCGGACTAAGGCGAGGTCTGCGCATCTGGCGAAGAAAGAAAGTTATCTCTGACACTGCTTCTTCAGACAACTCTGTTGATATGCTCTCAGCCATCGCATACATATGAGGATGTGGGTCACCCAGTTTCAAATACGTCCTGAAAGGAATAAACATCTCCAGTCCATGCCCCCCACCTGTCCATTGCGATGCCCGTTCGGGCAGTATATCTACCACGCCTATTATCAGGTAATTTTTGCCGCCCACCAGCACCGTCTGACCGATGCAATCTTTGTCCAAGCCGAGCTTATCCCTCAACATCACATCTACGTAGCAAACCTGGCGTCCCTCGCTCTCATCGAGCTTCGAGAAAGGCCTGCCAAGTATGACTGGCCGATTGGTAATCTGTTCGGCACCCGGGTCCACTCCTGTAACATTGACGCCTTCCACCGACTTCCCGCCGTATCTGACTATGAAAGGAGTGTAAAAATCGCGAGGCGCTATTCGTGAAAACCTCACAAGCGACCGGCAGCGTTCTAAAATTCCATCGAATTCGTCGGGCCAGAACCTCAAATTCCACCACGATATGTTCCGCTTGGGTCCTGTTCGGGGTTCTGCGTGACGTATCCAAATGGTTCTGGCGCCCCATTTCTCGAAATCTGCAAGCGTTTGCTTCTTCAGCCCTGTCAGCAGTGCTATTACGGTTGTTATCGACGCCACACCTATTACAATCCCGGTCGTTGTCAGAATCGACCGCGTCTTTTTTGCCCATATCTGGCCGACCGCCAGGTAACTGCTCTGATACAGCAGTTGCAAGAAAAGTATCGGTGCCAGTAGCAGCTTCTTCATGTTTGTATCTCTTTTGATTTTGCCCCCGATGAAGAGTTTGACGCCCTGTCCTGCTCAATCGGCATATCACTATAAATTTTGCCGTCCCGCATTCTGATTATCCGCCTTGCGTGTTTCGCCACGTCCTCCTCGTGTGTTACAATGATTATCGTCTGCCCCTGCTGGTGAAGCTGGTCGAAAAGCTCCATTATGCCATTCGTCGTCTTGCTGTCCAGGTTCCCTGTCGGTTCATCAGCAAGAAGCACGTCCGGCTCACATACCAGTGCCCTTGCAATCGCCACGCGTTGTTTCTCTCCACCCGAAAGCTGGTTCGGCCTGTGGGTCATCCGGTCTTCAAGCCCGACCCGCTGCAGAGATTTCTTCGCCTTTGCTCCTCGCCCGAGCCATCCAAACCTCGAATATAGAAGCGGTATCTCCACGTTTTTTATCGCGCTCATTTGCGGCAGCAGCTCGAATGACTGGAACACAAAGCCAATCCTCTCGTTGCGTATTCTCGCCAGCTCCGAGTCCTCCATCTCTGTTACATCATCACCCCCGAACTCGTAACTGCCCTCGGTCGGCTTGTCCAGGCACCCTAGGACGTTCATCAGCGTGCTCTTGCCCGAACCGGAGTGTCCCATCACCGCGATATATTCGTTCTCTCTGACCTCAATGTCCACCCCGTCAAGTGCGTGTATCTGGTCCACTCCCACTTCGTAAATTCGCCTCACGCCTTTTAGCTGAAGAATAACACCGTTGCTGTTACTTGCTCGCCGTTTCATTGCTGTCGCTTTTGCCTTTCTTTGCTGCCTTTTTTTCTTCCTCTTCCTTTTTCTTGGCTTCCACTTCCCTCTCGTCCTGAACGTTCTGGTTGTGTTTTATATTCTCAAGCACCTTGTAAGGTCCCACAATGACTTTGTCTCCTT
Source organism: Sedimentisphaerales bacterium (assembly GCA_016932095.1). GTDB lineage: Bacteria > Planctomycetota > Phycisphaerae > Sedimentisphaerales > Anaerobacaceae > Fen-1362. The sequence continues at coordinate 23,441 of JAFGDN010000047.1, forward strand.
CTTTAAGACCCGATTCGATAATCGTATCCCTCAGGTCGCTTTTACCCATCTTCACCGGTGTTACAACCGCCTTGCCGTCCACGAACCGGTAAACAACGGTCACAAACGTCTTGTTCTTGTCCACCTCGCTGCAGTTGTCGCGTATCTCAAGGGGCATCTCATCGACCGGTCTCGCCAGCACCGCTTGACTGGGAACCTTTAGAATATCGGCGTGTTTCCGCGTCTTGATATCGACGTGTCCCGTCAGTCCCGTATAAAGCTTCGATACGTTTGGGTCGTCCTCAAGAAGTATCTCCGTGCGGTAGTATCTGGTCCCCGTGTTGCTTATGCGGTGTTTAAGTGCTACCTCGTCGACAATTCCAGTGAACTCTATGTTCCCGAACGCCAAAACGCTCACCGTTGCCTCCTGCCCTGCTTCCAGGCTTCCTACGTCCGCCTCGTCTATCTGTGCCACCGCCAGCATCCTCGACAGGTCTGAAACCTCCATTATCACCGTCCCTGGGTTGTTCATCGTCCCCGTCATCACCATCTCGCCGACTTTTGCGTTTACCCTCGTAACAACCCCGTCTATCGGCGACGTTATCGTCGTGTAACTCAGCGCCTCCTTCGCTTCTGTCATCCTCGCCTCGGCTGCTTCGAGGTTATGTTTCATTACAACCAGATTTTTCTGCGACGCGTCGAGACTGTGCCCCGCCGAATCATATTGCGCCCGAAGCTCATCAACCTTGTATTTTACAAGGTCAAAATCCGCCTTGCTGATGTCTTTCGAAGCAAAAAGCCCCTTTTTCCTTTCGAGGTCTTTTTCGGCCTGCTCTAACGATGCCTTAAGTCCCACCACGGTCGCCTTGCTGCTCTCAATCCTCGCCTTTTCAACCTCTATCTGTGCCTCCTGAGCGTTCCGGCCTGCCTCCGCTAACTGCAATTGACTCTCCATTTCCTTTGCGTCAAGCTCAATTAGCACCGAAGCCGGCACCGGCGGCTCAGAGTTTGGGTCTCCGCCTGTTACCACGTCGCCTTCATCGTATGGCATCTCCACTATACGCGCAGATACCCTGGCGCTAAGCTGAACTACTTCTTTCGGCTCAATCTCGCACAGCGCGCCTATTTCCTCCGTCAGTTCCCCAAGCTTTACCTCCTCAATCCGAACCACCTCTCCCGCGTCTTTGCCGTTGCGGCTCTTGCTTATCATCCTGCCAGCAACAAGCGCCGCTAAAGCCGCAATTGCAACTACAATAATAATCCACTTTCGTCTTTTTTTCACAATTGCTCCTCTCTTGTTAAAAAGCGATATCTCCCGGCCTCCGTTGCCTTCGATGTCTTGCCTTATATTATAACACCTTCTGTTACCGTTTTGTTATCGTTTTACCCCCTTTTTAGTGATTTTCGCCCTTTTCCTGTGATAAAAACGCACGTCTGCCTGAAAATCACTCATTTTCTCCCTGCCCATTCTTATACTTGCAATAAGGAGCGTTGAATATTACTCACGCCACGGCTGTCCCGTTTTTGGCTTCGTCTCAGCCGACGGAGTAGCACCCGTGATGGGTATGGTTACTGAAATCTCATCGTCGCCGTTCATAACTCGCATTAGTCCCTTTGCGTCGGCCTTAATCGGCCCCGTAACAAATTCCGGGGTATTAAACGTTTCGAGGCAGAAGTCATAAAATTCCGGATTTTTTTGCGGCAGCACCAGCGGCTTGTGCACACTGCCCATCTTATCGACATAGCTTATGTAGCACCTTGTGAACGACCCCTGCTCTTTTTTGCTGCTGAAAACTATCCACCTGCTGTTACTGGACCAGCTATGCCAGCCCTCACTGTGGTCGCTGCTAATATCCAGCCGACGATATTCATACCGGCCTGATTCCTCGGCCGATTTCAAATCCATAATGTATAAATCGCTGTTTTTCTCCCAGGGCGGAAAATAACCATACTTGCACATACAAAACACCAGCCATCGCCCGTCGGGACTTATGCGCGGCATTGCTATGCTAAATCCTGTATCTTTAGATGACAACACCGTCTCGACCTGGCCCCATTTATCCTTTTCCACATCGTAGCTTATTCGAACAAGGTCATACTTTACCTTATCGTACCCGTCCGGCGGAAACTTCTCCTGGCCCGCCCACGTTATTTTTGTGCTGCAGAAATACAAATAACGTCCGTCGCCGGACCATGCAGGCCAGGTCTCCAGTCGGTCTTTTCTTGAAATCTCAGGCGTCGTCTTAATGGTCCTGGAGCCCGCGACGAAATATGCCAGCGTCGAGTCAAGGTCGATTGTGTCGCGAACCTCCTCTCCGGCTGTATGAAAAAACATCGGAAGATTGTTAATGGAATATACCGCAATATTTCCGCTCGGGTGCCACGCCGTATAGCCGAACTTGGCACCGATTTTAATAACTTCGTCGCCCTTTAACAGCAGCGTTTTTGCTCCCTTCGTATTGCTCCGCACGCCCATCAATACCCTGTCGGGCCGGTTTGCGCTGAAGCTGTGACAATTCAGGCACATACCCACATAGCCGTGATTGTCCAGCACTGCTCGTTCATCGAAACTACTAAGGTCGCGCTGATAAATACCTACAGGCCCCCTGGTCATTGTATGAGTGGGATGCATCCTCCTGTAAACTACAAAACCATCGACTTCTTCGCCGGCAATCCTGTTGGCTATCGTGCCGAATCGAACCCAGCCCTCCTTGTCCTTTTTCACAAAAATATCGAAATACAGTTTTTCCCCTTTGTTATCCTCAAGAAGCTTATGCCAGGCATTTTTACCTATTATGATTTTCGGCGACCTGCTCGAAATCTTTATCGGTTTGCCCTTCGCTGAGTATATTTTAGTAAAATAAGACGTGCCGCGCTCCTGCACCATAAAATTCAGAGGCGCAATATTAGGCGGTATTACCATTGAACTGTAGTCGGGGCTTATCTCCGGCGGTCGTTCTATTGAGTTATATTTGTCAATCTCAGCCCTGCGACTTCGCCAGGCATATACAAAAACGCCGCTCAGCAATAATATTCCAAATAACACAAAACTGAAAATTACCGCTTGCTTCCTCACTGCTTCAATCCCGATATGCCATAGACATAATAAAAAAAGTAGCTGTCGCCGTAATTTCCTGCCAGCTCATTGAAGGCAAGTTTCTTGTTTGACCTGTAACGACCCAGGTAAATATCGTTGAAACCTTTAAAACGCTGCGTCGCCTCCCGGCCGATTTCACTGCCAGGCAATTCTATCTTGTTTTTTTTCGTCATGAAATTGTAAAGCAATATCGCCTCCTCATACGAACGCGGAATAAATTTATAACCAAAATCATCCAGCCGGACGATAATCCCCGCGAAATCGTCAAGCTGCCCCGTCAGCAGGTAGTATGCCGTTAAATATTCGAATGCCATCCGATTGCCTCTGTTCTTTTCGAGAAGGTCAAGAAAGAGATTTTCGTTGAGCGAATTGAACTCTCTGTCGGTTTCCGGCATCAAACCTCGCAAACGCTGAATCTCCCGGTCCGTTGACAGGTTAGGGTCTAATTCTATCTTTTCAAGATAATCCTTTGCCCAGCCCGCGTCAAACAGTGTCCTGCTAAGCGCCCCAAGATACACCTTTGCCGCGCCGGTATCGCCCTTGACCATACTAACCAGAGCCAGCCGCCTCAGAACTATCGGCCGCTCTCCGAATGTATCCATGGATAAAGCCAGCATCGATTCGGCAATGTTCATATGCCCCATCTCGATGTATGTGTCAAACGACCACCATCGGCCCATGGGGGTTTCCGATTCGCCCGACAGCGTCAGCGCGCCTCGCACCTGGTCATACTCAAACATATCTTCGCCTAAGCGCCCCGTCTGGTACAAAGCGAGGTTGATAGCGTGGCTGATGAATTTGTTATGCTGGTATGGGCGGGCTGTCTCGAGCGCCTTGTTCCACATTCCCCTGTTGACGTAATAATTCACCGCTATGAACGCCTTCGCCTTGGTGTTGTGGCAAAAGCAGATAACCAGCACCCCGGCAATAATAGCAAGCACCGGCGTAATCGCGGCCGCGGATTCTCCCGCCAGCCGCATTCGAAGCCGCTCGAGCCGGCCCCGCCCGGTTTTCCCGATTGTTTTCAACGGCCTCGCGGGAGCCGTCCTTTCGCCCTTACGAAGCAAACCCGCAATCCATAAACCCAGCAATCCCAGCGGCAGCAGAAAGTAAAGGGCATAAACCACCGTCAAAGTAAGTTTATCGCCCCCAAAAAAATGAGGCATAAAACCGTTGAAGGCGTCTGTAATACCTGCATCGAAAAAAAACTCGCTTGCAAGGTATGCGACTATAGGGGGCGCTATCAGAAAAACCAGTGCGGTCGCCGCCCGGCGTCTGAAAAACAGCTCGTAGAGGCCGCAAATCACCGAAAACAGCAAATACTCTCCCCCGCCGACCACATAAACAATTATCGATAAGACCGCGAAAATCACTAAATTTACCGGCTTCGCTTTTGAGGTGGCCGCCATATACAAATACGAAAATCCGAGTATTGTCAGCAAATCCATTGCGATGTTAAATGGGTACACATAACGCTCATTCGCGAACGGGTATGTGTAACGGGCATAAATGATAAGCAGCAGAATCGGCCCGGTAAAACACACCCAGCCAATACGCCGCCCGCCCGCGGCACGCATTATCACGCCGGTGCAGAGCCACAAAAGCCATGCCTGAGCAGTAGCAACCACGGGACCTGCCCATCCTATATAGAAAAACTGCGCCAAAAAGGCGCTGACGTATGAGACCAGCCCGCCCGGATAGGTTATGAATTTCCTGAAAAACTCCCAACCAGTGTAAAAAACCGGAAAATCCCAGCTTATTCCGCCCTCGTGGTAAATAAGCCGAAGGTCAACCACCTGCCACAAATACAGATAATACAATATAAAAAACAGCAGGCATAATACCATTGTCCAGATTAGGCCCAAAGGCATTTTACGCGACAGATTCATCTTCACCAATTATCACCCCAAACGCGTCTTGACACGACGCTTCCATAACACAACCTTCGATATATCATCTTACCAGATTTTCGTCAGGGAAACACGTCAATTTCCTTGCTCTCGCCTGTTGCCTCTATGAAAATCCTTGATAAATTTTTGCTCTGTTGTTATACTTTCTGCCCTGTAAATCTGTGAAAGCTGTGGTTTTTGAAAGGAAAACTTATATGAAATTCGATATCGCTGATATTAAACTCGCCGGGAAAGGCAAAAAACGAATCCTCTGGGCCGACAACGATATGCCGGTTCTGGCGTCAATCCGTGAACGCTTTGCAAAACAAAAACCCTTAGCCGGCAAAAACGTCTCCGCCTGTCTTCACATAACCGCTGAGACCGCCAATCTTGCCCGCACCCTCAAGGCGGCAGGCGCTAACGTCGTTCTCTGCGCCTCGAATCCCCTTAGCACCCAGGATGACGTCTCCGCCTCATTAGTAAAGGATTTCGGCATACCCGTTTTCGCAATCTGCGGCGAAGACCGCAAGACCTATTACAAGCACATTCACGCGGCGCTGGACCATAAGCCCGTGATTACTTTCGACGACGGCGCTGACCTCGTTACTGAGCTTCACACAACCCGAACCAACGACGCCGAGCGAGTAATCGCCAGTATGGAGGAAACCACCACGGGCGTTATCCGGCTGCGCGCCCTTGACAAGTCCGGCAAGCTCAAATTCCCTGTCATCGCCGTGAACGACGCCGCCAGCAAACATCTCTTCGATAACCGCTACGGCACGGGGCAATCCACCGTTGACGGCATCATCCGCGCTACCGACTTCTTAATGGCCGGCTCCAAAGTCGTCGTCGCCGGCTACGGCTGGTGCGGCAGGGGCTTCGCTATGCGGGCAAAAGGTATGGGCGCTATCGTTATCGTTACCGAAATCAATCCCATCAAGGCAATTGAGGCCTCGATGGACGGCTTCGAGGTTATGCCTATGCAGCAGGCCGCTAAGGTCGGCGACCTGTTCGTGACGCTTACCGGCAACAAAAACGTCATTCGCAGCGAGCACTTCCGCGTTATGAAAGACCGCGCCGTCGTCGCCAACTCAGGGCACTTCAATGTCGAAATAGACATTCCAGCCCTGGCCAAGCTCAGCAAAAAAATCAATAAAGACATCCGCAACCACGTCGATGAATACGTTCTTCCAAACGGCAAACGAATATGCCTGTTGGCCGAAGGCCGATTGATTAACCTCGCCGCCGCCGAAGGTCACCCCGCCAGCGTTATGGATATGTCCTTTGCCACACAGGCCCTCGAAGCCGAATACGTAGTCAAACACGCCGACAGACTTGCTGCCTTCGTCCACAACGTTCCCATCGAAATCGAAAACACCGTCTGCACGCTGAAACTCAAGTCGATGGGTATAACGATTGATAAACTGACCCTCGAACAGGTCAAATACCTCGCCGACTTCGGCGAAGGAACATAGGGCAGGCGTTGCAGGAATGTTCAAGGCCATTCTTTTCGACCTCGACGGCACGCTGCTCAATACGCTCATCGACCTTGCCGAAGCGATGAACGCCTCTCTCGTTTATTTCGGCTTCAAGCCCCACTCAGTCGAGGCCTTCAAATACTTTGTCGGCGAATCCGTCGAGGTCGAGGCGAGACGTGCCCTCCCCGAATCCGCACGCGACAACCGCACCGTCAAAAAAGTAGCCGAATACTCGCAGCAAATCTACGCAAATTGCTGGCAAAAGCACACCAAACCATATCCCGGCATTCCCGAACTGCTCGATGAGCTTCAACATCGCGGATTACGCCTGGCCATTCTCTCAAATAAAATCGACAGTTTTACAAAAATTATGGCCGAAAAGCTCCTCCCGCAATGGCGTTTCGACGTTATCCAGGGCGCATTACCCGGCGTTGCCCTCAAGCCCCATCCCGATTTGGCCCTGCGAATAGTAACACAACTGAAAATACCATCAGAACAGTTCCTTTATTTAGGCGATTCCAATATCGATATGCGAACCGCCGTCGCCGCCGGTATGTATCCCGTCGGCTGTCTGTGGGGCTATCGAACCGCCGATGAATTGCTAAAAGACGGCGCAAGAGCGCTCATCAGCACCCCCGCAGAACTCCTTAAAATCCTCGAAGCTCAATAATCCGATACTCTTTTAAGCGCCTTTGCACCGAAATCCCTTACTGGCCTTTGACTTTGACGGCCTTTGCGCGTTCGGACGTGAAACATTTTAATTTGCAATTCACGCTGTGTTTGTTGTATACTCATAACGAGTGAAAACATTAATATTGGGGGGCGGGAGAAGGGCTAAAATGAGAAGGGTTATTGTCTCTTTCGCAGTTTTCTGCGTAGCGGCTGTCTGCCAGGCAGAAACAATCTACGTGGACGCCAACGCACCAGGCGCCAATAACGGTTCAAGCTGGGCCGATGCGTATAAATATCTGCAGGATGCCCTTTGGGCAGCCGAACCGAATCAGGGGATTCAAATCTGGGTAGCACAGGGCACTTACCGGCCAGATGAAGACATAAATAATCCCGTCGGTACAGATGACCGAACTGCCACCTTTCAACTTAAAAACGGCGTTGCAATCTACGGCGGATTCCCTGCTGGCGGCGGAGGTCGTTACCCAAACACATACCAGACAATCCTCAGCGGCGACCTCGACGAAGACGATGAACCTGGTTTTATCAATAATGGGGAGAACAGTTACCACGTTGTCACCGGCTCTTATACAAATTCGACTGCAATCTTAGACGGTTTTACTATTACCGCCGGCAACGCCAACGGCTCATCCCCGTATGATTGCGGCGGCGGAATGTACAATGAATCCAGCAATCCGACGCTGGCCAACTGCACTTTCAGCGGCAACTCAGCAAAATATGGCGCTGGGATGTACAACGAATCCTCCAGCAGCCCGACCCTGGACGACTGCACTTTCAGCGGCAACTCCGCAGACAATGCAGCCGGCGGAATGTATAACTCAAACAATAGCAGCCCGACACTGGACGACTGCACTTTCAGCGGCAATGTTGCAAAGGGCTATAGCGCCGGCAGTTCAACAACAACCACCACCAGCGGCGGCGGCTCAACAACCACCACAAGCGGCGGTGGTTCAACAACCACCACAAGCGGCGGCGGCGGAATGTACAACAACTCAAGCAGCCCGACTCTGACCAACTGCACTTTCAGCGGCAACTATGCAGGTTGCTACAGCGGCACCGGAACCTGCGTCAGTTGCGGCGGCGGAATGTACAACAACTCCAGCAGCCCGACGCTGACCAACTGCACTTTCGCCAACAACTCGGCAAGCGGCTCCGACATACACAGCTCCAGTTCGGGTGGCGGAATGTATAACAACTACAGCAACCCGACGCTGACCAACTGCACTTTCCGCGGCAACAGTTTAAACGGCGAAGCAAGCACTTCCGGCGGCGGAATGAAAAACTTTTACAGCAATCCGACACTGACCAATTGTTCTTTCAACGACAATCGTGCGCCTCACTTTTTAGGCAACGGCTCAGGCGGTGGAATATTTAACGGTTACAGCAGCCCGACCGTAACCAACTGCATATTCTGGGGTAATTATGCTCCAAACGGGCCTGAGATATATAATTCTGAAACAAGCACTCCAATTGTTACTTTTTCTGACGTTCAGGACGGCTATTCAGGAACAGGTAATATCGATGCAGATCCGTGTTTTGTTAATTCTTCGGCGGGCGATTTACGCCTTTTGCCTCGTTCACCCTGCATCGATGCAGGCGATAACACAGCCGTCCCTGAAGGGGTAGAAACCGACCTCGACGGCAGAGACCGCTTCGCAGATGGGGACTGCAATACTACCGTCATCGTCGATATGGGGGCATACGAATTCACTTATGCTTATTTAGGCGACTTCGACTCCGATTGCGAAGTTGATTTTACGGACTTTGCAATCCAGGCCGGTTTCTGGTTCACAGATGAGCTTCTTGTGGATATTGCCCCGACGCCCGCCGGCGACGGCATCGTTGGTATATATGATTTAGCCGTTATTTGCGATAACTGGCTGGCCGGAAAATAAGAAAAGCCGCCTGCGAAAGTGCAGGCAGCTTTTTCGTTAGGTTTATTGGCCTTTGACTTTGACCTTGACGGCCTTTGCGCGTTCGGACTTGGGCAGCTTTATTGTCAGGACGCCGTTTTTGCAGGCAGCGTCAATCTTCGATGGGTCAATGTCGGAAGGCAAGCTCAAATCGCGCCTGAATGACCCATAGTTGCGTTCGGCGTAGTAATAGCCCTTTTCTTTTTTCTCTTCTTCGTGCTTTTTCTCGCCGCTTATGGTCAGCGTATTACCCTGGACTGAAATGTCAATATCCTCGGCGTTACAGCCTGGAACCTCGGCCTTGACTGTTAAGGTATTTTCATCCTCGCTGATGTCAATCGCGGGCCACACGGTTTTTTCGGCTAACGCGGGCCAGCCGCCGAAGAACGAGCTTACCAAATCGTCCATATCCCTGTGCAAACGTGCCAAATCATTTTTACCTTGTCTTAAACTTAACAGAGTCATATTCATTACCTCCTTTTCTTTTTTTAAATTTATCCGCTTTTTTCCGTTTTTATCTCACTAAGACCAGGAGCAAAACGCGTGCCAGTTCCCAAAAGCCCTGTTTAAGCGATAAAACCGCCGCTAAACTGCCTTTTGGATGTTTTTTTCAACCTCCCAAACTGCCAATTTGACACCCCCGTATCCAATCTTCTAAAACGGTATTGCGGCAAAGGATTAGCTGCGTTACCATATCTGCGTATGTTTTTTAAGGGGTAAAAGCAAATGACTGAGAAACAAAATAATCTTATGCTCGACCGATTGGAGCAGGTCGTCCGCTCAACAATTAAATCCTTTGCTGAAAAACTGATAGCCGGGCTAACGGACAATCTCGAAAGTATTACCATTGTAGGAAGCGCCCTGACCGGTGATTTTCATCCCGGCACAAGCGATATAAATATCGTGCTGGTCCTCGGCAGGGAAAATATCGATTCCCTGAACCTGCTGGCCTCTATGGTCAGGCCGATGAGAAGGGCGAGGGTTTCACCGCCTGTTATTATGACCGCTGAATATATCGAGCGAAGCAAAGACGTCTTCGGAATCGAGTTTTTGGACTTCCAGATGACGCACCAGACCATTTTCGGGCAGGACCCCTTCGTTAATCTTAATTTTGACAGGCCTCACGTCCGGCTGCAATGCGAACGCGAGCTAAAAGCGACGCTAATCCGGCTCAGGCAGGGCTACATCGCAAGCTCGGCAAACCGACGTATCGTTCAGGATATCCTGATTTCGGCGGTAAGGGGACTGGCGCCTCTGCTTCGAGCAATGTTTTGGCTAAAAGGCATAGACCGGCCGGCAAAAACCGCACAATTGTTCGAAAGGTCGGTCAGTGAATTTTCAATCGAACCGGTTATGTCAACCCTTTACAACAGGGGGACGAAACTCAAACTTGCAAATGACGAATTCGCAAACCTGTTTGAAAAAGTTTATGCTGCCGTGGATAAACTTGCGAGGATTGTCGATGGGCTTGAGGTCTCCTGATGAAACGGACGTTTTGGTTAATATCAGTTTTGCTTATTTACCCGGCTGTCTGCCTCGGCGAAACGACGCTGCCGATGCCCCGAAACTACGTAGAGGATTACGCCGGCGTCGTTGACCCGGCAGATGAGCAGTCGCTTAACGCCATATTGCAGGAGCTTGAGCAGAAAACCGGCGCCCAATACATCATCCTGACCGTTCAAAGCACAAGCGGCGTCCCGATTGAGCAGTTCGCCATCGACCTTGCCCAGGGCTGGCGGCTGGGTCAGAAAGGCAAAGATAACGGCCTGCTTTTTGTCTTTGCCGCACAGGACAGGCGATACCGTTTTGAGGTCGGCTACGGCCTCGAGGAATTTATCACCGACCAGTATTGCGGCCGCGTCGGCAGAAACATCCTCGTCCCTTATCTCAGGCAAAACCAGTACAGCGCCGGCATTTATAAAGCAAATGTCGAAGTCGCCGCTAAAATCGCCGAGCACTATGGTGTAAATCTGACCGGACTGCCTCAACGAACACCGCTGCCGTCAGAAGATTTTTCAATATGGCCATGCTGTTCGTCTGTTTTGCCTCTGCTGATTCTTATAATTCTGCTGACTGGTATGAGAGGGCGAGGGATGGGTTTTCTGCTATGGCCGTTTATATTCGGGGCCTTCGGCGGGTTTGGCGGCCATAGGGGCGGGTTCGGCGGCAGCGGCTCGTTCGGAGGAGGCATTTTCGGCGGGGGAGGGGGCGGATTCGGCGGCGGTATGGGCGGTGGTTTTGGCGGCGGCGGCGCAAGCGGCGGCTGGTAAACGAGGTAAAAGTTAAAATTTAAAAGTAAAAAGGTAAAACTTAAGGAGTGAAAAAATGAGAGATGCCGGTAAAGTGTGGGTTGCAATTGTCGTTATTTTAATCGTCCTGGGTATCGCGGGGCTGATGTTTTTTAGCTGGTATATAGCCGGCTACAACAAGGCGGTCGGTCTCCAGCAGCAGACGCAACAGACCTGGGCGGATATCGACGCGGCGCTGCAGCGCCGGCTGGACCTGATTCCAAACCTGGTCAATACGGTCAAGGGTTACGCGACCCACGAGAAAGAGCTGTTCGAATCCATAGCCAAATCGCGGGAAAAGTATTTTGCCGCCGGAACGCCCGCCGGCAAAATCGAGGCCTCAAATGAGCTTTCAGGACTGCTTTCGCGACTGCTGGTTCTCACTGAGAATTACCCACAGCTTAGGGCAAGCGAAAATTTCCGCGACCTCCAGGTTGCCCTGGAGGGCACCGAAAATCGCATAGCCGTGGCGAGGACCCGGTATAACGATGCCGCAAAACAGTTGAACACCTACGCAAAAGAGTTTTTCGGCTCGTTTTTCTGCCGGCGAGCAAATGTAACGCCCGTCGAATACTTCGAAGCGACGCCGCAGGCCAAAACCGAAGTCCCAAAAGTCGAGTTTTGACCCTGAGGGGCTTGTCCGGCGTGGGGCGGCGAAGACGGAACGCAGCCGGCCGACCAAAAAATACCGCAAATTATGTAAAAAATTTTGTTGAAGAATACCTGTTTAAGGGTTATTTTTTAGGCGTTGCGTAAAGAGCGTTTTTTTAACAATCCTCGGGAGAACGCTTCTGGAAAACAACGAGGAATCTGGCGGTTTGGTTTCAAGGAGAATCACGTGGCTACAGGCAAGGTAAAATGGTTTAACGAGAAAAAGGGATTTGGTTTTATCGTCCCGGACGATGGCTCCACCGATGTATTTGTCCATCACTCGAAGATTGTCGCAGAGGGCTTTAGAACCCTCTCAGAAGGACAGGCGGTCGAGTACGACCTCGGAGAGGGCAAGAAAGGCCCGGAAGCGACAAACGTCAAACCTGTCTAACTTTTTTTATAAGTGGACGACTCCCCGCGTCTTGTTATCACAAGACAGGGGCGGGGACAAGAACCCCACGGTTCCGCTCAAAGGCGGGACCTTTTTTATGCGCATCAGGCAATTAACGCAAAGGCGTCTGTGACCGGCATATCTTCCTTTATACCAAGTAATTTGGCCTTTTCGTTTACCTTTGAGATTTTGCGGTTCGGGAATCGTTCCAGCGTGCCGATTGGGTTGTCAGGCGAGCTCTCGACTAATGCGGTGGCGACGCCGTAACGCTGGCAGGCGTCGACATCGATTGCCGGGCAGGCCAAAAAACCCTTCGTGCCGGTAACAATCAGAATACTGAAGCCGGGCCATTTCGTCTGGATGCCTTCGACCCTGCCTTTGGTCGTTTCCCAGGTTTTGTTAATAACTTCCATAGTTACCGCCTCCGTTTTCCGGGGGTTCTTTTCTTCTTCTTTATCTTTTTTATCAGTGATTTCACTTTCGGTTTCGCCGGTTTTTTCTCTGGTGACGACGGCACTGCCTGTGGAGCCGGCGGTGTTTTTTCATGGCGAACAGGCAAGCCGAGCACCGACTGAATTTCCTTTAGTTTTTCTTCGAGCAGTTTCTCTGTTTTGGCCTCGACGGTCAGCCGCAATAACGGCTCTGTGTTGCTCGGCCTGCAGTTAAACCACCAGTCCTTGTAGCCCACGGTTACGCCGTCGAGTGAGTCACTCTGGCCGTCGCGGTATCTTCTGGCCAGCTCATCCATCTTGCCCGATTTATCCTCAATTTGAAAGTTTATCTCGCCGCTTGTGAAGTATTTTCGCAGCGGCTTGATGAGTGAGCTGACCGCGGAACTGCTTTGGCTGACGATATTGAGCATGTGAACGAAGGTAATCATGCCCGAATCAGCGTAGAAATTATCGCGGTAATAAAAATGCCCCGAAAGCTCGCCGCCGAAGATGGCGTGCGAATCCCGCAGCGCCTTTTTCATAAAGGCGTGGCCAACGCGTTCACGCCTCGGCGTTCCGCCGTTTTTGATAATCTCTTCGGCGACGACCCGGCTCGAACGCAGGTCAAAAACTATCGTTGACTTCGGCTGCTTTTTCAGAAAATAGCCGGCCATAAGCGCTGTAATCAGGTCGCAGCCGATGGTCCTGCCCGTTTCATCGACCATCATCAGCCGGTCGGCGTCGCCGTCGAAACAAATGCCGAAATCACATTGCCTGCCGGTGACCGCGGCCTTGATTTCCCTGAGGTTTTCTTCAATCAACGGATTGGGGTCGTGCTTAAACGTGCCGTCGTATGTGAAATTCAGCTCGACGATTTCCAGTCCCAGTCCCGAAAAAATCGCCGGCACCATTTTCCCTGCCATCCCGTTCGAGGCGTCGATGGCGATTTTGAGCTTTCGCAGTTTCGGCTGCAGAAATTTCAGCACGTGTTTTTTGTATTCGCTTGTCAGGTCGAGTTTTCGCACCGAGCCGGTGGACTTGCCTTTCGTATGCAATAGCGATACGGCTATATGTTTTATGTCCTTTAGCCCCGTATCTTCGCCGACCGGTTTTGCCCCGGGCCCCGAAACCTTAAAACCGTTGTACTTCGCCGGATTGTGCGACGCCGTTACCTGGATACCGCCGCAGGCGCCGAGGTGATTTATCGCAAAGTAAATAAAAGGCGTATCGTTCATACCGAGGTCGATAACATCGATACCCGCCGAGGTAATACCCTCGATAAGTGCTTTGGCGAGCGCCTCGCTGTGTGTCCGCATATCCCTGCTGACGCAGATTTTACGGCTGTTTACCTGCCCCCGCTCGAAGCCGTGAAGCAGCGCAGGCAAAAAACGCGCACAGGCAAAGCCGACCTTCCAGGCGTCTTCCTCGTTCAACTGGTCGGGATAAACGCCTCTTATATCGTATGCTTTGAAAATGTCGGCGTCCATAAACTATCCTTTCGAATCTTGTATCTCACGGATTTAATCAATCTCAAAAACGATACTATAAGAAAATACTCGCCACTATGCAATAACCGGCGCTCCCGCTTTCATTCGAACCGGCTGCAATAAAACATAACGCCCAAACGTCTATGTTTACAAACGTATCCACGAGAATTTATGAAAGGAGCTTCAAATGACTCGAAAAACGATTATCAGTATTACAGGGATTGTCCTGCTTGCAACAGCGGTCGTGTTTGCCGCGGAGAAAGCAAAGGAGAAAAAGGAAGCCGACAAGCCCGAACAACAGGCACAGGTCGGCGAAACGCAAAAACAGCGTGAAAACCTGCTCGACCAGCTCATTAACGCCTACAAGGCCGACGACAAAAAGGCAATGGGCGAAATTATCACAAAAATGGAACAGCGAAGAGACAAAATGCGCGAGGCCGCCAAACTACGCAGATGGCATCGCCGGGAACACCGCCGAATGGACCGCCAGGGTCGTGGCTGTGGTATGCGGGGCGGTTTCGCCCCTCGCTGCCGGGGATATTGTCCAATGGGGATGAATAATCGTCAGCGACCCCGCTTTGACGGAAGACCGATGCCCGGCGGGCGCGGATTCGGTCAAAGACAGGGATGGATACCGAGCCCGGCACAAGGCGATGTTGCGCCTCCGGCCGCTGATTTAGAACCTGACGACCACCAAACCGACGAAATATCTACCGAAGAGGACCTGCCCGACATCAGCGTGGCGGACCTGTTTTCCGAAACGGACTGGTAAAACTCACTCCTCACGAAATCACCGATTAAGTTTAAATCCCGGGTTTTATCCGACGCGGCGGGTAACCCGGGGTTTTTTATTAACTGGTATTTGACATTTGCGGTGACGCCGCTTATAAAATAGCCGGTATGGATACTTAAAAAACGGATTTTTATTTAGGAGGTAGAAAAATGGAAACGATGCACGTAATTTACTGGATTATAGGAATTCTGGTTGTTGTTATTTTCTTTTCAGGCATACACATCATAAGACCTACGCAGAGAGGCCTCATCGAACGGCTGGGAAAATACCGCAGGTTCGCAAATCCCGGTTTTCAGTGGATTATCCCCGTTATCGACAGAATGTATAAAGTCAATGTTACCGAGCAAATGGTTGACGCCGAGCCGCAGGAAATCATCACCAACGATAATCTCAATGCCCGCGTCGATGCCCAGGTATATTTCAAGGTCAGACCCGACGAAGAAAGCGTTAAAAATTCCCAGTATAACGTCAATCATTACCAGTGGCAGATAGTCAACCTCGCGAGAACCACGCTTAGAAACATCATCGGCACACTTACGTTGAAGTCTGCCAACAGCGAAAGAGGCAAAATCAATGCCGACCTCCATAAAACGCTGTGCGAAGAGACAGCCCACTGGGGAATTGAGATAGTTCGCACGGAATTGAAGGAAATAGACCCGCCGAAGGACGTGCAGGAGACGATGAACAAAGTCGTCAAGGCCGAAAACGAGAAAATCGCCGCCGTTGATTTTGCAACTGCTACCGAGACGCAGGCCGACGGCCTCAAACGCGCCGAAATCAAAAAGGCCGAGGGTATCAAGCAGGCAAGAATCCTTCAGGCACAGGGTGAAGCTGAGGCGATTCGCTTAGTCAATGAGGCGGCGGAAAAATACTTCATCGGGAACGCCCAGATTTTGCGAAAGCTCGAAGCCGTTGAAAAATCCCTCGCCCATAACGCCAAAGTCGTAGTGCCCACTAATACAGAGCTTGTCAACGTGATTGGTGAAATGGCAGGCGTTTTGCCCCTGAAAATGGAAGAAAAATCGCCCAGACCGCCCAGAATGGCTTAATACACTCCGGTTAATTCAATATCGCGTATGCCTCCCGAAAACAGGCGGGTTTTGCTTGATTTAAGGGCATAAACGGGTATAATAAATCAGGCAAAAAGATAAATCTGTGCAGGGAACCGACCTTGAAATATACCGTGATTTTAATGGTAGTTTTAGTTGCAATAGTGGGCTGTAAAACGCCTGCTGAAAAGCCCTCTGTTCCCGCTTTTGATTCAGCCATAGAGAACCTAAGTTTCACCAGCGAGCAACTGAAGCTGCTAAGCCGGGAAAAGGATTTTTTCATAAAAACCCTCGAAGATTTCGAGCGCCAGCAGGCCGAATACGGCAGTATTATCAATTCCCACGAATTCCGCAGGCAAAAAGAGGATTTTGCATACTGGCACCGGGATATTGAACTGCGGGAAAGAGAACTCGCTATGCAGCATGCAATCAACGTCTTCGCCGCTCACAATAGGGTCCTCAAACGAAAGTTCGCCGACCCTAATGCAATCTCACTGGCTAATCCGGTAATGGGAAAACCCTGAATTGCCTTAGATGTGCAAGCAATATGGGCCGACTGGAGACGAAGGGAATCGAACCCTCATTTCCGCGATGCGACCGCGGTGTGCTCCCGTTACACCACGTCCCCGTAATTAAAACTTCCACTTATCGTAACAAACAATGCTCCCTATCGGCTCCCGTGTTGTTTGTCTTTTGCCTTCTTCGGGATAGCCCAGGGCCATCAGCTCAATTATAGCAACATCTTTGGGTATTCCCAATACCTGTCTGACCTGCTGGGCGTCAAATGAGCCAATCCAGCAGGTCGCCAGTCCCAGTTCCGTTGCCATAAGAGCGATATGCTCCAGTGCGATAGCCACATCAATCGGCGCAATCGCCTGGCCGCATCGCATCGTCTCATTGCAGACGCTGCAGGCCGCTATCATTACCCCCGCCCGTCCAAATGCGTGCGGATGGTTCGTGCAGTCGGCCGCCTGCTGCTTTATTTTCTTGTCTGTTACAACCACGAGCCGCCAATCCTGCAGGTTCTTTGCCGACGGCGCCTGCCTGGCCGCCTCTAAAATCTGATCCAGCTTTTCCTGCTTGACGGGCTTATCCAGATAAGCCCTGCACGAGTATCGTTTTTTAATCGTCTCAAACACACCCATATCAATTCCCCAAAATATTAAACTGCTCGGCACAATAAATATACGCTGTCGCGGATGTTGACGCAAGCGCCGATAATCAGTAGGCTGTTGATTTCACGGGCGGTTAGCTCAGTTGGCTAGAGCACCTGCCTTACACGCAGGGGGTCACAGGTTCAAGTCCTGTACCGCCCAGTCAGTGGAAATGTGGAAAACCGGTCATCATAAGCACCCAGCTTTATGTTGGGGGTTTAATCCCCGGGGATAAACCTGAGGGCTTACGGTCGAGTTTTGACGAAAAGTTTTTCCGAAGATTTAATTGTTTGCTCGCCTTTGCTGCAGGATGTTTTTATTTCAACCTGGGCGGCCTTCCTTTTTGCTGAAATTATCGTAACGTGCAAAGATGCTCCCTTGATATTCATATCCGCCGTATCAAGCTCGACGCCGGCTGTAGTCCTGAGGGAATCGCCGTTTTGCCCCGACCAGTTCAAGCCGCTTTCAACAAGGTTCTGTCGGCAGGCATCGAGATAGGCACGGTCGGCCTGAAATAACAATATCCTCGAATTAAAGGCAAGAATACTCATCCACAGGGCGACAGCCGAAAAAGCAAAGATAACCAGAATCATCACAAACCCGTTTTTTCTCAATTTCTGTTTTTTCATTGCGTCGGTCTCCCAGCAACGCCGGCAAAAAATACATAGCTGTTGGCCATCTTTCGTCTCGGTTTGCCGTTATCCCAATATTCGAGGCCGGTTACAAGCTCGACCGCGCCGGCTTTGTGTTTGGCGCTGCTGACCTGCATCTCGATTATCCCGTGCGGTAACGACCAGGTCGTATCATCGGGTATTGTCTCCCTATCTGCGTCCTTTTGCCTGCGGATAAGCCGACCATTTTTAAAGTTATAACTAACTACGCCGTTGGCCAATTTAATAACAAGCGAAGATGGTTCATTTGAGTCGCCTGCCTCCTGCGAAAGGGCCAAGGCCTCGGCAACGTCCGAACGAATATTCTTCACGGCGTTAAGTAAAACGATGCTTTCGTTAACCAGCCAGCTGTCCCTCGGCAGCTCAAAAGCAATGACCTTGAAAAACCGGTCAAATATCGGCATAAGCATCACTAAAAGAGCTATGGTAACAATCATTTCAATAAGTGAATAACCCTTGCGCATCTCATTTTTCCTGTAAAGCCGACAGACGAGGCACTGAGTTATCAAAATACCTCGATAAGCTGATTTCCACCTTTTTATTAAAACTCATTGCCTGGGCTGTAACGGTAACCAAATTCAATCCCTTCCACTGGCCCAATCCCTTTGATTCGTCGATTTTAATGGTCATACCGGGCCACAGCCGACTCAGGTCATTGGGGTCAACGGGAGCGCCAGTGGCAGCGATGCTATCCAGGTTGGCCTGGGCAGCCGATATGGCACGCTGCTTTACGAGGTTAAAGCTGTTAAGTCGTTTGAAGCCGTCCAGCGATATCGCAAAAGCAATCAGAAGTGTCGCGAAGACCGTCATTGAGACAATCAGCTCAGTCATCATAAAACCGCGTTGTCTGTTTTTTTGACCGGTCATTGATTCCTCGTTTAAGATATTGAAGACCCAACCGCCACAATAATTGTGACTATCGGAACGAAAACTGCATACATAACGAAACCAACCATCAGTCCCATTGCTACCGTTTCACAGGGGCCGATTATGACCCTTGCCAGACCCGCTGCCCGGCTATAAGCCCAGCGATACGACGTTTCGAGTGTATCGAGAATATTCATAGTGTTGCCACGGTTGCCTGCGTCGCTGCTTGTCCTGAGCGAAGTCGAAGGAAACGCCCACGTCATACCGCTGCCCAGCCCGCATCGGCCAGCCGATTGACCGATATCATCGCCACGCTCGACCATTAATAGCCACTGTTTTAATCTGCGCCTGAAACACCCGTTTACATCCAGCATAAGCGTATTTTTAATCGCCTCATTAACAGTGCAGCCGGCGTTTAGCGAAAGCCGAAGCATCCCGGCGACCTGCTGCATTGACCTGCTCCATTCGTAAAAACGCAAAAATGGGATATGCCACTTAAGATAATCGCCGATTCGGGAGGTAAGATACGGCTTCTCAGGCCGTCGGGGCCGCGTTCTGACGCGAATATAAAGTCCCGCCCCTGCCTGGAGTAAAATAATCAATATCAAGCCGGTTATAATCGCTGCATCGCTTCTGAAAAATTTGGTCATTTCAATCAATACCTGTGTTGCGACGGGAAGCGGAACCTCACACATTTCCCATAGAACCTCAGAAAATTTAGGAATGACTAATGTCATCAGGAAAAGTAATATAATAAGCAAAAAAACCATAACCAAAGGAGGATACATCAAGGGAACAGGCCTTATTTTTTTATTTGTGAACGCTTTCGCGGCCAAATCCTGCTCCAATGCGGCTATCGCCTGTGGAAGCTGGCCGATTCGCTCGCCGGCCGCTATCAGCGCAATCGCGTAACCCGGGCACCTCGGATAGCCCCGTCTGAGCGACTCGCTCAGGGAATATCCCTCCACGAGCCACTTCTTTATGTCCCTGAGAATCGACTCGCGTTTATCACTCAGGCCGCTGGCCGCCATTTCGAGAGCCATAGGCAATGGCAGGTTCTGCCGGATGCTCGAACCAATCGTGGTTATTACATAAGCAGCCCTGCTGAACTCCGTTGTCGCAATCGCGCCAATCACCGCCCCGGTGAACATCAGAAAAAAAACAAATCCGTATGGGCCGGCCGGACCAAAAACTGTAACAGAAAAAATCCCGAGGCCTATAAAGCTGATAACCATCAGAATCCATCTGGCCCATATCCGCGGACACCTGGCGCCTTCCCGCGGCTGTCTAAATGCTATGATTAGCATTGTGAGAAAGAAAATAAACGGTGCCGTACTGGACAGTTCCACGATATCGAACTCAATCCCGCAGAATAAAGCTCCGGCGCTGAGCACTACACCTGTGATAAATCCCAAAACCGGCCTGAAGTAATAGGCCGCAATACCGCAGCCGATAACCAGTATAATCATCAATGCGATTAACATAAGGTCCTCAACCGCCTAGGGTTGTAATTATCTTTATCATTGGTAAAAACATCGCAATGACACACATCATTACAAATCCCCCCACAAAGATAATCATTATCGGCAAAAGCAAACCCTGCAGGCGAACCTGCGCGGAGCGAACCTGCTGGGCATACATATCGCCAAGGCCCCGCAGGTTGTCGGCAAGCTCGTTGCGCTGAGAGCCGAGCTGAATCGAATACAGGAAAAAACGCGGTATGACCCGGCAAAAAACGCCCGCGTCGAGAATTCCTGCACCCTGCTCAACCTCACTGGCAATCAAGGTGCCTTCTCTTCTGAGTTTTTCGCTGCCGGTTGCGTCAGGTCCCAATCGAAAACAGGTCGGCATATCGGTTCCAGCGGCCACCATCATCGCCATTGCCTCAGCCATTTTGCTTAAAATACTGCTGTGATACAGCCACCCGAATCCAGGTACCCGCAGCATTATCGCCTCCCTGATGCTTCTACCTTCGGAAGAAGACCGCAGAACCGCGTTTATGAGTATTGTGCCGGCGACTATGCAGCCGACGACTAACCAGAAAAGCCCGACGTGACGAGATAAAGCGAAAATAAGCTCGGTAACACCAGGCAGGCCGCCATACGTCATTTCTTTAAGCACTGCCTCGAAAGGCGGAATTAAAAACAGGAGCACGAACGTCATAACAAAAGAAGCCAGAACAAATATGACTGCAGGGTAGGCCAACGCCTCAAAGACAATTCGCCTTGTCTGGTTGGAAATCTCGAGATGCCTGTTCAGGGAGGTCAGCATTTCGCTCAGCCGGCCGGTCTCGACGCCCGCCTTGAGAATCCTGCCGTAAAGAGGCGGGAAGTGCTCCTTTCGTTTTTCAAAAGCCCGTTCGATACTGACGCCCGCTTCGAGGTCGCGTACTATTGCATCTATGAGTTGCCGCATCGGCCTCGACGCTACGTCTTTCGACAGCTCCCGCAGCCCCTTTTCGAGGGGAATGCCTGATTTTGTCAGCGAGGCAAGCTGCTGGTTAAAGAGTAAAAACTCGGTTCGGGCAATGGGCGATTTTGGCCTTTCGGGAATGGCCTTTTCGAGTGAATTGACTTTAAGCTGCATCTGTTTAAGCAGTTGCGTCGCTTCCTCCGGCGAGCCGGCCTCGATGATGCCCTTCATTAGCCGCTGGCTTACCGTCAATGCGCTGTATTCGAACGTTGCCATTTTATTTTTCCTTACGATTTTTAAGTATTGGCCGAACCGCAGACCTTATCAAGCTCGGCCTGCGTGGTTATTCCCTGCCTGACAAATCGCAAACCGTCTTCGAGAATATGTTTATGGCCCTGCTCGTCTAACATCTTCTCAAGTCCGTCGCAATCGCTCCTGGCAAGAACGGCCTTTCGCAGTGGGCCGTCTAATTGCATAATTTCCGCTATCAACATTCTGCCTTTGAAGCCCGTGCCTAAGCATTTTTCACAGCCGACCGCTTCGAAATCCCCGTTGTTATCCTTTTTACAGTTTTCACAAAGCCGACGGACGAGCCGCTGATTTAAGACCGCTGAAACGCTCGACGTAATCTGGTATGGCTCGATTCCCATTTCGAGCAGGCGAAGAATCGCCGCCGACGGCCTGCCGCTGTGCATCGTGCTCATAAGCAAGTGCCCCGTTAATCCCGCCTCAATCGCGATTTTTGCCGTTTCGGCGTCCCGGATTTCACCTATCATCAGGACCTCCGGGTCCTGCCGAAGCAGCGAACGCAGCGCCGTCGGAAATGTCATTGGGCCAAAAGGCGTAATTTGCACCTGGGTAACTCCGTCAAGCCGAAGCTCGACGGGGTCTTCGAGAGTAACGATACTTTTGCCGGGGAATTGTTTCTGTATATATCGCAGGATAGCGGCAAGCGTCGTGCTTTTACCGCTTCCAGCAGGCCCCGTAACAAGCAAAATGCCCTGGTTGGCGCGTGCGATATGCTTGAGCGTGGATAGAATCTGGTCGGCTAAGCCGAGCTGCTCAAGGTCCGTCAGTTCTGTGTTCTGGTAGAAAATCCTGACAACCGCCCTTTGGCCGTAAATCGTCGGGAAGACCGACAGCCGGCGGTCAACAACATCAGGGCTGCCGTTGTTGGTTTCAATGCGTCCTTCCTGCGGGATGTCGTTGCGATAAGTCAGCAAATTGCCCAGCACCTTCAGCCGGGCAATGACGTTGTCTGAAATTGCCCTGGGCAGCGTCTCAACGGTATTGAGCACCCCATCAAGCCGAAATTTAACCGATAATTCATTGCCTCCCGGCTCGAAATGAATATCGCTTGCGCCGACCCGGGTCGCTTCTTTCAAAAGCTCATCGACTAGCACAACCACGTCGTTTCCGGTCGTCTTCGTATCACAACTCTTGTTTCCGTAATGACTTATGGCCATTTCGTTACCTCTGCAAATCCACGCCTTTATATTTTCGCTCTCTCCTCCGCAAATAAAGACCCCTCGGCGGGCTAAAATGTTATTAAGGAAAATTACTTTTTTACCTCTCTTAGCCAAATTTGTGATAACATATAAGTAGGTTGGCATGTCTTAATTTTCAGAGTAGAAACAGGAAATGAAGCGTTATGGCTGACCGGAGCGTTAGTATCGAGCTGATGTGGGATATTCCCATCCCACAATCGCTGGAGGCGACCCAGCAGTGGGTGCTTTCTGCGATGCAGCGTCATGGCTGGCAGCTTGTTAATATGCTTTGGCGCATACTCGGCAACGAGCAGGACGCCTGCGACGCTTACCAGGATACGTTTCTGAAGCTGGCACATCACGATTATGGAGCTAAGCCGCAAAACATCAAGGCATACGTTTTCCGCGCCGCAAGCAACGCTGCCATCTCGATTCTGAAACGCCGGCTTCGCGAGAAGGACAAGCTCCAGTCAAATGCAGCCATAAAGCAGAACGCAACCCGCCCGTCAAATGAACTTAATGCCGGATACCTGTCCGAGACGCTCAGGGCAAGCATCGCCCGGCTGCCGGAGCAGTTCCGTGAAGTCATAACTCTCCACGACCTGGGTGACCTGCCATACGAGCAGGTCGGTATGATTTTAGGAATCACGCCCGCCACTGCGCGGGTTTACAGGTGTAAGGCGGTCCAGCTTTTGGCCGTCTGTATGAGAAAGGAAACAAGGTAATAATATGTGGGCCGCAAAAGGAAAAAATTACTGCAGACAGCTTAGAGAAAGGATTTCCCGCAAGCTGGCCGATTATCTTTCGCTTGACCGAAGCTGGATACACAACCATATCGCAAGCTGTCCCCGCTGCCAGAAGCGGCTTGCGCACGTAGGCAAAGTGGAGTTGGCGATATCACTTTTGAAATCCCAGCCGCACGGCCTCGATTTGCTTATGCGGGCCAATACACAGGCAATCAGCGTCCTCAAGCATTGCCTCAGAACACTGCCCAAGGCCGACAAGCTGCGAAATGTTCGTCCTGAATTGAGCATTTTCGAGAGATGCGCGAGGTATAAATCCGCAATCGTCAACGTTGCCGCCTGCATTTTCATCGCGGTTATAATGAAAGCCGGCACGTTCCAGTCCGCCCGCCGATTCGAAACCAGCGGCCGCAAGACAATTGAGCATTATTACACCGCCAACGCCGGCGAAGACATCGCCCGCGACATTTTCTCATCGAATGCTTAATCGTTTGTTCTGTTTCAAGTTGACTCACGTCTGTGACAATGTCGGTATTGACACTGATTCCCGCGGCATATAAGATTCATTTCACATCGGGCGTGTCAAAATCTTGAAAGGCAAATTATGATTTACCGGCCGGTTTTCGCCATTAAATGGGCGTTTGCTTCAATAATCCTGTTATCGATAGTCGGCTGCGGGCAAAAATCCGACAAAGACCTCATTCCCATTCGTCCTAAATTAACCGGCGTATCATACGAGGGCGGCGATGGCAGCTCCATCGAAAACGCTGTAATAATAAAGGCGCCTAACAAACTCACAGGCATTCGCGCAGAATACGACTGGATGAAAAAAAATCGCTCCGACTGGCAGCTCGACAGGCAATCAGTGCTCAAAGGCCAAGGCAAGGTTCTTGACAAGATGTACTGTATTACGCCAGATGGACAACGAACGTTTCTGTTCTTCGACGTTACGGACTTCTACGAAAAAAAGTAAATCAAAAATTTCTGTGGCTTATCCAATTTTTATTCTTGCGAATTTACGTTTGCCGACCTGGATTGTCATACCGGTTTTGGGGGTGGTTTGAGCGTTTGAATCGGTAATCTTTTGGCCGTCAATCATTACGGCTGACTGAGCGCACATTCGCTTTGCTTCGCCGCCGGTTTCCACAAGCTTGCAGGCAAGCAAAAGCTGCTTAACTGAAGTCGGCTCTGCCGCCAGTTTGAATTCCGGGATTTCATCGGGCAGTTGCTTTTGAGCGAAAACCTTTTCGAATTGTTCTGCAGCCGAATCGGCGGCGGCTTTTCCGTAAAACTGCGAGACAATCGTCTTTGCCAGCAGGACTTTCGCCTCCTTGGGATGCGTTTTCTGAGAATTGGTCAATTCTGCGATTTTCTCGACGGGCAGGTCGGTAAGCAGCGTAAAGTAGTTTTCCATCAAGCCATCGTTTATGCTCATAACCTTGCCGAACATATCATTGGGCTCATCGGTAACGCCGATGTAGTTGCCCTTTGATTTGCTCATTTTCTCTTTGCCGTCTAAGCCGACAAGAATCGGGACGGTAATGACAATCTGGGCCTGCTGGCCGTATGTGCGCTGGAGGTCTCTGCCGACGAGATTATTGAAGGTCTGGTCCGTGCCGCCTAATTCTACGTCGCTTTTTATAACGACCGAGTCATAGCCCTGCATCAGGGGATATAAAAACTCGTGGACGCCGATTGCGTCGCCGGCCTTGTGGCGAATCTCGAAGGTGTCGCGTTCGAGCATACGCGCAACGGTCATATTACTGGCCAGTTTAATTAACTCGGCGAGGTTGAGTTTACTTAGCCATTCACTGTTGTAACGGACTTCGAGCTTGTCTGGCGAGGTATCGAGGATTTTGCCCGCCTGCTCGAAATAGGTCTGTGCGTTTTTCTCGATTTGCTCAGGCGAGAGCATCGGCCGGGTCGTGTTTTGTCCGGTCGGGTCGCCGATGCGGGCGGTGTAATCGCCGATAATCAAAACCGCCTTGTGGCCTAAGTCCTGAAATTGCCTCATCTTGCGAAGCACAACCGTATGGCCTAAGTGAATATCCGGGCTTGTCGGGTCAAGGCCAAGCTTTATACGGAGCTGGCGTTTCTCTTTGGCTGCGTTTGATAGCTTTTCCGCCAGCTCGGCCTCAGTGAAGATTTCTACTGTTCCGCGTTTCAGCGACTGAACCTGTTCTATAATCGTTTTTGACATAGTCCTTCTCGACTAAAATCTAAAGCGAGGATTATAAGCTCTGCTCAATATGCTGGCAAGGATTGAAACCGCTGTAATTACTCACGTCACCCGAAATGATATGGTCTAAACGGCATAGGGTCTCTTTCAAAGACAACAGGCAGGTAATAAAACCCTTTAATTTTTCGGCCTCTTTTGGCGAATACGTTGCGGAGCCATTAACATTTTGCGTTTAAGCTTGAGGAGGTATTTGAGGTCTTCAAGGTCTTTGGCACGACCTGCTGCCTTTTTCATTTTTATCAAATCATCCAGAGAAGCAAACCAAACAAACGTGTCACCAAATTTGCCTTTTACCTTATGACTCCAGACAGATTCAAAGTCAGCCCCCGTAACAAATGGGTGGATATCTGTTTCCACCAGATACTGACGTATCAAAACCTTCTTTGTGAGCAAGTCCTCGACGGATACGTCGGCCACGTCATATCCGAACTTTGCCAGGGCTTTGCGTGTTCTTTCTGCGTTTTGAGATTTTGGCTCGATGAAAATATCAATGTCTAAGGTAGTTCGTGAATAACCATAGACGGGAAATGCGGTCGCACCGATAATGACGAACCGTACTTTATTTTCTTTTAATAACTTTAGGAGTTTTTCGACGTCCATTTCTTCTCAATAAGGCGGCCATTTGCCGGCTTTTCTTAAACATCATCTCGAACCGCTGACGCGTGGTCAGCGACATTAGGTATTTCAGCTCAAATTCGATTTCCTTCTTCTCGTCCGATTTTGTCAATTTCAATACAGCCATTGTAAGATAACCCAAATGTAAGAACCAAGTGCTTTACTCAGTCATCTCGGTTTTTCTTGCCCTCATTACAACAGAAACAAAGTGTTTGCAAATTGTCTAACTCTGAACTGCCACCTTTTGAATCAGGTATGATATGATCAACATGTAAAGTAACTGACGAATCTTTTTTCGGACTGGCCCCGCACTTAACACAGCGATATCCATCTCTCTTCAAGACGGCTATCCTGTCCTTAAGAGAAATACTGCGCCTTTTCTTTTCACGCTCTATCCTCTGATATAGTACTGCCTCAGGCGACCGGCCCGCCTCAACCGCCTCGACAAGTTGAGCGAGCTTATTCAAACTGCCAAAAAAATCCAGATAAGCCCGCCATCGAAAAGGGAAATTATGGCGACTTAGGTAGTCCTTCAATTGTTTACGGGAAGGAACCGATTGCTGTTCTCTCCAACACTGCTTGAAGGCATTGACCATTTCTTTCGGATCAAGCTTGCACCATTTTGCCCTAAAACCAGCTGCGCGCAATGCCTTTCCCCAAGAACCGAAGTAGTTACGAATTGTTCCAGAGCAGACGATTCTTTTGGACCACTTATTGTATTCCACCATCCCGAAAGTCGTTACGCCATATTGCTCTCCATATTTTTTGAGCGACGCAATAATCTCCGCCTTAGAGTGTTTAGTATTGATTCTATCTACTCTGAAGTGGAATTCCTCAGGCATTTACGACCACCTAACTGTTGAACATATACAAAAATACATGTTTCTCTTTATCTTCTGCACAAGATTATGACCTACTAACCATCATTATTCCCAAGATATAGACCTTTTTCAAGGTAATTTTGGACGTAATCTTTAACAGCGTCTTCAAGGGAGGTAATTTGTTTTTTATAGCCGGCGGAGCGGAGTTTGGTTATGTCGGCTTCGGTGAAATACTGGTACTGGTTACGGACGGAATCGGGCATATCAATGTATTCGATATTAGGCGTTTTGCCCATCGCGGCAAAGACGGCCTTTGCTAAATCGTTCCAGGTGCGGGCAACCCCTGCTCCGAGATTGTATATGCCTGCCGTTTCTGGATTATCATAAAAGAAAAGCGTCATATCGACTGCGTCCTTGACGTATAGGAAGTCGCGTTTCTGCTCGCCGTCCTTGTAATCGGGCCGGTGCGATTTGAACAGGCGAACCTTGCCCGTGGCGTTTATTTGCTCAAAGGCCTTCAGGACGAAACTACGCATATCGGCCTTGTGATATTCATTGGGGCCAAAAACGTTGAAATATTTCAACCCCACGATTTTATCGAGTAAGCCGTTTCGCTTCGCCCATAAATCAAATAACTGCTTTGAATAGCCGTATGGATTAAGGGGTCTGAGTATTTCGAGTTTTTCCTCATCGTCTTTGAAACCCTCTGAGCCGTCGCCGTATGTGGCTGCGCTTGAGGCGTAAATGAGCCGGATATTCTCGTCTGCCGTCCATTGGGCCAGTTGTTTTGTATATTCGTAATTATTTTCCATTAAAAACGAGACATCCGTCTCGGTAGTCGATGAGCAGGCGCCTAAGTGAAAGACCGCTTCCACAGAGAAGCCCACAACATCGTCGGCCACCATATCGAGAAATTCTTCCTTGTCGATATAATCGGCGAATCGCAGATTTACAAGGTTCTTCCATCGCTGGTCGCTGCCTAATCGGTCAACGATGATAATGTCGTTTATGCCCCTTTTGTTCAATTCGGCCACAATCGCCGAGCCGATAAAGCCCGCCCCGCCCGTTACTATAATCATTCACAGTCCCTTTCTTATTGTTTCGTCAAACGGTTGCGGTTGCGCTGCTCGTTTCGTTGTGCGTAAAGCGTCCTGCGTATCGCGTTATTTGTTCGCACGACGCAGGACGTTACGAGCAGCGTAACCGATAAACGATATACGAAGTTTCAGGACGGGTGTCAATGCGCAGAAAAATGCCGCCCAACAAGAGCGGCTGGAGAAAAGCAAATAATTGCTCGCCTTTAACACAAGGCGATATACGTTGCGATTGTCAGTATAAGAATCCTCCTTTTATTAATTGTGAATGGTATCCAGTATTTATAGTACAATTTTCTCATCACCTTAATCGCCGAAACCGAAACTCTAAATACCAAACCTCTCTTAACTATTGTATTATACTCTATCCGGGAGCCTGACCAAAGTAAAAATACGCCCTCCGACCGTAACGCCTTACATGACAATAACTTACAATGCGTCACCCCCTGAATATTTTTCGCTTCACACCCCTTGAAAATAGCCCTCCGAAGACAATTTTTAACCAGGACAGGATTATTTTCCTTTGGCTGGTGTTATGTTAACCAAATATGGATTAATTTACCGAAGTTAACCGAAGGCCGAAGCTAAACAATGGTTAGCTACTTTTATGCGGGTTAACAAATGTTAATATAGGCAAGCAGTATCGTTCCTTTTCGTGCGTTTTGACAGATAAAAGGGGTAGTCGTATGAAAAAGTGCCCGTTTTGTGCGGAGGAAATTCAGGAGACGGCTGTAAAGTGCAAACATTGCGGCGAGTTTCTTATCGACGCTGAGCTTAAAAAACTTAAGTCAACCTCAGGTGTCGAATGGTACTATAAGACCCCTATGGTCATTCTCTGGGTATTGCTCCTAGGACCTTTTGCCCTGTCGTTTATTTTGAAAAATCCTCAATACAGCAACGCTCAAAAAACAACTTGGACAATAGTAACGTTTGTTTATACCGCACTAATAACATTGATTCTGATAGGAGTCATTATCTTTTACTTCTGGATTATCGGGCGCATTGCAACGCACGGTTTATAGAACTTTATTAGGTGCAAATCATTTTGCGTTTCCTGCAGGAGGGCTTGCCTTGCTGAACCAAAACGGTTATTCTATTAATCTGACCAATTCCATACCAAAGGCGATTGTTTAGGAGAATTGAATTATGAAGTCATTTAAGAAGACAGCAACAATAATTATAATTGCGTGCGTTATAATGCCGCGGCTCGTTTCCGCGGCCGAGGGTGTCGATGGCGTCTGGGAATTCAAAAGCCAGATACCCGGCAGAACTTCATCGGCGACTATGGCTATCACCAAAAACGCCGAAGGAAAATACGAAGGGACGTGGTCGTCACAATGGGGCGAAAGCTCACTGTCGGATATCACCTTCGACAACGGCAAATTAACGTTTGTCCAGACCGTTTCCTTCGGCGATAGGGAAATGAAAACAACCTACGAAGGCAAAGTCGAGGGAGTGAAACTGGCCGGCAAAGGGAAAGGCCAGTGGGGCGAATTTACGTTTGATGGAACTTTACAGCCAGGGGTCAAACCCGACGCTAACGACGTTGTCGGCGAGTGGCAAATCGCCGTTACCATACAGCCGAGGGATATCGTCGAAAAGATGACCATAACTAAAAACGCCGATGGTTCGCTTTCGGGCAAATGGCAGGCCCAGCGAGGCGAAAGCACGATTTCCGACGTCAATTTCGCAGCCGGCAAGCTCACCTTTACGCGCACAAGTAAAATGGGCCCGATGGAATTTACCTCGACCTTCGATGGAGCCGTCCAAGGCGACACTATAAAAGGCGTTTTCAAAAGCGAACGCGGCGACAGAGAAATAACCGCGGCCCGCGTTGCCCCGCCTAAACCCGACGAGGGTCAAAAAACCGAACCAAATAAACCCGCCGAAAAGTAAGGAGACAGTTTTATGAACGCAAAATCTATAATGTCAATTCCGACCGTAATTGCGCTTATGACCCCCGCCTGCTTTGCCGGGGATGATGTCTCAGCGAAGCTTACTCCCGAAGCAATAAACACGCGCATAGCCGAAATCAGGATGGGTGATTTAATTGTAAAAACCAAACCAGGCGCCGACGTCAATATCCAGCAGGTCCGTCACGAATTCCTCTTCGGCACCGCCATAACGAATCAGCTCGCCGAAAATGACACAAACCCGATGTCGCCTGATGACAGGAAAATGTTCCTGAAAATCCTCTCCGAAAATTTCAACTACGCCGTCCACGAAAACGCCCTGAAATGGTATGACTGCGAAAAAAAGCAGAACGTCGTTGATTACGGCGTCGCCGACAGAATCTGGGAAATGTGCCGCGATTTGAATATCCCGATGCGCGGACACTGTATTTTCTGGGAAAAAGACAAGTATATTATGCCCTGGCTGAAAAAGCTCAATAACGATGACCTCCGTGCCGCCGTCGCTCGCCGCGCCGTCGGCGTCACAAAGCACTTCAAAGGCCGCATTTCCGAATTCGACCTCAACAATGAAATGATTAACGGCGAATTTTTCCGCCGTCGTCTCGGCTACGGCATCGTCAGTGAAATGGCTTATATGGCCAAGGCCGGAAATCCCGATGCCGTTCTGTTCGTTAATGATTACGGCATTCTCGTGGAAAACGGCTTTAACGCCGACTCCTATATAGACCAGATAGAGGGCTTCCTTGCCAACGGCGTCCCAATCGGCGGAATCGGCTGCCAGGGACATTTCGTCTCTTCGCACAAAAACGACTCTTCAGGCAGGGCAGCCACTACCCCCGAACGCGTTCAGAAAACACTCGACAAGCTCGCCAGGTTCAACCTCCCCATTAAAATCACCGAGTGCCTCGTCGCCGCTGATACCGAAGAGGGTAAGGCCGAGGAACTCCGCTGGTTTTTCCCCGTTTGTTTCGCCCACCCCAAGGTCGAGGCAATTTTGATGTGGGGATTCTGGGAAACCGGCCACTGGATGCCAAAGACCGCTATGTGGCGGAAGGACTGGTCCCCAACCCCGCAGGCCGACGCCTATCGAGACCTTGTCTTTAACAAGTGGTGGACCCAAACCGAAGGCAAGGCCGAAAAAGACGGCTCTTTCAAAACGCGCGCCTTCTATGGCGACTATCTGATTACCTCCAACGGCCAAACTCAAAAAGTAACACTCAGTAAAAAAGATAAATCCGCGGAGATAAGCTTTAAGTAATCGAAAGTTCCTTCTGCGTTGAGTTTGTTGAACCGGCGACATCCGAAAATCCGGCACCCCGTTTGTTGGGGGCTTTTTTTTCCGCTTTTTTGGCACTGATAATGCCCCTTCGCTGGTTAAGTCAGACGCCCCGATTGCCGAAGATAATTTATGCACCTTCGCCTGACACACCCGCGGAAAACAGGAGCGGTTCATAATGAAGGATATAAATTCGGACAGGGTGCGCTTTTTGCAGTCATAGCATTTATGGAAAACGGCGACAAAAAAAAGCTCATTGTTCTCACGTTTGCGTCAGGGATGTTTCTGGGACTGCTGTTCACAAGCGTCTCGTTTATCGCCTGGCGGCATAAGGAAAGCAGACAAGCGCTCTGTTATATCACCGCCGCTCAGGCAAAGCTGATTGCCTCAAACGTCGAATGCTCGCTGGTCTTTGAAGACCGCAAAAGCGCAAAAACAGTGCTTGAGACCCTCAAAACTCAAAATAATATCGCTTTCGCCGGCATTTACGATTCCGCCGGCAAACTTTTTGCCTACTATTATCGCTATGATGTCAGGCGTCAGGGCT
The DNA here is from genome assembly GCA_016932095.1 of Sedimentisphaerales bacterium. Lineage (GTDB taxonomy): Bacteria > Planctomycetota > Phycisphaerae > Sedimentisphaerales > Anaerobacaceae > Fen-1362. Next base: position 55,416 of record JAFGDN010000047.1, read on the forward strand.
TCATACCTGCGCCTCCTTCAAAAGTAAGATTCGTAATTCGCAATGGCTACCTGGTTGTCTCCGAACCGGTCGTTGTCGATCGCACTCTCGTCGGCACCGTTTGCCTCTGGGCTCAGATATAATCAATTCGCATCCTTAGTATCGCAGCGAACATTTCCTTATCCGCCCGTCTGTTCCCTTGCAGCGAAGCGAATATCCCCGTATGCCTGCCCTCAAAAGTCGTTGTTGGGGGTCTTTGGAGGGGAGCCACACTGCTTTGGTCTCGCATCAGGGAGCCCGGTGTTTATTACTACGCCCCTCAAATCCACCCCCCCTTGGTTGAAATTTGCACTTTTTCAAAAAAAATATTAACCATTTTCAATTTTATTCGCATTTCAAAACGACATAACCTCAGTATCCAAAAGAACATATAAATTATTTATAATATTGTTAAAAATATACTTGACTTATTTATTTGTTTATGATATAATGAATTGCATGTGGGCTTATTGACCGACATTAGAAGAGAAGGAGATTGGTTTATGAAACTTAGAATGAATGATTCAGGCCGTATCGAGCGTATTATTCGCCGCTTATCGCTTGCCTGGCACCGCTTGCGTTTCGGCCGCGATGCCTGTTTTATCCACATCCGAAAATTCAGGTTCGCCGTCGTTGACCCCGCCGACTACGAACTTCTCCGACGATATAAATGGCGTCTCAATCGTTCCAATCGAACATACTACGCCTTTTGCACCGTCTCCCGCGGCCCTCTGCTCAGGCCGAAAGTCGTTTGGATGCATCACCTTGTCCTGCCTCCCCCTCCGGGCTTTCTCATTGACCACCATAACCACAATGGCCTCGATAACCGTTCTTCTAATCTGCGCATTGCCACTCAGACCGAAAACCACTGGAACACACGAAAAACAAAATCTAAAACCTCATCGCGTTACAAAGGCGTCGATTACGTCAAGGCCACCGGCAAATGGCGCGCCCGTATCGTCGTTAACGGCCGCCGTTTATTTCTCGGCTCATTCGATACCGAGGAGGAAGCCGCTTTGGCTTACGATAATGCCGCAAAGAAATACTTCGGTGAATTTGCTTGCCTTAATTTCCCTGATTAGCAGTCGTATTGCAGCGCAGTCCCCCGCGTCGCGTTTTACGAAGTAAAACGGCGGGGGATGACGCCGCTAAACTATATTTTGGTGAATTTGCTTGTCTGAATTTTCCGTAGCGCAGCGCCGGTCCTCCCGAAGCGCAGCGTAGGCCCCGGATGAAGTTCACGAATCTTATTCGGGAACGAAGATCCGGGGTCCAGGATTGACTTTACTCAAATCTTTCCATTCCGGATTCATCTGTTCTATAAGTGCCAGCTTCCACTTTCTACTTTCTCGCGCAGCGCGTGAGGTTCGCTGAATTAAATCGACAATCGTCAATCGGAAATCGGAAATTGAACTTTGGTCTTCTGCCGGCGACCCATTCCTCATCTACTTCGCTCTCCCCGGGTGTCAGCTCGCTTTGGCATACAGCAGGGGATCCAGCTTTTAAATTCCTTGCTTTTCTTCCCGTAGCGCAGCGAAGGTCCTCGGTGGCTGCTTCATTGTTCTTCTGCCGGGGACCCACTATTCATTCTTAAATTTCTTGTTTATTCATTATTTTAACGTTATACTGCCGCCTTATGGCCGGAAGGGATTCGCACCCTTGCCTATCAGTATTACCGTCCGGAAGATGATTTTTTTATAAATAATAAGGGAAGAAGTACTGATAGTATCGCAATTCTAATTAAGGAAAGTAATATATGGAAGAAGAATTTAGTATTGTCAGACGAACAGAAGCTGAAATATCACCTGCTTCTATAAAAGGAATGTTAATTTTAATAAGGCCTGTTTGGCAAGGCAAAGGGTTAATTAAAAGAGTAGAAATATTACTCCCCATCGATCCGGGCAGTGCATGTCAAAGATTATTTAACGCAGCGATATATGATTTACGAGAAAAAATAGTAACGGTTGGCATTGATATAGCCAAAGAAGTGGCGAAAACATATAGATTGCCTCCAATAGAAAAAGATGACGATATACTAGAAAATTATTCTACTTACAATGTTATTGATCTAAGTTATAGAATGGGTATTTTGAGAAGACCTGAATGGAGAAGAATACAAAGATGTTATGAGATTAGAAGAGATTTAGAACACGAAGACAATGAATACGAAGCCGTATTAGAAGACTGTTTTTATATATTTAAGTCAACAATCGAAGTTGTTTTATCTCAAGATCCAGTTGAAATATTAAAAGTAACAGATGTCAAGCAGGTCATAGAAGAACCACAAAGAATTACAATTACGGAAGAACTATTGACTTATTATTCTCATGCACCTGAATTACGGCAAAAAGAAATCATAGGATTTTTGGTGGCAACTGCAAAAAGTACCGATCAACCTGACGTAATTAGGGAAAATTCTTTTGAGTTATTACGGCATTTCAAGACGACAACTAAAACACAAGTAATAATTGAAATAGCTAAAGAGTTGGAAAAAAGATTAGATAGAAATGAAATCGATTTAGTGACCGCAAAAATAGGACATGCGATTGGCGCTACAGCATATTTCAAACGAGCAAAACTTAAAGATTACTATAGTTCCATTTTAAGGGATTTTAAAAATTCAAGTTCATCCTGGTCAAAACAAGCAAAAATAGTGTCCATTTTCCATGATATTGGACATTTTACATATTGCCCTAAGGATTTAATCGTAGAATTCTTAAAATATTTGGTTTTATGTTACATTGGAGAACCGGGAGGATATGGAACATATGGTAGAAATAGGGCCGTTTTTTTTAGTGACGCTGCTGCACCAATAATCAAAAGGATAATAAAAAATAATGGAAATATGTTATCCGACGAAATAAAAAAATTAAGGAAAGATGAGCTGACCCCCAAAAACTGTGCCATTGCGGAATAGAGGGTATCCGATAAGATGAGTCGGTATTTAGTGAAAGGATACCCAAATGA
>JAFGDN010000048.1 GCA_016932095.1 Sedimentisphaerales bacterium
CGAATTTTGTTAAGATGTCAAAAATGTTTTTTGGTTTTGAGGATAATTGCTTGAAATAGATATTTATGCGACTTTTTCAACAGCCCCGCTGGCCCCGTTTTTTCCCCCCGTTTTTTCCCCCCGTTTTTTCCCCACCGTTTTTTCCCGGCACCGTTTTCGCCGGGCACCGTTTTCGCCGTTTTCGGGTTGCACCGTTTTCGGGTTTCCCGATGTAAAATGCAAAAAAGCCAAAACATATCATAATTTTACTTGTATTTTTCTAAATATTTAATCTAATAGGTTTGTAGGTGATTTTGTTCGTAAGTGGCATTTATAGATATTGGCTTGGAGACTTTCAATATGACCGAAAATGGGCCTATTATTACGATAGATTCCCCTGCTTCTGACTTGTTTGAATTAACCCGTAAATACGGCTTGGAGGTTGATAAACCGCTCAAACGTATCTTTCAACTGGTAATAGCTCAGGGTTGCAAGACAGTTTTAGTCGAGCAGGAGTATAAAGACGAAAATTGGACAAGCGAACGCAAAATTTTCTATAGTAAACTCCATAAACAATATTCGTTGAAAACTACGAGGCTACATTTCTTTTCTTCCAATCTAAGAATGGAAGATATTGGCAACCTTGCCTCGTTTCAGAAAGACTATATAGGATTTTGTATTTTGCGTCCTTCGAATCTTCCAAAGGTTTCACTTGCAATAATAAGACCGATTGAAGATCAAAACTATCCTAGAAGGTCTTTTATGGTTTGCCAAGAAGATTTCTCTGTTGATATAAGTTCATTCAGCAAAATCTCACAGCGACTTTGGGTTCACCGCGCATTCCCCTTTATCCAGCAAGATGGTCAGGCAGGTTGTTGTGCTCACGCAGCACTTATGATGGCAGGTCGGTTCTTGGTTCAAAGGAGGAACAAGGGTAAACCAGAATGCCAACATGAACCATACCCTCTTTTAGAGAATATAGTTGATTCTATTTCATCAGTTGCGGTCGAAGGAAGGAAAACACCTACTCCTGGTTTGTTGCCTGTTGAAATCTCACAAGCAGTGGCAGGTATGAAATGTGCTCCGTTGGTTTATGAGTTTCGCAAGGGAGCCACTATGCCAGTTCCATCTGATAGGATAATATACCATTACCTTGAATCTGGCATTCCTGTGCAATTGATCATACCTACGGAAGAAGGAAGACATGCTCTCACGGTCGTCGGACATTCTTTTAATCCAGATGTCTGGTGGGTATTGGCTCAAGAGTATTACAGCCGACGTCCATCAGGTGGTAATTATCATTCCAGTACCACTTGGATTGAGAACTTCATTGTTCATGATGATAATTTTGGTCCCTATCTTACGGTACCCAAAGAGTTTATTTTGGCAGCAGAAAATCTGTATGGCGTAGTCATCGTTGTTCCACTGCCGATGGACGTTAATATGAATGGTGAACGAGCCGAGATGTTGGCTAATATGTTCCTCTTGACAGAGATTGACCCGCAAAAACTCGTCCAAGCAAAAATGGAATCTCGAATAACTACCAAGACTTGGGATTGGTTTGAGCTATTCTGGCGCCATTACATTAGAAACGACGTGGTATTGAGGACTTGGTTATTGAGTTCGGAAGATTTTAAAACAAATCATGCCCCAGAACATCTTAAACCACATTACGGACTTTTACGATTGCCCCCAAAGGTTTGGCTATCTGAATTAAGCATACCTGAATTGTTTTGTCACGCCCGTTTTAGATTGGGAGAAATAATCTTCGATTCCACCGCAGTCCCTTGGCCTCGCCAAAGGCCATTTCTATCTATTCATGTACCTGGTCTCCTAATAGTAAGAAACACAGAAACAGAAGAACTACAATATATTGATATTAGGGATGATTTCCCCTATCTACATGTGATGAGATGAGAAGGCTTTATCAATATCGGACCCGTGAAGACAGAGACTCTCTTTCCCACTGATCAAGAGTTCTAAATATGCCTTCGATATGTCTGAAAGCTGCTTCTTTGAACTCTTTTTCCTCTATCGGATCGCGTGGGCGGGTCTTTTCGAAATCTTTCTTATCTCGATTTTTTTCTTCATTTCTCATCCGTTCCACCTTTTTCAGCCTTCTTAAATAAAGATAGCTTCTCGCTCGGCTCATAAATACGCCGGGCAAAACATAATGTTCATAAGAGCCTATCTACACTGAAGACCCTCCTCCAGGTAGGTCGGCATACAGAGTATCCACTTTTAGTAAAGTATAACATTTTTCGTATTATTTCCATAGGCTACACCGCCGACAGCAATACTTTTCAAAGAGGAGGCCTTTATTTTCATCAGTTTTAGGGAATTTTCAACAGTTTTCCTGAGATTTTTTGCGATTTTTTGCGATTTTTTTTGGGCACCGATTCATTCTTATTAGCCCTTTTGTTTGCTTATTTTAATAATATCGGCCTTTGTTTAGTAATTCTTTAATGTTCCCGCACTATGATTTTTAAGATTCTATTGGTGTGGTTTATGAAGGAGTAACGTATGGCGTCGATGGAATGGTCATACAGGCCGTCTTTGAGGGTAAGCTCGTCGCCCGTCGGCATATTGGAATAATGGTAACAGAATAGTCCTCGATGACAGGGGGGCATTTTTATTTCTCCATATCGGGCGAGTAGAAGATATGCTTTGGTAGTTCGGGCAGGGCGGGCTTGTCGGGGAAGTTTAGTTTGGCGTGTTTGCCGTAATATTTTCTTGCGGCCTTGTCATAGGCGCGGGCGGCTTCAACGGCGGTTTTATAATAGCCGAGATATATTCTTTTTCCCTTGTAATTAATGTAGCTGACAAATTTATTGAATCTTTTGCGGTAACAAGCGCCGGTGAAGTTCGTGGTGTTATTTTTTCTTTTGTTTATATTCTGTTGATTTTGAGATTGTGTTGCCTTGCGGAGGTTTTCACTTCGGTTATCCAATGGATTATTATTCAGGTGGTCAACAAGAAATCTTTTAGGATTACGCATAATATCCCTGTGTAGAGAGCGCAGCCGGGTTTTGCCCCGTCCAATTACGACGTCGCGGACGGCATATATTTTTTTTTCATTTCCCTGTATATGCCATATATAATGGCCGAAGCGGTAGTAATCTGCCTGGTCAACAGCAGTATAATATCCTTCGCCCAAGTAAATCCGTCGAAAGGCAGAGCCGTATTTGAGCTTACGATAGAGCAAAACCGGCCAGGCGCAGAATTTTTCGAGCCATTCGGGAACTGGTAAAGTTATGCGGACTGCCATTCTCAAACCTCCTTCTTCTTCAAAATTCGAATCCGCCGAAGACGGCAACGTTTACAACTGCCTATATTTCAAAGCGCCCGAGGCAGACAAGCAGGTCTGCCCCCGCCAATTAAGGCGTTATAATTATAGCAAATAAAAATGATATGTCAATATAAATATAATATATTTTGTAATAATTTTGCAATATGCCGTAATCTCTTGTTATTATTAAGGTTGCGCAATGTCTATAGGGGCGTTGATGGGCCGGAATCAACGCAAAACAGGGGCCGGACGCATATCTCGTAGAGGTAAAGGCCATATACGGGTTACGTTATTACGAGGGGATAATAGCCCTCAATCTTCGGCTTTCAAAAGCAGAACTATGCCGTAAGCAGTATTATATTCCGTTAATGTAAACAGCAGGTAAGACCGTAACGTAGGTGCGGATAGGTGTACCAGAGTGAATTACCCCTTTCAGCTTTTTACGACTTCAACATCGTATGGATTTTTACCCTTCGTGAAGGCCTTGGCCGAAACGTACTGCTTCCGGAAATCCCAATGGTTCTGTCGGAGGTTGACAAAGAGGCAATAAATGCAGTAAATGAAATAAAGAACGACTAAACCAACGAATACCCTTGTAAAGGTTTTGCCATTCATACGAGACCACAGGTTCGCGGGCAGGTTCGCGTAAATAATTATTGTTTTTATAAGGCCTTTTCTTTAGAAGCATTCTCATATATAATCCCGGCAATGATTTGAAAAATTTGTTGTTAGATGAGCAAGGAGAATCGGTATGGAACAGCATCGAATGAGCAAGATTAAGAGGAAGCGCAAAAGCGGTTTTCTCAAGCGGATGAGCACGAAAAAGGGTCGTAAGATTATTAACCGCAAGCGCAGGTTCGGCAGAAGCGTAAACGTAAGGTAAGGAGAAAAACACAATGGCATTGAAAATCTTTTATGAAAAGGATGCGCCGCTTGACCCGCTGAAGGGCAAAAAGGCGGCGACTATCGGCTACGGAAGCCAGGGGCACGCTCACAGCTTGAACCTGCGGGATAGCGGTATCGAGGTGGCTGTCTCGGAATTACCCGGCACGGCGAATTACAAAATCGCGCAGGAACACGGTTTTTCACCAACGGATATCAGGTCGGCAATGAACGGCGCTTCGCTTATAATCATCACGCTGCCGGACGTCCTGCAGGGCAGGGTCTATAAAGAGCATATTGAGCCGAACCTCGTTGCCGGCCAGACCTTAGGGTTCTGTCACGGCTTCAATATTCATTTCAAATACATCGTGCCGCCAAAGGGCAATAACGTGGTTATGATTGCCCCCAAGGGGCCGGGGCACTTAGTCAGAAGCGAATTTCAAAAGGGCGGCGGAGTGCCCTGCTTGGTGGCGGTCGCCAAAGACGCCACCGGCGATGCCCTCAATACCGCGCTTGCCTGGGGTAACGGTATCGGCGGCGCAAGGGCGGGTATTATCAAGACAACGTTCAAAGAGGAGACGGAAACCGACCTTTTCGGCGAGCAGTGCGTCCTTTGCGGCGGGTTGTCTTCCCTAATAAAGGCGGGCTTCGAAACCTTAGTCAAGGCGGGCTACCAGCCGGAAATCGCTTATTTTGAGTGTATGCACGAGGTGAAGCTGATAGTTGACCTGATGTATCAGGGTGGGATGAGCTATATGCGATATAGCATTTCGGACACGGCAGAATACGGCGACCTGACGCGTGGGCCGAGGATTATACCGGCCAGGACGAAGGCGGAAATGAAGAAAATCCTCAAGGAAATAACCAGCGGGAAATTCGCGAAAGAATGGATGAACGAGCACAGGACCGGCCTGAAGAAATTCAACAAGCTCTACCAGAAGGACTACAATTGCCAGCTCGAAAAGGTAGGCAGAAAACTGCGTAAAATGATGAAGTGGATTGACGTCAAGGAAGTGTAAGAAGAAAAGTAAAAAGTAAAACGGAAAAAGGAAAAAATGAGTACAAGAGCACAAGAACACAAGAGCACAGGAGCACAAGCGGCTATAACTTGTGTACTTATGACTTGTGCACTTGCGCTCTTATTGGCGGGCTGCGAATCAGGGTGGGATGTAGTGGGGCTTTTCAAGCCGCAAGGGCCGCCGTCGAACCAGCAGATTTACGACGTTTATAACCAGACAATCCTCAAAGAAAGCACAAGCGCAGACGTTCTTGCGGCGTTCGGGAATCCGGAGGACGCCCTGTTGAGCCAGACCAAAAACATAATTGCGCTGGCCGGACAGAAAAAGAAGGGTTACAGGATGTGGTTCAATATGGTTACGTTCGACGAGGACAAGCTGGACGCCCGCCGCAAATACGTATTCATATCGGATGAAAGGCCAAAACAAGTATTAGTCGAGCCGTGGGAAGGCGTTTATTTCGACTGCCAACTGGTCATACCAAAAGACGTTCTCGATGAGCCATACGCCAACGAAAACGCGAGGCGAATAGCGATACTGAAACGGGTCGTAACCGATGTTCGAAAAGACACGGGGGAAATCGGGGCTGACAACAAAGACGTCGAGACGAGCGGTTTTATAGTAGGGCAGGCGATTGAAACGGTTTTGGTCAAGCTGAATGAATCGCCGGCCATTGCAATCCGTCTAAGCAAGGAGGGCGGGCTTGAGTTTCAGCATCCCGGCTACAAAAGCGGCCGATTGCGAATGACCGTCGAAAGCGATATTGCGAACGTGGATGTTCGGCTCGGGTCATTCGTGAAGAAAGACAAAATGAAAATAACTTTCGAGAAAGCGGTTATAGTAGATTAAGACGGTAGTTCGTATTTCGTATCTCGTATTTCGTCAAATGCACAATTTTCGACTGCCTATCTCGGCGAAGCTAAAAGCAAAGCCGGATTCTAATTTCTCGCGAAGCGCGGTCTTCGGGAAATTAGGATGGTGTCACCGGATTTATCGCTAGAAATTAATATGGTGTTCCCCGATTTGCCAGAACAGGAGAACAGTAAGAATCAATACAATTCCTTGTTCCATATCAGCGATTGGAACCTTCTTTTCCCTAAAAGATTACATGCGTAATCAATAGCATTACAAGAAAAAAAACGAGAATGCACAGGAGCAAGAACAAAATCGACAGAACAGGAACCTTTATCCATTTTGGGATTTCAGCATTGGGATTCGCGGCGCCGAAGGGAAGGCAGATTAAATCTTTTATAGTGAATTTCGGAAGGGCCTGCCCTTTTCTTTCCTTTCTGCCAAAAACAAAAATTTCTATAGGAACTACGACAACCAAAAGAACCATATACCCGCCTAAAAAAGCAATAAAAACCTTCGACCAGAATGGATGGTTCAATAATTGGTTTTTACCTTCCAGAAAGCAAAACTCTACAATGCCGCACAATGCCATACCTAACAAGAGAAACGAATGCACAAATGCGATAATATACAAGTGAGATATACGGCTGTCTTTTGACATACTTTTCCTTATCACGTTATCCCTCGATTCCCTTTAACCGCTACACGCTAAACGCTGTATTCAATCATTATATTTTTGAATGATGATAGGAAACAAGTTTTTTATAGTTGAAGAGAAGCTATTAAAAAAAGATTCCTCCGCTCGGCAAGGCCTCGGTCGGAATGACGGAGTGGATTCCCGCGTGCGCGGGAATGACAAAGGGTATGCGGGAATGACCCTCCTTCGTTTATACTACGGAGGGCGGGCAAAAAGCGAACCTTACGCGGGGGAGCAGAATAACCACCCAATAAAGTTGGGGGGCTGAACAAAGTCGGAGCGCTACGAAAGAACTGGATCCCCTGTTCAAACCCAAGTAAGCAACTCTCGGGGATCTTCGCTGCGCTACGAAAAAATCGAAAGGGCGGGTCCGTAAGCCGAGTTCTGTTTTAGACGGTCATTTATCTGGGCCGACTGTTGCCAATCGGCTCAAGCGACCTACCCGCCGGCAATGCCCGGGCCGGGCGCCCGCCCCAAAGGGGCGAGACAAGCCGGCTGCTTGGTCTTACAGGCGGTGGGGTTTGCCCTGCCGGGACTGTTACCAGGCCCGCGGTGCGCTCTTACCGCACCATTTCACCATTGCCTGCCCCGGTTACCCGGGACGTGGGCTGTGTATTTTCTGTGGCACTATCCCGACCCCCGCTGCTTTCTTGCGAAAGCAAGCGCGGGGGCGGCGGCTGTTAGCCGTCACCGTGCCCTGTCCTGCTCGGACTTTCCTCCCCGCTCCCGAAACGAGAACGAAGCGACCGCCCGACACGCCCTTTCGATTTTCACTTTTCAATTTTACCGCAGAGACCGCTGAGAACGCAGAGGTTATTAAATTCATTGCAGCCGGGGATATTATACCAAAAACAAGAGGCAAAATGAACCGATACATTGATTTTTTTGTAACCGTTCACAGGGAAAAAATGGGGACAGGCACGTCTGGCGCAATAAAAACAGGGATTAGCCGATTTTCGACGAGCCAGTCCCCATTTTTCTCAAAAACGCCGTAAATATCTGTGAGCGGTTACAAAGTTTTTTTAGAACAATTATGAATCATTTCCAATATTATTCTGCCCACCGCCAGCCATCCGCCAATAAGGCAAAGTCAAACATATCAACTATCCCGTCGCCGCCAGGCGGCGCGATGTCAGCAGAAGGTTCACCGGGCGGCTGCAGCCACTGCGAGGCAAGAATATCTAAATCCATAAAATCAACATCGCAATCAAGATTTAAATTACCCGGGCCCTCAGCAGGACACTGCCGAATAAGCCCAAGGTCGTAGGGGATGTTGCCGTAATCTCCATAACTGCCATCCGGCACTCCCTGGATGAGAATATCACAATCATATATACCGCTGATTTCCATTCTTTCATCCGTTCCTGCACGGATTATTTCTCCATGGGAAACCTGGTCTATCCAGTGGTCTTCAAAGTATATCAGCTTGGTTTTATCCGCCCACTTTTCGGCAAGCTGTATCCACGACCCGCCAGGGCTGTGTGCGGTCCACAATTCCTGATGCCTAGATAGATCTTCAACCATCATATAATATTTGCCGTCAGCAATATTTTTATAGACGTGCGGCGCTTCAAAGGTATTGCTGCATACATTTGAAGGTGCAGACCAATTGTATGGGAAATCCGCGACTGTTGTGCTGCGTCTTTTAATCACATAAGAACTATCCTGCGGGGAATAAAAACAGTACACATTGTTGCCGTCAGAAATACACCAGAAATCAAGAGTGCCTGGTTCGTTAAACATGGAAATTCCGGCCGCCCATCCGCCCGGGTTGTTGATATCCGTATTGGTTGAAAAGGTTGCCCCTAATCCACTCTGGTAAATTAAATACCATAGACCTTTTGCTTCAAACCAGAATACCTGCGGAGCGCAAAAATAAGAACCGCCGTTCAGTGAGCTCATAAAAGTGTGAGTTGCTGTTCTGAGGCCGCTAATTGATTCTGCACTGGCGTAACCCATGCGCCACATACTGCTGTCACGTCCGGTATAAAAGAGATGCCATTTACCCCCGGAATATACAATGGATGGATCTTTGACGGATATATCATCAAATGAACCTGACGGCCCGTCTAAAAAGCATCTTTCATCTACTCTCCATGCTGGAACCAGCATAGAAGTCATAAAGTTCCAGTCGTCACCGGCATAGACGGTCCCGGAATCATTGGAATCAACCGCCCAGTAATAAGTCGTCCCTACAGCAAGGTCACCCGGCGGGTCGTAACTATTTGTGTAAACCGTATACTTAGGATTACTGAGTACGTTGAGATCGGTTCCAAAATAAACATCATAGCTGGTCGGTATAAATGCTGCAGGGGCATTCCATGACAAACCGATGGAAATAGAAACATCAGTTGCATCGTTGTTCGGAGCCGGATTACTGGCCTTATTGGGATCAATCGGAACCGCCGACGGTCCGTAAACGATAATGTTATCGACATATATATCTATGCCTGAATCCGGCCCTTCAACGTATACAAGAAGTTCCGTGAGCGCGCCCGTTACATTCGGTGTGAAGCTGCCGGAAATTTGGACCCAGTTGCTATCGCTGGCGGCGCCGGTTGCGGCATTGTAATAGTTAGTCCCGGCGCCATCTGTTTGCTGAAAAGTTATTTTGACAGATGAGCTGGCGGAGGTACTGGTCATTACCCATCCGGACACATTGTAGGTCTGTCCTATTACCATTTTGTTCTTTACATCCTGTAGTATTCCATGCCAGGTTGCTGTCCTGTTGTAAGCCCTTGCACAGTAAGTGCCACTTTGGGGAACAGGCGAGGTAACCGCACTGATTGAGCCGTCTCTGGCAGTCCATCCGTAGGTCCCGCTCTCAAAACCGGAATTGGTCACGATATTAGTGCTGCTGTATAAAGTCGTAAAGCTCCAGTCATCACCGGTATAGATTGTCCCTGCATCATTGGGATCGATCGCCCAGTAATAAGTCGTCCCTATTTCGAGGTCACCCGGCGGGTCGTAACTGTTCGTATCAACAGTAATTACGGGGTTGCTGTGCGCGTCGGGATTTGTGCCGAAATAAACATCATAGCTGGTCGGAACATATAATACAGGAGCATCCCAGGACAATACGGATGAAAGAAGAACGTGAGCTGCACCGTTGGACGGGTATGGATTAGAAACCTTATTAGGGTCGACCGGCGATGTTGTAAAGCTCCAGTCATCACCGGTATAGATTGTCCCGGCATCATTGGAATCAATCGCCCAATAGTAAGTCGTCCCTATATCAAGGAGGCCCGGCGGGTCATAACTGTTCGTATCAACCGTAGTTTTGGGATTGCTGTGTGTGGTGGAATGAGTGCCGAAATAAACATCATAGCTGGTCGGTGTAAATGCCGTCGGAGGATCCCAGGATAAAACGGCGGTAACGGGAACTTCACTTGCACCGTTGGACGGGTCTGGATGAAAAGCCTTTTCATTTAATATCGGCTGAACCACAAAACCGATTATCATCTGACGGTTTATCTCGCCGGAGTAAGTTGCGCTCGGTGTCTCGCTGGATCCATAAGCAGATTTATAGCCGGTTACTCCTGTGGCAGTCGAGTTTATTGTTTGTCCAATGCCTTTGGTAAACCCGTTGTTGAGCGTATATGAGCCGGCATTACCGCAGGTGGCGGCGAGGATAACCATGTCGCCATAATTATTGGTCGGAATCGGGTCGGTTGTTACAGGATTACCCGTACTTTCGCCAAAGTCAGATGCTCCTGTAGGGACAGATTGAATGACATTCTTCAGTAAAGTATGGGCGTATCCGGCCGAATCCGGTGTGGTGCCGCTCCAGGTCGGAGTAAAGGCGATTGATGAAGCGGCTGAAATGCCGGATTCTAAAAGAATAAATGCCGCTGCATACACATGACCATCCCCGGATGAAAAACTGTAGTCCACGATTTTTGTCATTGATTGCCCGCCGAATGATACGGCACTAAGATTCATAGCAGCGGCAGACTCGCCGTGCGCGATGAAAATCATCGCCCGGTTAGTACCGGATAGTTTTGGATGAGTTGTACCACTTATCCAGGGGCCAAGTGTAGCAACATCGCTAAGCGCCGGACTGCTGAGACATAGCGTTGTTAACAATATAGCTGATAAAAAAGACACACCCACCTTTTTTTGTTGCTTTGCTCCACTTTTCATTTTGTCTCCTTCCTTTTACCGGTCAATCCTCCCGACAAAGCTGTAAAATCCTTTAAAAAAACAACTGCGGCAAGTTGACCCTCTTTTAAGACGCATCACAATCCTCTCTTGGTAACAGAATCCTGGGCCAGGCCGGAGACGAGGATTATTTACTCCATCCCGTTCTGATTACAACTTCTCTGCAACACGCAGCTGCCATCCGTCCTGGTAATGGAATTAAGTTGTATCGCTCGTTATTAAAATTATAATGTTATTGTAGATGATTCTGGTTTTAAATGGGCCGTTATTTTGCGCAAAAATAATGTTATTTTGCGCACTTTTCTTGTGTGCGCAACATAGACATAGTAAGAATAAATTGTATGTCAAAGATTCCAAAAGTCATATTGCTTATTGAAAGGTCAAGGTCCTTCGGGAGGGGTTTGCTCCATGGGATTGTCCAGTATTCCAATCTTTATGGGCCCTGGCTGTTCTATATGAAGCCGGAATTCTACAGAAAAGGCAAAAAGAAATCGCATAAATGGTTTAGAGCCCCTGATGCGGACGGCATTATTGCCCACACATGGGATACCGACCTCATTAACAGCATCGTTAATTTCGGGCTTCCCGCCATCATTTGCGGCTTAGAAAAGCCAAGACGCAACGCGTATCGCCTGCTCACAGATGAGTTCGCAGTTGGCCGGATGGCCGCTGAGTATTTCCTGGAACGGGGGTATAAGCAGTTTGCTTATTGTGGTTTCGACGATATGATTTGGTCTCAACAGAAATGCCATGGTTTTAAGTGTACCCTGGCCAAGTTTGGTTTTGAGCTACATGTATACCGACAACCCATAGCAAAGTATCTGCATAAAGCGGACAAGGAGCAAATCCACATTGCAACATGGCTTAAGTCGCTGCCAAATCCTGTTGCTCTTATGACATGTAATGACGACCGCGGTATAGACGTACTGGCGGCCTGTAAAATTACAGGATTAAAAGTTCCTGAACAAATAGCTATTATGGGCGTGGACAACGACGAATTAATATGCAATTTATCACATCCTCAATTATCAAGCATAGCTTTAAGCACCAAAAGAGCCGGGTACGAAGCAGCGAAAGTCCTGGACAAGCTGATAAGGGGACAAAAAATAGCAGAAAGTGAAAAAGAAATATTTATCCATCCTTTGCATATAGTAACCAGACAATCTACAAACATGATGGCGATAGAAGACCAGCAGGTCGCAGAGGCAGTCAACTTTATTCACAAGAATTCCAGAAAGATGCTCCAGGTCAAAGATGTTGCAGAGGCCGTTGGTCTATCCCGACGGGCTTTGGAGCAGCGTTTCCGGAAAGTACTTTCACGCTCAGTGCATGAAGAGATTAAGTATAATCGTGTTAATCTGATGGCCAATATGCTAATCGGAACAAATTTATCACTATCGCAAATTGCACGACTGCTTGGATATCCGGATACAAGTAACATATCCCACTATTTCAAGCAACAGAGAGGAATTAGTCCATCGGACTATCGCAGGAAATTCGCGCCTAAATAGGCCCTTGCGAAAAAAACTTCACCTTATTCACTATAATTGGAGTAAATTTATGAGGCCGGGATGAAAATGATTAATCTTCGCGTTTAATTTCGGTATGTTTTTTGAAGTGAACATCGTCGGTATCGGGGTGGTCGCTTCGGAAATGGACGCCGCGGCTTTCCTTTCGAGAAAGTGCCGAGCGGGCAATAAGGAGGCAAACGGTGAGCATATTCTGAAGCTCCCAGCCCTGGGGATTATCGAACTGCTTATCCATAACGTAACGCTGCCAGAAGCGAACCTGGTCGATGGCCTGCCTGAGGTCGGCGGCCTTTCTGTTGATACCGACGTTTCGCCACATAACCGCCCGCAGGGAGTTTCGGACGTCGGAGATATCGAGAGGGCTGCGGTGAGAGTGAGGGATTTCATATTTAATGACCGGCTGCCGGGCAAGGTTTTTGGGCCTGACTTCGGCATGGCCTGCGATTTTGCCGAAAACAAGACCTTCAAGAAGCGAGTTGCTGCCCAATCGGTTAGCGCCGTGCAGGCCGGTTGAGGATACCTCGCCGGCGGCGTAAAGGTTTTCAAGACCCGTTTTCGCCAGGCCGTCGGTCTTGACGCCGCCGACCATATAGTGGGCGCTTGGGCGAACGGGGATGAGGTCTTTGCTGACGTCGATGTCGAAGCTCTCGCACAATTCGTTAATGACGGGAAATCTTTTCGCGAAATGCTGCTTGTCGAAATGGCGGATATCGAGATAAACGTGCGTTGATTTTGTTTTGAGCATTTGCTGGAGTATGGCGCGGCTAACGATATCTCGCGGGGCAAGCTCGGCAGCGGGGTTGTAATCCTTCATAAAAGCCCGGCCTTTAATATCGCGGAGGACCGCCCCTTCGCCTCGAAGGGTTTCGGTAATCAGAGCGCGTGACGCCCCGGCGATATAAAGGGTCGTCGGGTGAAACTGGACGAACTCCAAATCCTGGAGCACAGCCCCGGCGCGGTAGGCGATTGCCAGGCCGTCAGCTGTGGCGCAGGACGGATTCGTTGTTTCGCGGTAAAGCTGGCCCGCTCCGCCTGTCGCGAGGATAACGTTCGAAGCCCAGATTATCCGAAGCCCTTTTTCCCTGTGCCAGCCGATGACGCCGAGGCATTTGTTGTTCTCGGTGAGCAGGTCAATTGTGAAAAAATTCTCAATAATTTTGACTTTTCGCTGCTCTCGTGCCTTTGCGATAAGCGTTTGTGCGATGATTTTGCCCGTTTCGTCGCCGTGGGCGTGGGCGATTCGAGGATGACTGTGACCGCCTTCGAGTGTGGTTGCGATTAGACCATCGGTGAGGTCGAAGGCACAGCCCCAGTCGATAAGTTGACGGATAAGCTGCGGTCCCTGGCGGACGACAAGGTCAACGACTTTATCGTCGCATAACCCGCAGCCGGTCCTAAGGGTATCGGCGATATGCGATTCGAATGAGTCGCCTTTGTCGAGGACGGATGCGATGCCGCCCTGGGCATTCCAGGTATTGCTGTCTTCGACGGCGCCTTTGGTTACGACACAAACCATCGCATTCTGTGCGGCCTCGATTGCGGCGCGCAGGCCGGCGATACCCGCCCCGAGCACGAGATAATCGGTTGAAACCTGGTGCGTCGATACCGAGTCAATATCAACGAGATAACGCCTGAAATCAGGTGAATCAGTCATTGGGATATTTTACCATTCGGCGAAATGTTATCAATAACTCTTACGGCAAATTGATTTGCAAAAAACCGCTGTTGGTGTGATTATTATCAGTATGTATTATGCATCACCGGATAATGCGATGGAGCAACAGCGTCATAGAATGGTTGAAAAAGACCTCAAGGGGCGAGACATAACCGACCCCGGCGTTATTACAGTGATGGGTCGGCTGCCGCGGGAGGAGTTTATGCCGGAATCTTACAAATCGCAGGCATACGCCGATGGGCCTTTACCGATTGGAATGGGTCAGACGATTTCGCAGCCGTATATCGTGGCTTTGATGACGCAGGAGCTTCGACTCAATAACTTTTGCGAGGTGCTTGAAATTGGGACCGGCAGCGGCTACCAGACGGCCGTATTGGCAAAATTGTCGAGAAGAGTTTACACAGTAGAGCGGTTTTCGGAATTGTCGGCGTCGGCACAGGCGGTTTTGGGCCGGCTGGGAATTGACAACGTTGAATTTTACATCGGCGACGGCAGCGCCGGATGGTTCTTCGACTCCGCTCAGGGCAGGCCCGAGAAGCGAACCTTTGACAGGATAATCATTACGGCGGCCGTGCCGGAAATACCACAAATATTAATTGACCAGCTCGGCGCAGGGGGGCTGATTGTCGCACCGGTGGGCGGCACGGGCGTGCAAGAGCTTGTCGTCGGGACAAAAAAACAAGGCAAGCTGACTGAACAGGTCGTATGCGACGTGCGTTTCGTCAGGTTAATCGGCAAATACGCTTTTGAACAGTAATACCAGATGGACGCTTCAATAAGAGCAGGCAAGACGAACAGAAGAATTGTTGAGGCCGTGCAAAGACGGCAGCCCGTCTTCGCTAAAGCTACGCCGGACAAGGATGGGGGGCAGGCCGGGGAGATTAAGCTATCGACGCCTGTGCGGTATTTGAAAGGTGTGGGGCCGGCGAGGGCCGATGTGTTTGCAAAATCAGGGGTGCAGACGGTCGAGGATTTGCTGGAATACTACCCTCGGGACTGGGATTTTGCCCCGGAACCGACGAAGATAAGTCAGTTAAAGCCGGGCGAGACGGCGAGAGTCGTCGGACTGGTTGAATCGACTGATTACCAGCCGTATCACAGGCAGCCGATTTTCGAGGTTGCAGTCGCCGACGACACGGGAATTTGCGAGATAATCTGGTTTCACGGCGGGTATCTGCGTGACAAATTGCAACCGGGACAAACGATTATGGCCTGGGGAAAGGTGAACCAATATAAACATCACCTGCAATTGACCAACCCGAAGTTTCGCATCATAGAGGAAGAAAAGCGGTCTGACCCGTTCTCCTTCAACGGCGGGGTATATACAGGCAGCTCCGGACTGAGCAGCGGGCAGATAAAAAAGGTAATCAGGCCCGTTTTAGACGACCTGGGGCGGCTAATCGGTGAATTTTACGACGACGAGTTTCGTAAAAAAGCCGAGCTTGCCGGTCGCACAGACGCGTTTCGATGGATACATCTGCCGCCTGATGAAAATAAGCTTGTAAAGGCAAAACGGCGTTTGAAATTCGACGAATTGTTTTTGATGCAGTTAGGTCTGGCGCTTCGCAGGCACAGGCACAATAGTTTCGCGACGGCTGTCGCGATGAGCTGCGGCGAGGAAATAGACCGGCGAATCCGCAAACGGTTCCCTTTCCTGCTCACCGAAGACCAGGACAAGGCAATCGAGGAAATAGCCGCCGATATGCGGAGGACAACGCCGATGAACCGGCTTTTGCAGGGCGACGTCGGCTCAGGCAAGACGGTGGTCGCGCTTTACGCGGCGTTACTGGCCGTCGCAAGCAAAACACAGGTCGCGATTATGGCGCCGACCGAAATTCTGGCAAACCAGCACTTTATAAGCATCGAACGGTATCTGCGCGACAGCTCCGTAAGGCGAATTCTCATAACTGGCGGCCTGACCGGCAACAAAAGGAACGAAATCCTCATGAAAATCAAGACAGGCCAAATCGATATCGTCGTCGGCACGGTGGCGTTATTGCAAAAAGACGTGGAATTTCACAAATTGGGTTTGATTGTAATCGACGAGCAGCACAAATTCGGCGTCCACCAGCGCGCCCAATTGCGTAAAGAGGGAACGCCTCATTGTCTCGTTATGACGGCTACCCCTATACCGCGAACATTGGCGATGACGGTATTCGGCGACCTCGACGTATCAATAATCAGGCATAGCCCCCCGGGCAGGGGCGAGATTGTTACCCGATGGGTCGGCCCCGACGACCGCGACAAGGCATACCAATTTATCCGCGAACGCCTGCGGGCCGGCTCGCAGGCGTATTTTGTCTTCCCTCGCATAACAGGCATCGAGGACGAAGGCGATATTAAGGCCGCAACCGACGGCTGGCGGATTTTGTCAAAAAATGTTTTCCCGGAATTCAAAATCGGGCTGCTGCACGGGCGATTGGCTGGCGAAAAAAAACAGCAGATAATGGCTGACTTTCGCAGGCGAAAAATCGACGCCCTTGTCGCCACGGTCGTGGTGGAAGTCGGCGTTGACGTTCCCAACGCGACGATTATGGTTATCGAAGGGGCCGACAGGTTCGGCCTGGCGCAACTGCACCAGTTAAGAGGTCGCATCGGCAGGGGCGAGGCGAAGTCGTTTTGTTTTTTGTTTGCGGACAAGGAAACGGAAAATGAAATTGCCAGAAGCCGGCTCGAAATGATGGAAAGAAGTTCCGACGGCTTCGAAATTGCCGAACACGATTTGCGCCTCCGCGGGCCGGGCGAGCTTTTCAGCGCCCGCCAGCACGGCCTGCCCGACCTGAAAATCGCCGACATTATCGACGATTTCGACCTGCTGGTTATGGCAAGGCGATGCGCCTTTGAAATGGTTTCAGCCGACCCGATGCTGATTAGCCCGATGCACAAAAACATCCGGCAGTCGCTTTTGACAAAATTCGGAGAATCGTTAGGGCTGGCTGACATAGCATAATAATTGACAACAGCCGGCTTACCTCCGATAATTGCATTATGGCAAAGAAATCCTCGCAAAAAGGCGCTTTGTTTACGCCAATTCAAGGTCTGGTAGCGGGATTTGTCCTGATTATCCTTATCGGCTCTTTTCTCTTAAAACTGCCGATAGCATCGAGCAGCGGGACATCCATACGCTTCATAGACGCGATGTTCACAGCAACTTCAGCGGTCACAACAACTGGGCTGATTGTCGTTGATACGGGACGGGACTATTCCCTTTTCGGCCAGATTATTATCCTTATTCTCTTCCAAATCGGCGGTTTGGGCTATATGGCCATTATTACTTCCGTGGTCCTGCTTGGTCGTCGCAGAATCTCGCTTAATACGAGGGAGCTTCTGGGGGAGTCGGTTGTAAGACCCAGAACAGTGGATGTCCTGTTTTTTGTAAAGAATATCATAATCTTCACTTTTATAGTGGAATTGCTCGGCGGGCTGGCCCTGAGCTGGTACTGGAGGAGTTATTTCGACCCGACGAAGAGTTTCTACGAAGGATTCTTCCATTCTGTCTCGGCCTTTTGTACTGCTGGCTTTTCGCTGTTTTCTGACAGCATGACCGCATACCGCGGCAGCACCGTATTTAATCTGATAATCTTTGCTCTTTGTATAACCGGCGGGATTGGCTTTTTTGTCTTATACGACGTGTATAGTTTTTTTGCCAAGACCATCACAAGAAAACGGCCGCGACAATTATCGGCTCACACAAAACTGGCTTTATCGGTATCGGTTCTTCTGATGCTCGCTGGCACACTGCTGATTTTTATATCAGAAACGAAAGACCAGTCGGTCGGCTTATTTCAACGACTGTTAAATGCAGCCTTTCAGTCGGTGTCAAGCTCAACAACAACGGGATTTAATACCGTCGATGTGGGCAGGATGAGTCAAACCAGTCTCCTGACGATTATAATACTTATGTTCATAGGCGGTTCTCCGGGGGCAACCGCGGGCGGCATTAAGACCACCACGTTCGGGCTGACGATTTTGTCCCTTTTTGCCGTTCTGACGGGACGGGATGATGTGAATATTTTCAGGGGCAGAGTCCCGCACAAAACCTTGATTAAAGCTTTCAGCATTGTCCTTGTTACTGCTTTGTGTTTATTAGCGGCGACATTGGTGCTCACGGTCACGGAAAACGCCGCTTTTCTCGACGTTTTTTTCGAGGCCGCATCCGCTCTTGGAACCGTAGGTTTATCAATGGGTATCACGCCGCAGTTGAGTACAAGCGGAAAAATTGTAATTGCAATCACTATGCTCATAGGTAGAATAGGGCCTCTGGCAATTGGTTTTTCGCTTATTGGAAAACCCAAAATAGCGACTTTTCAATACCCTGAAACAGAAATTCTTGTTGGATAAATAGGGGATAGCCGCAGATGAAGCGTTTTGCGATAATTGGCTTGGGCCGATTCGGGCAGAAACTGGCGATTGACCTGTCGGCAGCAGGCGCAGAGGTCATCGCCATCGACAAGGACAAAGACGAGGTCGAGGCGCTTCGGGACCAGGTCAGTTGTGCCGTGCGATTAGACAGCACTGACGAGAAGGCCCTGCGGGCGCAGGACATCGACAAGGTTGACGTGGCCGTCGTCAGTATCGGCCAGGCGCACGGGCAGGGTTTCGAGTCGGCGGTACTGACAGTCGTCAATCTCAAACAGCTTGGCGTCCCCGTGATTTATACACGGGCCGAAGACCCTATCGCAGGCGAGGTATTTTCCAAAGTCGGGGCAACCGAAGTAATTTACCCCGAGATAGAATCAGCCGAACGCTGGGCTTTCAAGCTTATTGCGCCTCATATCGAGGAAAGAATCGATTTTGCGCCCGGCTACAGTTTGGCAAGGATTAGTGCGCCCGCCAGCTTTCACGGAAAAACCGTGCTGGACCTCCAGCTTAGGCAAAAATTTAACGTCAACCTCGTGGCGATAAAACGCGGCGAGCACGAGTTGGCCAAGAGGGACAGGAAAGAGGAAATAATGAACGTGCCTATGCCGGATACAATCGTTTACGAGGGCGACGTCCTTATGGTCGCCGGCTCAGACGCCGACCTGGCGAAGCTGCCGCAGGAGTAAGTCACAGATGATGGAAATTACAAGAGAGAATTTCTTCGTAATATTCCATTTTCAAAAAGGAGTATGTCAAGATAATGAAAGAGGCCAGATGGGGATTACTTATGTTGTTTTTAGGCATGTGGGCTATCCTTTTTGAGATTGGGAGAGCAATTAAGGAAAGAAGTTCATTTCAACTTAAAGAATGGGGATTTTTTTTGGCTTTTGTAGTATTGGAAATGGCTATGATATTGGCAGGAGCTAAACTTTTAAAGCGCACTAAGGTTTTGGGACCCTTATTTTGTGTTATAGTGGCATACTTATTTTCATGTCGAATTTGCTACATCCAACTAAAAGAGGCGTGGTGGGGTATTTTTGTAATCGCGACCGTTATGGTTCTTGGAATGACAGTCGCGGTATCCTTAATGCTCAAGCGTTGGTAAACCATCTTTGCATAAGATATTGCTATTCAAATCTTTCTAAACTTTCGGAGGAGGTCGAGAAGGTTTTGCATATCGGGGGGCAAAGGGACCTCGAAGCGGACGATTTGCTTTGTGGTGGGGTGCGTGAACGCGATAGTCGAGGCGTGAAGGGCACAGCGGCCAATAATCGGGTCTTCGGCGACGGGTTCAGTGTTTTTTAACTGCCAGGGATAGACGGGCTTTCCGCCATACATATTATCGGCGACGACGGGGTGCTTAATATGGGCCAGGTGCACGCGAATCTGGTGAGTCCGGCCGGTTTTGGGAGTCAGTTTCAGCAGCGAAAAGCCGCGGAATCGTTCAAGAACCTCGTAGAAAGTTACCGCATCTTTACCGGTTTCGGGGCGGATTGCGTATTTGTATCTTAATTTGGGATGCATACCGAGGGGAGCGTTTACACGGTCGCGGGTGAGGTCGGGGATGCCGTGGACAATAGCGAGATAGCTTTTTTCGACCTTCCTGTCGTGGAACTGCCTTGCGATTTTCCACTGGGCTATGGTGTTTTTCGCCAAAATCATCACGCCGGTGGTGTTTCTGTCGAGACGATGGACAATGCCGGGACGAAACTCACCGAGCGCCTCGGGCAATTCGACGGTTTTATCTTCTTCGTCTTCATCGGACTGTGAGGCGAGATGGAACGCCAGGGCGTTTGCGATTGTGCCGTGGGTATTGCCGCGGGCCGGGTGAACTATCATATCGGCGGGCTTATTGATTATTAAAAAATCGTCGTCTTCATAAAGAATATTGAGAGGTATGTTTTCGGGCGAAATTTCCCTGCTGGGTAGTTCCGGCAGGGTTATCTCGATAAGGTCGTGTGGCGAGATTTTGAGTGACGGTTTGGCCGGCTGATTATTGACCCTGACACCGCCCGCCTTGATGACCTCCTGCAGCATCGCCCTGCTGAAATTGGAGAACCGTCCGTGGAGATATTTATCAAGGCGGCGTTCCTGAATCGAGGAGCCGACCCGCAGAACCAGGGGATTCGACCCCCGATAAGAATGTTCGAGGGCAGGCAAGCTCGTCGCAAGGTGTTTATCCTGTTTTGGCATCAGGGATTGGGAGGCCGAGCGTTGCCGTCCACGACTGCTTCGACCCGGGGAACAAGCGAAGATATTTGCTCTTGTCCCGCGGGCTGGACAGGAAGAGGCGGCGCCGGCGCCGGTTTGAGGGTTATTTTCCGATTAAAGTAATCCATAAGGGCCAGCCGGTTTTTTGCCGCCTCCGCCGAGGTAGTTCCTTCATACGTTGAGCCGGTCGCCACTTCTTTATATAATTGCCCGGCCTGCTCGAAATTTCCGAGGTCTTCCTCGCACAAGCCAAGCCCCATCCTTGCCATCGCTTCCAGCGCGGTGTTGGGTTTGCGTTTCAATATATCAAGCGCCTTTGTGTAATTGTTTTTTGCTCTCGTTATAGCACCGGCGAAGTCCTCCCGGCTCACATCTCCCATCCGGAAGTGAATTTCGGTTCGCTGAATTTCGGCCTCTTTTATAAGGGCAAGCGCAGCGACTTCATCCTGTTTGGCGCCGCCTGCGATGTTTTCCAGCGCCTGTGCTATCTGTAAAAGTTCATAAGAACGGTCGTCGCCTCCGGCCTGCGCCCGGGCGATGACCGCCCCGCTTTGCGGCAGTTGCGATAAAATGCCCGTTAAATTGGTTTGCTCCCGCCGGGCGACTATCGTCGTCTGATATCGATAGTATAAAGAATAACCGACGACAAAAACAACCACAACCGAAACGTAAACTATCATTCTCAAATGCTGCTTTATCCAGGTCGGCATCTCGCCTATCCACTCAGCCAATTCATTTGTTTTAAGCTCGTGCCTGTGTTCGGCTCTCATTATCATCTCCATTCAGAAGTTATTTGCGAATTGTCAACGCCCTTACCAGCCGGCCGTAAATTAAGCAGTATATAATATCATTGGTTGTTTTATGTTGCAACCCCGTCCTATTTTAAGATATTATTACCGCATTTGAGGCGTGAGTCGGCTGGCAAATGAGCGCTTAAAAGCCATTTGACAGGCGCTTCTCAAAATAGTGCGGGGTAAACCCCTGTAAGATAAAAGTTCCGGTAAACCGAATTGTTAAAGGACCCCGATGACGCGGATTTTTGAGAAAGTAAAAATACTTTTGTTTCTTTTTGCTGCGTTTTTTTCCCCTGTCTTATGTCAGGGCGATGAACCGCAAAAAACTATTCCAAGAGGACTTGAGGGCATTTGGGACCCCGCCAAATATATCAGTATCGACGAGGTTCGGCCGGGGATGGAGGCGTATGTGCTGACGGTCTATAAAGAGACGGCCGTCGAAAAATTCCCCCTCGATGTTATCAGCGTATTATATAATATATTCCCCGGAAGGAACGCCATATTAGTCAGGGGCACCGACGAGCGCTTCATACACAGCGGCCCCGTGGCCGGGTGCAGCGGCTCGCCCGTATATATCAACGGCCGGCTCGCGGGCGCCCTTGCCTTTGGCTGGATTTTCAGTAAAGACCCCTTATACGGCGTAACAACCATCGAGGATATGCTCCGCGCAGGACAGACGGAGGCCGCAGGACAGGGAATGAAGGACGGCCCCGGTCTTACGTTTGATTTTTCAAGCCCCATTGATTTTGCTGTGGTCCAGGAAAAAATTTCAACCGCGTTTGCCGCGCCCCCGACGAAACTTACCGGAGCGACGGCGCTGCCCAGCCCGTTAATTGTCTCAGGGCTGCCTGACTCGGCATTAGCGGAATTGGATGGCTCACTCGGCCAATTGGGACTTATGGTCGTGCCGGGCGGCGGGGTAAAGCCGGGTCCCGATGTATGCGACGTTAAAATCACGCCCGGGTCGTGCCTGGTAGTGCCTCTGGTCGCGGGCGATATAAGGCTCGACGTCGTGGGCACGGTGACAGAGGTAAGAGGAGACGAGGTTTATGGTTTCGGCCATTCGTTTCTCGGCTACGGCGCCGTGGATTTGCCAATGGCGACGGGGCAGGTTCATACGGTTATGGCCAGCGTTATGCGTTCCTTCAAAGTTGCCACATCGATGAATATTGTGGGGGCCTTGACAACGGATGAATCGAGGGCCGTCCGAGGCCGGTTGGGCGCAAAAGCGAGAATGATACCCCTGTCGCTGCGGATAGACCGATATAATGACCCCGAGCAACGGGTCTATAACTGTCAAATCGCCGACAACCGGCTTCTGACCCCGCTGCTATTGCGGATAGTCATTGCCGGCACTACCCTTTTGAAAGGTAACCTGCCGCCCGACAACACAATCGAATATAAATGCAGCATAGAAATGGACGATGCCCCCGGCACACCGGCGGTTGTCTTTGAAAGTATCTCAACAGACCAGGGCCTGACGGAACTCATTCGCGACAGCATAGGCCCCGTGGCGCTATTAATGAATAATCCTTTCAGCAGGGTGCGAATCAAGTCGATTGATTTGGACGTTCGTGTAAGGGAAAAAAACATCATTGCGGGTATATGGTCGGCGACCCTGTCAAAGTCAAAAATCAAGCCCGGCGAGAACTTCAGCGTGCAGGTTGTTACCGAGTCGTTCCAGGCCGAAAAACGAAGTTACAATTTCGATTTCACCGTGCCCGAAAACACGCCTGCGGGAAATTACCAGTTGATTATCTGCGGAGGCCAGGGCTACGAGGAGTTTCTGCGAAAGTCGGTGCCGCACAGGTTTACCGCAGAAAATCTCCAAACTCTGGTTGGGGCGATAAATTACATTCTCACTATCGGCAAAGACGACCTGCACTGCATTATGGTTCTGCCGGCATCCGGCGTGGCGATGGAAAGTGCTGAGCTGCCTGAGCTGCCGGCCACCAAGGCCCTTATACTTGGCGACGCAAAAAGAGCCAATACAATGCAGGCATTTCCCGGCTGGATTGATAAAAAAATCGGGACGGGAAGCATTATTATGGACCAAAAAATTATGAAAGTTACAGTGGAGCGGTAAATTGAAAACTAAAAATAAAAAATTAACCGTGTCTTGCTTTTTATTACTTCTGATTTGCCTGCCTGCGGCCTTTTGCAAGGGCGTAACGAGCAAGGTTACGCGCCACAGCAGCAGTCAGGATTTCCTCAAGGGCCAGACGCAAGACGTCATAATCGGCTCTCGCGGAACGATTCAATTGAGTCGAAGCGCCGAACGTCTAATAAAACAGATTGACGACGTCTGGTCGATAAACTTTGTAGTCGTAATAGGCGACTCTGTTTACATCGGCACAAGCCCCAACGGCGGGGTATATTCTTACAGCCCGACGGGTCTTAAAAAGATTTATTCCGCCATGTTAACCGCCGGACTTCAGGACGCTAACAAGCCGGATGCCAACGAACCAAACGATGTAAACGTCGTTAAACAGGATAAGCGCCTCGCAAACGAGCATATTTTTGCTATGGCCGCCGACGTATCGGGCCGGCTTTTAATAGGCATAAGCGGGCAAAGATGCGTCTTATGCCGGCTCGAAGGCGGGCAGATGAAAACCATATTCGAGCCAAATGACGCCAATTACATATTCGCAATCGCGGTTGATAAAACAGGCGATATTTACCTCGGAACCGGTCCGCAGGGTAAAATCTATCGTCTTGATTCGATGGGTAAAAAAGGCGAGCTAATCTACAAAAGCCCCGACAAAAACATCTTGTCTTTAACCCAGGGCCACGACGGCATGATTTACGCCGGCAGCGATACCCGCGGCCTGATTTACCAAATAAATCCGAAAACCAAAAACGCCAAAGTCCTTTACGACAGTGAGCAGCAGGAAATCACGGCGTTATTGTTTCTCGCCGAGGACCTTTACGCAGCCGCGACGACGGCACGGATGGTTCAGCAGGAAACAAAATTTGCCGCCAAGCCGATTCAGGCAGGCAGGCCCGAGGAAAAGCAGGAAGAAGAATCCCCCGACGGCGATACCGGCGGGACAAAGCTCCAAATCGCGAATACAAAAGAATCAGCGGGAGAATCACCGGCAGAACAAAAAACACCCCCGGTCAGACCGCCGAAACCGACGCAGGCCAGCTATGTTTATAAAGTCACAAAAGACGGCTTCGTAACGGACGTGTTTAATGAAAACGCCGTGTTTTTCTGTATGACGGCACAGGGCGACAATATCCTCGTCGGGACAGGCAATGACGCGCAGCTTTTTAATGTCGAGCCGAATTCCGAGCAAAAGGCGGTCATTTACGAAGACAAACAGTCGTCGCAGATTAGCGCAGTCGCCGCGGCCGGCGACGACATATACATCGGGCTGGCCAATCCCGCGAAGCTGCTCAAGCTGGGTAAGGCGCTGGCAAAGGAAGGGACATACACGTCGGACCTTATCGACGCCGGCCAGCCGGCAAAATGGGGCAAGCTGCAAATCGAGGCCGACGTCCCAAAGGAGTGCGATGTGCTGGTCAGCTCCCGAAGCGGCAATGTTAAAGACATTAACGACCCGAGTTTTTCAGCGTGGACGAAGCTTGTGGAGGTAACCGGCCCCGTGCAGCTCGATTGCCCGGCGGGAAGGTTCTGCCAGTATGAGCTTATCCTGCGAAGCAGAGACGGCAAGGCAAGCCCGGTTGTACGGGAAGTGGCCGTGGCCTCGACGGTCCCGAATCTTGAGCCGAGAGTCGAATCGGTTACTGCCAGCCGGCTCGAAGGACCGGCCAAGGCAGGCGTTTTCAAAATCAGCTACGACGCCAAAGACGATAACTCCGACAAGCTGATTTACAAAATCGACTTCAGAAAAGCCGGCAGGACGAACTGGATTGAAATCAAAAACGAAGTCGAATCGGGCAATTACGAATGGGATAGCAAAACCGTCGAGGACGGCAGATACGAAATAAGGGTCACCGCAAGCGACGAGAAAAGCAATACGCCTGAAACAAAAATGACAGGCAGCAGGGTAAGCGATATGGTTATCGTTGACAACACCGGCCCAGTTATCGAAGGACATAAAATTGACAAAGAGGGTAAAAAAGTAACGCTCAAAATGACCGTTAGAGATGAATTAAGCGCGATAGGCAAGGTCGAATACACAATCGACAGCGACGCCAACTGGCTTGGCGCTATGCCAGATGACCTCGTTTACGATACCACAAGCGAGAATTTTAGCATTGTCGCGGAAAAACTAACCGCTGGCCAGCACGTAATCGCGCTTCGACTCGCTGACGACGTCGGCAATACGACTTACAAGTCCTTCGATGTAATAATTGAGGAAAAGTGATTAACAGAATTTCACCGCGGAGTACGCGGAGACCGCAGAGAGAATAAAAATAGGAATTTCTCTGCGTGCTCTGCGGTCTCGGCGGTAAAATGATTTTAATGCGGAATATTGAGTTTTCAAAAGTCGTTGAGACGGTCGAATCGCTTTGCATAAAGGCGGCATACGAGCTGCCGGCGGACGTCCTGAACGCACTGCAAAAGGCCGTCAAAACCGAATCCAGTCCCTTAGGCGTCAAAATCCTCGAACAGCTCATCGAAAACGCCCGTTTGGCGAAGGCCAAACGCATACCGCTCTGTCAGGACACCGGCCTTGCAGTCGTTTTCGTCGAGCAGGGTAATAACGTTATAATCGACTGCCCCGCAGGTAAAACACCCGTTGACGCAATCAATGAAGGCGTCTCTGCCGGCTACGAAAAGGGCTATTTGCGTAAAAGCGTTGTTGCTGAACCGCTTAAAGAGCGCAAAAATACCGGCTCAAATACGCCCGCGGTAATTCACTGGTCGCTCATTGCCGGCGACAAGCTGAAAATCACCTTTATGGCCAAAGGCGGCGGCTGCGAAAACAAAAGTGCGTTCAAGATGTTCAAACCGACCGTAGCAAAAGATGAAATAATCGATTGGATTCTCGAAGTTGTGAAAAACGCAGGGGCTGACGCCTGCCCGCCTTTTATTGTGGGAGTCGGCATAGGCGGCAACTTCGAGGCAAGCTGCATATTAAGTAAAAAAGCCCTCCTCAGAAGCATTGATTTGCCAAACCAGGACTCTTTTTACGCCGGACTTGAGGATGATTTGCTTTCCCGCATCAATCGCCTCGGTATCGGCCCGCAGGGTCTTGGCGGCGATACGACGGCATTGGCCGTCTTGATTGAAACCGCCCCCTGCCACATCGCTTCGCTGCCCGTCGCGGTAAATATCGAGTGCCACAGCCATCGACATTGTGCCACAGAGGTTTAAAAAAAGAATTTTAGCCACGGAGGACACAGAGAATCGTTGTGGGATTGATAATATAAATGCTTACAGAAAAACAGCTATATTTAGATGAACCATACGAAGTCGAAAGCGTCTGGTATCCAAGCTTCTCTGTAAAAAAAGGATATCGATCCCCAAAAAGCCATCGACATCATGGTAAATTAACTTATTCCCCCTCTACCGGAGCCTTGCTGCAATTGTATCACGATGATGTGTCGCTTAACTGGTTTGATAATATAATCTATGGAGGTGAAGAGGATAGTTCTTGGTACGATAAAATAACTTGCCTAGGAATTTCGCACCATAGTGGCACAAATAAGTCAACGATATTCCGAGTTGGTTCAGTATTCAGAGGATTTCATCTTCCAGACCCAGAAGAAAGCAACATTTTAAAACTCGAATTTTCTATAAAGCATTTAAATCAATGGTTGAAAAAAACGGGATTTAAATTTAATAGAAATACTAAGAAAAATTCTTTCGCAATACGCTATAAAGGAAATTCTGGAAGATGGTTAAAATTGAACGATTCATTTGATTTTAAAATATCGACATCGGCTTTGGCTCCATATGAAGTTAAGGATTACGGGAAAATAGAGACTAGAGAATATGCTGTATTTCAACTAAGAGGTAGAAACAACATTCCCCACAAATACTCTGATTTTATCTGCCTCCTAGATCCAATCCTAGATTTTTTCACACTTTCCTCTCTTGATTGCGCTAACCCTTTTAATATCAGTGCAACCGGAAATTTTGGACATATTGATGGATTCGATGGAACGAAAATTCCTGCAAGCGCAATATTATCTTTATCACCAATCGCTACGAGCACTCAATGGTTTGAAGCCAAAAAACCTTATTTTCTTTTTTGTGAGGAAGACCTAGAAAAACCGTTACAATATTACTTGAAGAATTGGCTTAAAAAATATCGCTTACTTTATACCCCCACTTCTCTTTACAATAGTGCTGTTTATGGCGAAAAAAACACTGACACTAGATTTTTGTTACTTTCCCAAGCGGTCGAATCATACCATCGCAGATTCAGAGAAGGCTCCTATCTTCCAGAATCTGATTTCAAATCTAAGGTATTAAAACCGTTGTATAAAGTAATCCCTGCCCAACTAAACAAAAGTTTTAGGGAATCACTAAAGAACCGACTAAAATATAGTAACGAATATTCTTTAAGAAAACGTATTAAAGATTTAATAGATGAAAACAAGAATATCTTGGAAAGATATTTCAAGATCCCTAAAATTTTGGCAAATAAAATTGCAGATGCAAGAAATCATCTAACTCATTTTCATCAATCTACGCATGAAACAATATTGAGCAACTTACCATTTTACATCACTGTACTCAAAAAACTGTTTGAATTTGAGCTGACCCCTGTTTATGTACCACATACGATTAGAGAATTATCCGTTTTTCCAATAGTGTATTGCTGAGGCGCAGGCCCCGAA
>JAFGDN010000006.1 GCA_016932095.1 Sedimentisphaerales bacterium
AACACCAAAGCAAGCATCAACCCGATTGCCAGGATATCCAGATACCTTCGCACCGGCAGCTTGTGGTATCGCAGATAGAGAATTATCACCAGTATCGCTGCAACGACCCCGCCCAGAAGCTCAAGCCCCCCTTCCCAGACCTTAAACACGTCTAAAGGAGCATCCCTGAACTGGTCTATATAATGCAGAACATAAAATAAGCGTGCCCCTACGACGCCGGCCATAAGTGCATACAGGGAAGCGTTGGTTATCAACTGCGGGCCGGGCGTTATATCTCGGCTCAGGCGCCTTATAACGTGAACCGCCGTCAAAAAGCCGATGACAAGCATCAACCCGTAGCTTTTAACCGTCAGCGTCGTAAAAGGTATTCTGAATAGTTCCGGATACATCTTTGTCCTGTGCGGCCTAATCATTTAAAAGTGCGAAAGCTAACTAATTTGTTTTTACAGTGCAAATCGGGTTAATCAGCGTCTAAAAAAACAGTGTTAAACCGTGTCCGAAATTTAAAATCCTCAATTTATGTATTTACTTTTCCTGCCCTTGCTGTCCTTGTGACTCTTCGGCAATCTTTTCAATCCTTTTTTCCGCTTCCTGCAGTATCTTCCTGCAGTGCTTTATCAGGGCCATTCCTTTTTCATACTGCTGCAAACTATCCTGCAGGGCAATCTCCCCCTGCTCGATTTTGCCGACGATTGCCGTCAATTCCTTTATCGCCTGCTCGAACGTTAATTTACTCACGTCACCCGTTGTGAGTTCTGTCGAACCACTTTTTATTCCTTCCCTCGCCATATATCCACCCACAATCCAGAATCCCTTTGTGCCTTTTTGTCGCCGAATCCGCAATTATAACCGCGTATCCGACCTTCCTTGCCTTTTTATTTTTCCTTATCTCAGCGTGCTTACCCCATTTTCTATTCACAAAATCGGCTTGGTACCGCCAATTTTAGTAATAAGTTTCCGGCCAGCCATACTTATCAGAAAGCCAGTTTTCCGCCATCAAGGCAAAATCAATAAAATCCACATCGCAATCCAAATCAATGTCACCTTGCGGATAAGGATGGTCTGCGTCCCCGCAGGTTCCAACGCATTGTCTTACCGAATTACCTATTCGGCTCTGAACCTGAGAACGGTCGTCTGTATCGATATAACCGTCGCCGTTAATATCACAATGGGCATTTTGAGGACTAACGCTTTGCCAAAGATATGTATCAACCTCATTAACATCATCCTGACTGACATACCCATCACGTGTTACATCGCCGACAAGAGACCTTACTGGGAACACAGCATCGGAAAGAATAAATCCGCACGCAGTCCTAATACGAGAAACATCAACCGCATAGCAATACCCATCGGTTAGAGCAGGATCGAACTCTAAAGTCAATCTACGATTATTTGGCCCGCTGATATGATAGGTAACATTACTATTCAGAGCAATATCACCAGCAGGAGTTACTAAAACGTTATTGAGCTCTGCGGCTGTGCTTGTGTCCAGCTCCAGAACCGATTCCAGCGTAAGCTTTGTTATTCCAGCCAAACGTGGCTCTACATTCATACCGTTAGGGTCAATAACTATACCGAATTCACTGACCCCGTGGTCGGCATAACTTTTAATCTCGTTAACTTCGGGCATAGGACCTGTGTAAAGCAAAAGTTCTTCGTATTCACCCGACGCGGCATTGTAGGAATACAAGTCATACATATCATCAATACCACCCAGCATCGAAAATTCAAAATAAAAGTCCTGCTCAATTCCAATACCGTTGCCGTCGCTGGTATACTTTACAACCTTGTTGGGTCGAAACTCGCCATTGGGGTCGTAATTCTCGATGCTATATGACCAGCCACCGCTGCCAGCCGGCATATTGCATTCCGGCGGGAAAACGCTATCTACAGTATAGTTGAGGGGACAAACCCAAATCTCCGTCATACTCACATCGCCGCCTGCATTTACAGAACCATATCTCATATCGAAGCCCGTCCTGCTTTCACTTTTTGGTTTCTTTTTGACACACCCGCTTGACTTGACTGATATTTTACATTTGAAGCTTAAATCGTGCCCTGTGGTGTTGGAAAACACAATCCTCTCGAGGGGTGGCTGCATATTTTCATATGACACCTTGTAGGTATATGGATTATTACCTTCTGGTTTTACGCCCGAAGAGCATTTCTTCCAACCCTTGGAGCCACCCGGTATCTCAGTATAAACATTGCCCTCAAACACTTTTCTTCTATCTTCATCGCTGAGTCCTGAAGTAACGGTGATTTTTACAGTCCATGTTTTGCCAAGTGTCCCGCTAATAGTATTCAGCATCGCAATAAAAATCTTATGACCCGCTTTTACATCTACCTGAGTTTCACATGGGTCTGGTTTTATCTTTTTCCATACGGAATTGGGGTCATCACTTGGCTGGCTGATGACCGTGCTGCCTGTAGCAATATAGCTATTGGGGTCTTCCGCATCAGCTATACCGACAAGAACAAATGTCAGCAGAAATGCGACCATACTTAAACTCACTTTATTGCCTTTCATAATTATCCTCTTTTTCTTAACCGAGATTACCAAATAAACACATAAAAACTACGAACTTCTCCTTTCGACCACTGCGATGTTACATAAACCACCTTGAACTTTCGAGAATCCATTTTTCGTACCAGTTCTACACCAAAAACTGTCTTGAATGGCATCCGAGGACCCTAAACTATCAAAGTCTTGCTTTTTTTGCAAGGATTTATTTAAGAAATCGAGATTTGTTTTTTTACTTCTTCGTCACTTTGCTTTCAATCAAATTCTCTCCTGCAAGTTCCGTCACTAACGTATCCCCAACCTGCACATCCGCGGCACTTTTCAAAACCACACCCGTTTGTCTGAGAGTCGTTATCGAATAGCCGCGTTTCAAAACCGCCCGTGGGTTCAGCCCCGCAAGCCGATTTTCGTATGCCGTTATCTGCAACCCTGCCCTGCTCAACAAAGCCGTTACAGCCGCGTTCGCCCTGCTTCTCAGGTCATTTACCTCGACCATTTTCCTGCCCAATAGCCGATGCGGCTCAAGCCGGACCACCTGCTCATAAATCTCTCGTAAATTCTCTTTTGCGTTTGTCAACATATCCTTCAGCAATTCTGCAAGGATGCCCTCAATATCATCCAACTGCTGCTGTCGGTTTCGAACGGGCAAAAGCGGATTCCTGAAAACCGCGCTTGCCAATAACGTTTCCAACCTCTGCTCGGCAAGCTCGATTACCGATTCTATCTCGCCCGTAAGCTGGCTTTCCGCCGCCGACAACTGCTTCAAAACCTCTCTGTAATCCGGCGCCGCAACCACGCCCGCCTTCGTCGGCGTCGATGCCCTCGCGTCGGCTACCAAATCAGCAATCGTCGTATCAATCTCGTGGCCGACCGCGCTGATAACAGGTATCTTCGAATCGTAAATCGCCCTCGCCAAAACCTCCTCATTAAACGCCCACAAATCCTCTAATGAGCCGCCGCCCCTGCCCACTATCAAAACATCGGGCTTGAGCCGGTCGTTTCGCCGGTTCACATCCCTAATCGCCGACGCGATTTTTTCAGCCGCACCCTCACCCTGCACCGGCACAGGGTAAAAATACAACCTCACGCAGGGCCAGCGGTTCCAGATACTGTCAACGATATCGTGAATCGCCGCACCCGATTCGCTCGTTAAAATCCCTATCCGCTGCGGGTATTTGGGCAACGCCTTTTTATGTGCTTCATCGAATAGCCCTTGAGCCGCCAATCGTTTAACCAATTGCTCAAACGCCAATTGCAGTGCCCCCACCCCTGCCGGCTGCATACTCTCAACGTAAAACTGGTATTTCCCCTGCGGCTCATAAACGTCAATATAACCCGTAGCAAAAACCGCCAGCCCGTTTTCCAGCCTGAACTTTACCTTCGATAAGTTACTGCCCCACATTACACAGGGTAAAACGGCCCCCTCGTCCTTGAGTGAAAAATAGCAATGCCCGCTCGAATGCAACTTCCAGCCGCTGATTTCCCCCCGAACTGTCAATTTCCCCGGCAGGGTATTCTCCAAAGCCGTCTTTATCAGCGTCGTTACCTGACTTACGGTATAGATTTTGGTCCCGTTCTTCATTTGTTCAACAATAAAAATGGTGAGCTTGTCGAACCATTATAAGCCCAAACGCCCTGTTCATCAATTTCCTATCTGTGTTATATCTTCACAAAAGAAAAAGCTGCGAGCGACATTTGTCGCTCACAGCTTTTCAATTGAACAAATCTGACTATCCGGAACTTTTACGGACAACTGGTGAGCCACTGGTCGGTAAATATCTTGACGTCGTACAAATCGACACTGCCGTCACAGTTGAGGTCCGAGTTGTTGTAGCCGCCCGCCGGTCCTGTCCAGGACCAATCATCCGCAAAGTCAGCATAATCAAAGAAGTCCACAAGTGCATCACAATTGTAATTGGCGCACGTCGAGCACTCGTTGGGGTCGGTGAACAGCATAAATGACATATCCTCACTTGCGCCCGTCTGGTCAAAAAGCTCCGTCCAAACCCACTTACCGCTGGCAGCTTCTTGATAGCCGCCCACTGCATCATCGTTGAAGAAATGTTTATGATTCGTCCAGCCCCAATCATAATTCGGCGTAGTAGTATCATACACGGCCAGTACACTGAGCCAGAAAACTCCATTAAAGTCCGGCTGACGGAACCACATAGTTTCGGGCAGCCTTACCGAATAACGGAAGACCGGCTCATTCGGCTCTCCATGTGGATGCTTGTCATACCCAACAAGAACCTCGTCATAATCATAGGATTTATACTCCCAGATTATTTCGCCTGGATGGCTATATGGTACACACGGGTCTTCACCTGCCGCAACATCCGTCCAAACATTCAGTTGGAAGTAATCCGGCTTCACCGGCAAAGTCATAAATGGCCCCTGACTGCACGCCTCATAGCCATAGCCGATATAGGAGCCCCACCACGTCATCGCCGTTACAGGCGTCCTATGTTCACACAGCCAATCGTCGCATACCATACGCCGCAGAACGAAATCTTCATGTTCCTCGCTGGTAGTAATCTCAAATGCCAAATCAAGCGATATGCTGGTTTCAGGGTGAATCAGCTCCATCCACGGTTGCCATGGGTCAAATTCACCTATAGTCCAGACCGCGTCATCATTCCAATGCATTATCGAGGTCTTCCAGCCGAACCGATATGTCCCGTCGGGAAGCGGCCTGGCCTGGACAGCCAGCCAATAGACAACAGGTTCGCAGGGGTCGCCTTGCTGAACGAACGCCTGCGTGGTATCGATGTGGAAATTGTACTTCCACGCCAAAAAGTGATTCTGCGGATCATAAAAAGGAGCGCACGGACTATAGTAACCCTCCGGCCCTTCGTAAGCCGGCTCAACCATAAAGGCGCCTGCGGGGAAATCCATCCTCCAAAGCAGCGCATCCGGTTCGGAGAAGCCGGAAGGCCCATTAGGATTGTCACTGTAAATACTCAACGTAAATTCAACAGCCATCGGGTCATTCATAGGCATCTCATCATACATCCACGAGCCCCAAATACTAATATCAGTAATCGTGCCGCTCTTTGTGCAGAGGAAATCATCGGCAAGAATCTGAGGCGGGAATAACGGATCAGGTCTTAATTCCATCGTTGCATCGACGTCGATACCTTCCGGGCCGAGATCCGGTGGCTGAATCCATTTTAGTTCCACTTCTGTCCACCTCTCCACTGTAGCCATAGAAATCTCATCTTCATAATGTGGCCAGTGCCGAAATCCGGTATAGCGCTGCTCCCACTTGATGTAGTTCGGGTCCGTATCAAGCTCGAACGACACATCAAAGCTTTCCTGCCAGCGAGGATCTACGAGCGGATTAACGCCTAAGGGGTCAAGAACAAAACCAGCACCAGGTTCAAAGTCCAAAGTGAACGTTACAGCATCGTCCATCCAGTGCCAGGGTCGAGTTTTCCAGCCCCACTTGTATTGCTCCGGCTCAACTACATCATTATAATCCGCCACTATACTAATCCAGTAAATGTTATCCTGAGTCATATCGTTGAAATCATCCTGCCAGAAGAATTCCTCGGGCTGCAAATCGACGTTGTATTGATAACATATATCATAAGGATAGTAGCCGTAATACTCGTCTGAACCGACTTCCTCAAAAGCAACTCGGTTTGCCGGTATCTTAATACTGTGCAGCAGCATTTCCGGAGAACTATACGGAAGATTATAAGGCGGCGTATTTGCAGGGACATTACTCCAGAATCCTATCCACCATTTCTCTGGAAGAACAGGCGGCAATGTTCCATGTGCCCACCACCATTCCCAGTCGTAGAACGAGCCCCACCAGTGGATGCTTGTTACAGGCATTGAGCCGATACAGCGGAAGTCATCCGCGACTATCTTCATCAACGGCGTTCCAGGATCGAGCTTATTGTGAGATTCTTCATCCCAGCCGCAGTACGTGGGTATAGCAGAACAGGGGTCAATCTCAATCGGCGGCTGCGACCATTTCGTATGCGGCTGCAGCGGCTTGGCAAAATTCGGCTCTTCCTCGCCGGTAATCACAAACGAATAATCAAGTGACATACCCGTCTGGTCTCTTAACTCCATCCACGGCCCGCCCGGCTCACGCCAGACGGCGTCGTCCATAAAGTGGGGCGGGATTGCCGTCTTCCAGCCGACACGGCCTCCTGTCATCGTAATAATCTCGAGACTCAACCAGTAAATCTCACCTTCCTGCTGAGTAAACGGGTTGCTGATATCTCTTATATTGATTTGAAAATACTGTTGGTGGTCCGGATAGAACCAATCGGGCATCCAAGGATCGCACCAGCCCTGCAAACCAGTACCGTATGGGCGCTGGACGAACTGGCCTGCCGCGAAGTCTCTGCTCCAGTACAGCTGGTCAGGTTCCGACCAGCCGTTTTGTCCAACCGGATTGTTCGAGTATATCTTCGCCGTAATCGATTGGATTTGTACAACATCGTCGCCTCTCCATGAAACCCAGAAGTGTATGTCGCTGACAGGACCGGTCTCCGTGCATAACCAGTCATCCGCCAATTCCAGCGGCACCCCGCCAAGATCGCTGTAGAACGCAACATCCCAGCCGTCCGGATTCGGCAACTGAGGATAGTGCATCTTGTTCGGGTCGCCCGGGTCCCAGTCGCCAAAAGCTGCGACTGAAAAATTAAAAAACAACAACACTACACACAACAATGACAATTTCAGTTTCTTTGCATTCATAATCACGTCCTCCTAATTAAAAAATATTTTGTTTGAATAATCCCATTTTTGTGAGGTAAGAAACGAATTGAAATAAAATAAGGCATTTCACCACTCTCTCTATATACTCTATAATTCTTCTACCAAGAATACGGCAATGTCAACATGGCGTCAAGAAAATTTTCATTAAATTCATATTTTTTTAGTGATTGTGGTCAAGCACCTCAAGTCCTTTTATATCAGCCAGATGAGCAGGTTTCTCTGATAATTCCCTCCTCAAGATTTGATATAATATTTTTAATCTAAATAAAGGTGATTAGATCGATAGCCAGATATTTTAGCTCGCGGGCATTGTGCCAATCTTTGTCTGGATTACGGCAGGACGGATAAAGTTCGTCATTTTTTCTTTGGCCGTAACAATGAGCCTAACCACTATCATAGGGTATTCTCCAGCGCCGTCTTTATCAGCGTCGTTACCTAGCTGACCGTATAAATCTGCAACTTTTGATTCGCCATAAACGCTGATTATAACTACTCACCGCGCAAAACAAAAGCCGCTAGACCCTCGGCCTGCGGCTTACCTCTCCTTGACCAAAATCAATACTTAGCGCCGCCCTTTCAGCATCAAAGCCCCCAGCCCTAATAGCACAATCGTCCCCGGCTCAGGCACCTGATGAATCGTCTGGCTGTCCCAAAGATCACCTAATATGCTAGACAATATCATCGTAACATCCCCAGGACCATCGCAAGTGAAAGTAATATTATCCACTAACTGCCCAATATACGGAGGGGGTTCTAAATCTACTAAATGGAACCCAATAATTGGCATTTTTAGTCCCGAGGGTTCCCAGAAACCTAAATCAACTTCTACCAGTGGAGCACCGAGCGGGATTATAACATTACTAATATCAAATAAGCCAGGATTGTCCTCCAGAATACCAAGTATATGTCTTGAATACGTTGTTGGCCATTCACCCCACAGACCAATTGACGCCGTACTGTTTGGTATTAAATCTATCTCTGAAGGATTCACCTCGCCATCCACCGTAATAAATATCTCAGCGTTCGCAGAAACAGCGATTGAAAGAATCATTATAAGAATTGCTATATGTCTCAACTCTTTCCTCCTAACAACTCATTTTCCTCTTTAATAGAAACAATCCCAGCCCCAATAACGCTATCGTTGCGGGTTCAGGTATTATCAACTGTGTGTCCAAAAGTTCCAAGTTTTCGTCATAAAGCATCAAAGTAGTTTCAGCAGCCCCTGCATAATACAGCGAAATTCCATCCACAACACGATTTTCTAATAATGGAACCGGTGCGGGATCAAGAGCAATTATGCCAATAAACGGGTTTTTGAACCCCAAAAATGCTGCAATATCAGGGTCATCGATAAAACTCCAGTCTGCC
The DNA here is from genome assembly GCA_016932095.1 of Sedimentisphaerales bacterium. Taxonomy (GTDB): domain Bacteria; phylum Planctomycetota; class Phycisphaerae; order Sedimentisphaerales; family Anaerobacaceae; genus Fen-1362. Next base: position 8,633 of record JAFGDN010000006.1, read on the forward strand.
ATTGAAAAAGGCCATGGAAAGAATATTGGTTGAACTTCACCCCATTCTGCACCCCCGCCAACTGCTATACCGATATAATACTCACCAGATACTTCACTGACAATACTATAACTTGCTATGCCAATAGTCAGGTAATCGCCTATGTTTGCAATAACGGGGTCAGGATTTATCTGCCCATCCACCATAATAAAAATCCCGGCATTCGCGGAAACGGTGATTGAAAGAACCGATATGAGAATCGCTATATGTCTCATTTCTCTGCCTCCTGACTTATTCATATTTTTCACCCTTCTTTTTGGCAGGCCCCCTCGCCCATCACTATATAATGATTTTACACCTGCTGGCCCGAATTTGTCAACAAAAAAATACCAAAAAAAATAAATAGGTTGTATCCCTTTGTAAATAAATCATTTACAAGCTGATAGCTATTCAATACGCCTGCGATACAGCCGGGTCTCCAACGGTTTTTGCCAGCCCGTCCAGCTTGAATCGCCCTTTTCCTCTTCAATCAGCCGGGTAACCTGGTCCATTTTCGCGTCAAGGTCGTCGATATAACAGACCATAAACGCCTCGGCGGTCGCCGGCAGCTTGGGCGAGCCGAACTCATATTCGCCATGATGCGACAGTATAATATGACTAAGCGAATCCAGTATCGCGCCGTCAATCTTCACGCCCCTGCTTGCCAGCGCCTGTGCCTTTTGATGCAGCATAAGAAACGACTTCGATATGTGCCCGATGAGCTGTCCCGAATCCGTATAAGCAAAAGCCGTATCGAATGTAAGCTCCTCGGTTTTGCCCATATCGTGAATGAAAATCCCCGTCAGAACCAAATCCGCCTGAATATCAGGATAAAGGGGCAGTATTGCCGAGGCCGCCCTGAGCATATTCCACGTATGCTCCAAAAGGCCGCCGATAAAATCGTGGTGCATCGACATACCGCCCGGGCAACTGCGAAATTTCTTCATCAACTGCTCGTCGGCCAAAAACTCATCCGCTACGGCCTTTAATTGTTTGTTTTTTATCGCACCGACTGTCTGCTTTATCTCGGCGAACATCTTGTCAACGTCCTTGTCGGTCTGTGCAAGAAAATCTTCGATTTTGACCTTACTGACGTCGATGACGCTGATATAGTTCACCACGATTTGCAGCGAATTTTGATAGACCTCGGACCTACCCTGCACCCGTATAAAACCCGGCTTTGGTATCGCTTTGTACATCTCCTCGCTTGCCTGCCAGACCCGCCCATTTAACTGGCCGGTCTTATCCGCCAGGAACATCGCTATATACAGGTCGCCCCGCGAAGTGCTGCGCAATACCGGCTCTTTGACTAAGTAAACGTCGTCAACCGTCTCGCCCGGCGAAATCTCGCTGATAAACTTATGTGCCATCACTCGCTCCTTATATTATAGTGAGCATTTCGAACCAATATAAAAATGTAAAAAACACTCGCTAGATTATGTTGGCAAAAGCAGGCAAAGTCAATATAATCATATTTTGACCGTTGGCTTGAAAAACACGGGATTATGACCCTTTTTTAGGGGAGTAGTTATGTCAGGACATTCACACTGGTCGAGTATCAAGCACAAAAAGGCGTCCGCGGACGCCAAACGCGGCAAGGCCTGGAGCAAGGTCGCCAGGATGATTATCGTCGCCGCAAGAAGAGGCGGCGGCGACCCTGATACGAACCTCACCCTGCGATACGCCATCGATAAGGCCAAAAACGTCAATATGCCCAAAGACACCATCGAAAAAGCCATCAAAAAAGCCACCGGCGAGGGGGGAACTATCAGTTTTGAGGAAATAGCGTACGAGGGTTACGGCCCAAAAGGCGTCGCCATTATGGTTGACGTCCTTACAGATAACCGCACCCGCACCGTCGCTGAAATAAAAAAGATTTTCGAAAGACACAACGGCTCCCTCGGCTCGACCGGCTGTGTAAACTGGATGTTCCACAAAAAGGGGCTTATCACCGTCAAGGCCGACGCCGCAAAAGAGGACGACCTTATGGAAATCGCCCTGGCCGCCGGCGCCGACGACTTGCGAAACACAGGCGAGCTTTACGAAATCACCTGCCAGCCCGCGGCGTTTGAGCCGCTAAAGAAAGCCATCGAGGCAAAGGCGATTCCGATGGAGGTTGCGGAATTATCGATGGTGCCCTCCAGCGAGGTGCTCATAAACGACGCTGAGACCGCAAGGAAGATTATAGCCCTGATGGATGAATTCGAGGACAACGAGGACGTCCAGAACGCCTACGCCAACTTCAACATCCCCGACGACATTATGGCCAAGGCGTCGTAACAGATTGCAGATTTCAGATTGCGGATTTCGGATTTATTTTGTCATTCATCAACTTCTTCATCCGCGATTTTGCCGCGTCGTATTTTTCCTTCGGCAGCCGGCTGACGACCTCCCGGCTGGGATACATTACCCTGAACAGCTCCCTGTAATCATCCTCGATTTCGACGGCCTTTTCGTAGTGCTCTAACGCCGTCTCAATTTGGCCAAGTCCATCGGCGAACTCAGCCAGGCGATAATGTAAATCCGCGTCGCCTGGGTAAAAGTCAACCGCCCTTGTTGCATAAAAGACAGCCAAATTAAGAAACTTCTCTTTTTGCTCCGGCTCAATCTGCGCCCTTTTATAAAAGACCTCACCGAGGGCCTCGTAATTCTTGTAGTCCTCAGGATTCCTTTCGACTGCGACAAATAACGCCTCCTCGGCCTGCTTTAAATTCTCCGCCTCTTTGCCGGCGGGCCAGGAAATATGACGCAAATACAGCCGGCCGTTCTTTGACGGGGCATCGGGACTCAGCCGGTCGTCATCGGTCGCCAGGAAAAGCAGCGTGTGCGCAAGTTTGAGGTTCCCAACCTCGACGGGCCTGTCGGCCTGCATAATTTTCGCGGTGCTTTTCGCAACGGGAATCAAAACATAACTCATATAGCCCAGACAGATTATCAAAACGCCCGCCGTCGCCGCCATTTTAAGCCAGGCCGGCGCTTGTTTCTTCGCTTCCGTTTCGCTTGAAATCCGCGAATCCATCGCGATTAAGCATCCTAAAACCGCGCAAAATGCGGTAAGCACGCCGGGTTCTAAAATCGCGAAATCCACCAGGTTATGAACTAAAACGGCGAAAATCCCGCAAAATAATGCTATCGATGTTACGCCGGTATTCTGCAGTGCGTATTCGTCTTTACGAAGCGTTGCAAGCGACTTTATCAGGACCCCGAACCCGACTAAAAAACCAACGGCCGGCGCCGCGTATTCATTGAACAAAATATATATTTTCGCATCGAGATACTCCGCCGTGCTTGCAGGCACAATGAACGGTCGAATTGCCAGCACAACGACGGCGACAGCCAATCCGCAAACCGCCGCTAATTGCCCAAACCGCTTTCCTTCGATTGCTTTGAAACCTTCCGGCCCCGCCATCGTCGTCTTAAACAAAGGAGTAAGCACAAACATTAAAAAACCAAAGAGGCCAAAAATGCCGTATTGCGTGAGAATGCTGAGCACAAAGCAGTGAGGGTCCGAAATCGTTTCGAGGGCGCTTGGGTCTTTGTAATGATGGTATGACCACATAAAATTCCCCGGACCTGCGCCCGTCAGTATATTCTCAAAAAGCATCTTCACCGACGCCTGCCAGTATTGCCACCTGACCAGCATCGAATTGCCGCCCGGCAGCCGGCCATACTTTAAACCATACCAGCCGACAAGCGTCGCCAGAATTATGACGCCAATGATGCTTACAGCCAAAATTACGTTTTTTAACAATTTCGGACGCCTGCTGCGAAGCAATATCGCGAAAATTATCGCCGATACGAAAAATGCCCCGATAGCCCCCTTGCTTCGTGTGATAAACAAGCTGAAAAACGCCGCTGCAAGAACAAAAAATCCCGTCGTTATGTTACCTGAAGGAACCGGCAGCTGTTTATTTTGTTTGAGCCGGTCTGCCAAAAACGCTATCGTCGCGAAGCACGCTAAAATTGCAAATGAGCCCGCGGAATTGCCCGTCGTAAACGTCGCGCGGATGTCCTGAGACATAAGCCGGTGTTCCAGCAGTATCTGGTTGAACGAGCCGGGCTGTATGCCCAAGGGTCCCAATATCTCATTAGGGTCGTCATTATACTTCTGAAGTATAACGGCGTTGCTGACGAAATATTGCTCCGCCGACTGCCAGGCCGTAACCACGCCCAGTGCCGCTATGACGGCCAGCAATATCCTGATTCTATGATGTGAGTTCAGCAGCCCTCCCAGTATAATCGCCATAAGCAGGGGCGCGATTACCGTAACAGACGATGTTACTGCCGCGCGCTTGTTTGAGGCGTTTATGCCCGCAATGACCGCCCCCGCCACAAAAATCACAAGCCCAGCGACCAAAACAAGCTGCCGATACGAACGCCTTCCCGTCCACAGATTATACAAAAACCGGAATAAAAACGCGAAAATCATTACGCCCGATAAACACAGCGAATAAACCGTGTCGTTTATCGCCGCCTGGATTTGCGTCGGCTGCATCGTCGGCGCCTCGGTAAATGTTACTCGAAGGACAATAACGATAAGGCACAAAATTAAAAGACCGCTCTCAACCAGCGATTCCTTCCTGTTCCCGGCCTGGTTATTTTTTATTTTCTTGTCTTTCATCTGAGTGTTTATCCGCTGATGACTGCGTCTCCAGTATCGCGATAATCGCCAGAATCATAATCGTCTGGATAAAAATAAGCACGGCCCCCGCCGGCCTGACCTGGTATAAAATAATCGCCCCAACCCCCGTGCACAGCGTCGCCAGATACAGCGTCAGCGCCGTCTGCGTATCGCTCAGGCCCCGCTTCCTCAGCCGATGCGAAAAATGCTGTGTGTCTCCCACAAGCGGGCTTGTCCCCTGGCTTATCCGCAAAAACGTCACGCTCAAAAAATCATACAACGGCACCGCCATTGAAATAAGCGGTATCAGCACCGCATACCACGCCCCTTCGGCGCTCTCGTGGTAATAAGTCGTCCGCAGCGTCAATAGCGCCACGATAAATCCCATCGGCAGCGACCCCGCGTCGCCCATAAAAATCTTCGCCGGCGGAAAATTAAATATCAGAAATCCCAGCAGCGTCCCTATTAAAAGCAGCGCCATCGCGCCGATAAACACCTGCCCGCTCATCGCCGCCGCCGTAAATAAAATCGCGCTCACAATTACAGCTATCCCGGCCGAGGCCCCGTCCATATTATCTAAAAAATTAAAAGCGTTGATAATCAGCACAATCCAAAACGCGCTCAATAACGATGTTACGAGCTTGCTTTGAATAAACAATTCGACCCGAACGTCCGCAAAAGCCGCCGCGGCGATAGCGACCGCCGTTTGAATCGCCAGTTTCACAAACGGCCCAAGGCGTTTTCTGTCGTCAATCAGCCCCGTTATAAACAAAACGCCGATGCACGCCATTACGATTATCAACTGCCCCGTCTTTTCTAAAAAGCCGGTCGTATGAACCGTTACAGATTGCCCCATCGATGTCAATTTCCCCGGCGCTACGATTAACCTTACAACCAGAATACCCGCGATAAGAATGGTTATTATCGTCGCGACAATCGCCACTCCTCCGCCGAGAGCAACGACGCTTCGATGGTATCTGTCCTCGGTGGGCCTTGCCACAAAGCCGATTCTCGTCGCGACCCTCTTCACCGCGAAAGTCAGACCGGCCGATATAACAAACGACCCCACCAGCAGAATTATTGCCAAATGTATCAACGACATTTCTCAATTACCCACGTTTTCAAATTACTGTCTCGTGTCATCAGGTTCAAAGGTTATATTTGCAACGAAGCTCAACGTTCGATGCAACCGATACGAGCCGCGTAACCGCAACCATTTAACGTTCGGTTCTCAACTGCTCCAGTAATCGGCTTCTGACTTTACTAAAAAATTCCTGGTAACACTGCTGCCTGTAATCAGGATACGTCCATTCGAAATGCCGCCAGGCGGCCTTCTCAAAAATCAGCGTTACCTCTGCGAACATTTTATTGCCGATGTATATACGATGCGAATAATTTTTCGTCGTCGCCAATACCAGTTTCGACGGCTCTATCAGCCCGGGGTCCATGTTTACCGGCCTTGGCACTGATATTTTCAGTGCCGCCGCCAGTTCCTGTTCGAGTTTATTTGTCGCGTGCTTGATTTCCGCCAATTTCCCCGGGTCAACTAACTCCTCGATACTGACAAACTGCCTCAATATATTGCCCCCCGTCTCGTCCTTGTAATAATCCGTCTGCGTGAATGGCCACACGTCGCTAATTAAATCGACTTTCCCGATGTGCTCGCCGATTGCCCCCACTGCCGTCGCCAGGGCATCCTTATCCGCCGCCAGTATGCCGATTATCAACTTTACAGGTCTCGGCTCTTTCAGTTCCCACATCTTCTTTCCCAATGTAGGGCGGGATTTACCCCGCCTTTTTCACGCATTCAATTTCGCCTTGAGGCCGTTGACCATCTCTATAACTTTTTCGACGGCATTGCCTGCCGGTATCGCCTGCGCCTTTGGCTCATTTCGTAGCTTGATTTCGATGTTGCCCTGCACGAGCGCCTTCTTGCCGACGGTTACCCTAACCGGTATCCCGATCAAATCCGCGTCTTTGAATTTCACCCCCGCCCGCTCATCTCGGTCGTCTAACAAAACATCAACGCCTTTATCCTTGAGGCCTTTATAAATCCCCTCAGCCGTCTTTACCACTTCCGCGTCATCCTGGTTGACCGATACGATTATGACCTCGAACGGCGATACGCTTATCGGGAATATTATGCCGTTCTCATCGTAGCCGGTCTCGATTGCCGATGCGATAATCCGATTCACGCCGATGCCATAGGTACCCATAAGGCAGGGTTGCTCCTGACCATTTTGGTCCAGGAAGTTGCAGCCGAGTTTAGCGGAGTATTTAGTGCCGAGGTTAAAGACCTGCCCGACCTCGATACCGTGTTTGAATTGCAGCTTCACGCCCTTATATGTATCGCCTTCAACCGCGTTTCGAATGTCCGCGACGATTATATTGTCGCCCTCAAGCGGGAAATCCCTTCCCGGCACAACGTTCTTTACGTGGTAATCCGTTTTATTCGCCCCCGTTACTCCAATCGCCATCGCTGCCACGCCGTAATCGATTATCATTTTATCGACCTTGCCCGCAAGCCCTATCGGCCCGGCAAACCCGACCTTAGCCCCCGTAACCCGCTCGATAACCTCAGGCGTCGCAAGCTCGTTATGCTTACCCCCCAATACCTGTGTAAACTTCTCAGGATTCAGCTCGTGGTCGCCCCTGACAAGGGCAACAACGACTTTTGCGCCCTCCTGAAAAATGAGTGTTTTTATCATTTCCGCCGGCCTGGTTTTCAAGAAATCACACACCGCCTCGATTGACCCCACGTTTGGCGTGTGAACTTCTTCTGTTTTCTGTCTTCTGTCTTCTGTCTTCTGTTTTGGTAACGCATCCACCGCCGCCTTCTCGATATTGGCCGCGTATGACCCGCCTGAATTTTCGGTATATACGATTATGTCCTCGCCCGACTCGCAGGGGACTGTAAACTGGTGCGACCCCGACCCGCCCATTTCGCCCGATTCGGCCTCAACTATCACGTATTCCAGCCCGCACCGCCTGAATATCCGCTTATACGTCTCATACATATTCCAGTACTCTTTATCTAAGCATTTCTCGTCCGCGTGAAAACTGTATGCGTCCTTCATTATGAATTCCCGGCTCCTCAATACCCCAAACCTCGGCCGAAACTCATCCCTGAACTTAAAGCTAATCTGGTAGAGGTTTATCGGAAGCTGCTTATACGACTTGATTTCCCCCGCCGCGACGCTCGTTACCACCTCCTCAGCCGTCGGCGCAAGCACGTTTTGCCTGCCGTGCCGGTCCTCGAAATGCGCCATCGTCGGCCCGTAATCAACGTCCCTGCCCGTCTGCTGCCAAAGCTCTATCGGCTGAACAGAGGGCATCAAAATCTCCTGCGCCCCTGCCCTGTTCATTTCCTCTCGAATAATGCTTATCACCTTCAGCAGGCACCGCCAGCCCAATGGCAGATACGTATAAGTCCCGCTGGCTAATTTCCTCATCAGGCCGGCTCGAATCATCAGCTTATGACTTGTTATCTCCGCATCCGCGGGTGCCTCCTTGACCGTCGGTATCAACATTCGGCTGTATCTCATAATTCCTTTCTTTCTTTGCGTTCTCTTGTCTTTTCGAACCTGTGCCGCCCGATTATATAGCCCGAAATCGCAATCTACAATCTGAAACTCTAATCACACGGCGGGAAGACCGGCGTTCTCGACCATATCGCATTCAAATATCACGGCCAGTTCGTTAGGTTAAATTCAGCAAGCGGGGACTATATCCCCGCCGATGGGCGAGGTCTCACCGAAGGCGCAGATGAGTTCCCCTGGGAGTGCTCAAAATGAAATTTATGTGCTATTTGGTAAACAAAACCCCCGAACCCGAATGAGTCCGGGGGTTTTTCCTCATTACAAACTGCAAACTATGGCCAAGGTTCGCAAGAAGAATTATTTGGGTCAGCGTTACAATCCACACACCAGTTTTGTGCTAATTTACTATAATCCTCAAAAGTCACGTTGCCGTCCCTCGTAATATCGGCCTTTATATCAGAGGTAAGCCACCCGTCACACATCTCTTTCACGTCATACAGGTCAACCTTACAGTCAGCATTGATGTCGCCCCCCAGAGAAGCTGAGCAATGCCATTTCGTCTCATCTGTGATGGTAATTGAAGGAATGTCTTTTACTCTGACGGATATATCTTTATATCCATCGAATGGAACGTTAATGTCCACTGCATCCACAATGACTTTATCTGCACGGACTGTATTGTGCAGTGGAGTCATTATATAAGGCGGCGGCCAGTCCGGCCAGGGGTCCCAGGGTTCCCAGGGGTCCCAAGGCGGCCAGGGTGGAATCAGCGGCCAGGGAATCCATATATGGCAGAAGTCCCAGCTGATGTTCACAAGTATCGGTAGAGTATATGGATATGGAGGCCGCCACCAGCATATGTCAAAACTATTTAGAAGCCAGACGCTATACCAAATCGGATAAATAGGGTCAATATTCGACTCGGTAAGCACCAGTTGCCCGCCGTAGTAATACTTGGCCGTCAGTGACGCCGGTTGAACTGTAGAAAAATCAACGGTGGTGGTCATGGCCGGTTCTGTGTATTCGTGACGCACAACGGAAACAACCTGGTTTGGCTCTCCATTGACAGTTCCCCTGCTGGTTACTTCAATGAAAGTCCCAATCGGAAACTGATTAAGGTCGCCGATATCGCGGCAATTTACATGCAAGTAAGTAACATCTGTTCTGTAGTCATCGATATCGATTTTAACCCCGTCGTTGCCGCTCGTGCCAATGTTCGATACGGTCAAACCATTAGAATCAATATCCAACTGCGCGTTTCCCAAAGGACTGTGATGCAGGTCGCAAAAATCAGCCCAGGTTTTGAATCGCCAGGTCGGGCCGCGCCAATAACTGCCTGGTTTACTGACGGAGTTGTACTCGTCAACTGCCCAGTAGTAAGTTGTAAGAGACGCAAGCTCCCCTGGAGAATACTCGCAGTCATCCATCTTGCCCTTATTTGCACCGGGCATACGGTTGTCCACAAAAGGCTTAGCCGTGCTTAACCACAGCCGGTGGCCCTCGGTATCCGCAACCCATTTACCGGGCGACCATTTCAATACTGGAGTCACTTCTGCTTCCGGCTCGTAATTACGAGGGAGCGGATGGAACGCTTTGCCGTCGGCTCGCACACCGTAAACACCCAGAACAAAATCATAATTGTTATTCAAACCTCCTACCCAACCCTCGCGTTTGGCGCTAAGGTCTGAAGGACCTACGCCGGGAAGCGGTCCGTCTTCGTCACCCCGGCAACAATACGCACGACCGCCTGGATAGGGAGGGGGATATGAGTAGTCGTGTAATAAGTATAAAACGGACAGGGTCTCGTAAGGTCCCCAAATCTCAAACGCGTACAAATGATTTGGCTCAAGGTCAAACCTGTCGTATCCCGTGAAGCTGAATATCACGAAGTAATTGAGCGGCGGCTCATTTTCGTCCGGCCAGAAAATAAAGTTGCAGTCCGTCGAAAACCAGTCGTATGCGGGCTCCGGAACCGATACCGTATCGTAAGCCGGTTTATAAAGGTGCGTATCCTGCCACGGTTCACCATCATTTGTCTCTTTTGCGGTGTTTATGTCGAAAATATGCAGGGAAAACTCATTTGTCGGGCTTCCAGGCCCTCTGCCGGCAATTACAATGCTCCCAAGAGTGAAACCGTCAGCTCCTTGTTGAACCGTAAATGTCTGCATCAATCCTCTGCCGGAGTTAAAATTTTCCCATCCTTCTTGCCACGCGGTAGCCGAAGCTGGGTCGTAATAAGTGTATACTTCCCTGGTCCAACCCGGGAGATAGTAGTCCGGCCACTGTTGTGCGATTGGAACACGGTCAGCCGTCATACCGGCATAGCCCGGTACACTCAACACTGCAACTGCCAATAAAACGGCGACGAACCTTAAAATTTGTTTTTTAGACATAATCTGTTCCTCCTTGTTTTGGATTAATGGATTGTTACAACGCTCGATTTGTCAATTCTCTCATTTCGCTGTCCTCCTTTCTATGTTAGCCGGTTAATACCGGCTGGTTGTGTTTTCCTTTCCCGTTCTTGGCCGCATTTCTCATTCTTCCCAAAAAATCGGCGTCTCAATACAGGATAGGTTGCGGGTGTGCCGACGAAAAAGCACTCTCGCCCCTTCGTTCTGTTATACAACACTAAAACAGATATAGAATGTATGCACGCACGCTTGTCAAGAAAAATACACGACTTTTTTTAGTTTTGGGATTATATTTGTCTAAGTTCTGATACCTGCGGAAGTTACAAACGGCAATATCGTAGATTGAAAACTATAAAATTGTGTGAAAGAAATGTTTAAGCAGCTCCATCGGCAGGCCCATCACGTTTGTCATACTCCCCTCGATATGGTCAACAAAGGGGTCATTATTTTCCTGTATGGCGTATGCCCCGGCTTTATCTCGCCATACCCCGCTTTTAATGTGTTCTGCGATTTGTGAATCGGTCAGTCGCCTTGGATAAACAACCGTCGTCTCGGCCACGATGATTTTGATTTCCCGGCTTTTACACACAATCGCAATACCCGTTATCACCTTGTGCGGCCTGCTGAACAGCATTCGCGTTATTCTTTCAGCATCTTCTGCGTCTGCGGGCTTGCCTATGATTTTGCCTTCGTAATCGACGACGGTATCGGCGCCGATGACTATTGAATCGGGATACTTTCCCGCAACGTCGTTTGCCTTCGCCAAGGCCAGTTGTTTCGCGTATTCGACGGGTCTAATGTTTTCAGTAGGAAAACCGGCCTCATCGACTCGTGATGGGACCACTTTGAATTTGTAGCCGGCCTCTTTTAGAAGCTGTTTTCGCCTCGCCGACGCCGACGCCAGAATTATTTTCATATTTTCTATTTTCAATTTTTCACCGCCAAGTCCCGGAAATGCCAGGTTTTTTTACTTTTTCCGTTTCACTATTGTCACATTATAAGTTGAATAATAGCAACTGGTTGTGAAATTCGGAAATATTGTTTTGATTCGCAAATTCACTCAAAAGTTAATGGGACAGTAGTGATATTAAAAAAGCAAGTGAGCAAGAGATATAGATAGATGAACGGCTTAAAGGACATACTACCCGCTATACGCTGTCTGCTGGCCGCTGTAAAACACTCCTATTGTATTTGACGGCATACTTAACTCTCCGACTCCTCTGTTATAAGGCCAACGCAAGTTCAGTATTATTAAGCGGTTAAGAATATTGCTGCCTCCTTGACTCTTCTGTCGAGGGTCTAAACTATCTCGCGCAGTTCCCCCACTACGCATTATCCTGGCAAAAATGGGGGATTGGCCTTTTATAGTTGCATTTAGACCATATCAAAAAAAACGCAAATTTGAGAAACCTACCTATTGAATAGACCTCTAGATTTTGCTATAATAACTCCGTTTTCTTATATGGTACGATGTTCTGACAAAATCAATGATCTTTCAAGCTTATGCGATAAGTTGTCGATAACTCTCTAAATGGAAGGCAGTTAGAAATGGTCGATGTTAAAAGGCACTCCATCAATTTAGTGGCAATTGGAAGGCAGAATCCCCAAATTATCAATACTGATTGGCTTAAAGCGTACAAAATTGTTCCTTTGGATGAACCGCCTTTTAAAGAATTGTTCGCCAAAAAGGAACCATTTTCAAAATTTGTGTCCACCCCCGTGTTCACAAATCTGGCTTTGGGTCCTATAGAGTTTATAGTAGACCAAGAGAGATTTCAAATAACTGATACTGCTATCAATGAGTGGAGGGACACTTGCATAATTCAAATAAGTGAAAAATACTTCTCAGTTTTATGCCATACACCTATTAGGATCGTAGGGATAAATATGGTGGTTAAACTAACTTTCTCAAATCCCGAAGAAGACTCTATCTTTCAGGAGTTATTTTTCCCAAAAGAATCGCCTGTATTTAAAGCTATCGCCAATCAAAATATAAATGCCAGTGCAGCACTACGATATTCATACCCAAACGGAGACGGTCGTTTGATTTTAGGAATTGGGGAGTTGCGACGAAAAGAGAAAATCGAGAGAATGGTTAATCTTAACTATGAGTTTGATTTCACAGACTGGGCGAAATTCAAGAGCGAATTGAGTCAGATTCCTAAAGTTGGGGAATATTGGGACGGCATATTGAGTAAACTGTTAAGGAATTCATAAAATGCCTAATCTTTCTGGATTCGAACCGATTGCTGATCAGGAATCAGGAGCTCCTAGTATTAGTGATCTTATCGCGGTTTTCAGCCGGTGGGATAACCCAGGAGATCTCGAGCAGCTTGGCTTCCTTGCCTATATATGTCCAAAGGAATACCCAAGACAAATAATCCGACATCTACTTATGCTTGAGAAAGGAGAGTCAACTTTTGTTCAAACACCTCCGCCAAAGAAAACAGATTCTACTTCCTCATGGCCGGAGGAGTACAAGTTCTCAGAACAAGTAAGTGATTCATGCCTCGAATTTGCAGATAGTCACGGGTTAAACGAGACCTTGGAACAATGCTTCCGTACAACTAGGAAGCTTTTCTCAAGAATTAATTCGTTATCTGCTGATCTTGACCGATTTAGAGATGAAGAACCGGAAGATATTGGTCACATTGTTATAAGGGTTGAAGTGAGATCTGGCCAAAGAGTTGCTCTGAGAGAATATGACTCATGGGCAGAATGGATGATCAGAAATCTGACACCATCAGAGTGTACGCGAATTACGTTAACAGTTAGGCGAATATAAAGTGAACCCAACCGATTTCTTCAAAACAGCATCCTTATTAAGAAATAAGAAACATCAAGAACACTTGCGAACTTCTATCGGCCGTTCATACTACGCAACATTATTATACTTTAGAGAAAGATTAAAATCAAAAGGATTGGAAAAGACGATCCAACCCACTCAGAGTATTCACGCGTTTGTTATTGATTGTTTACAGTACTCAGAAATCAGTGAAGGACAGAAGGCTGCGATATACCTAAGGGATTTACAGCAAGTTCGTGAGAATGCTGATTATCAACTCGATATGGTTTTTAAACGTAACGATGCAGATGATGCGCTCAAAAAAGCGAAAACTGCCCTTGTGGATTATGGTAAAATTACGAATGAGAGAGAAAATCAGCTTGTTGCAAAAGCAACAGTATACGCCCAAAAAAAGAGTTGGATTTGATAGTACATATCCAAGATAGCATCTAAATTATAACGCAATCTTCTGGTGCTCAGAAAGCAAGACATTTACTTGCTTCTTTCGGTTGTGATATGTATTTATAGCATCTAAAATGATTTTAATCTTAGACGTTTTTTATCTGTTGGAAAATATATTCAATAGTAACCATCCCGGCGGAAATAAATAGAAACAGTCACCGTATTTCCTCATTGTTCCACTCGCCAAATTTATCTTTCGCCGCCTTCGGCGAATCCGCAACTTTGCATTTTACACTTTAGCTTTTTAATTGTTTATCGATTCTACCGACCAATCCGGCTGCTTTTCAAGAAATAATTTACAGGACTTATCCGTCATTTGTATTTAGAACAATTCAATTCTCTGTGTCCTCGGTGTGCTCTGTGGCTAAAAATATTTTCTCTGTGGCCGAAACCCGCCTAAGTGCTTGTCATATATGCACATATAAGGAAAATGCGCATCAAAAGCCCCGTTTTTTGCCCCTTTTTTAACCCTCTTCATGGCCTTAACTCTATATATGGCAAAAACTTAAAATTCTGGACTCAAACAGTTGTTTAAAACATTTGTATAAAACAACTGTTCACCATTTTCGCGCAAGTATCCAAAACCAAAAATGGGAATTTTGAAAAAAATTTTTACTCCTTTCCCCACAAGCACTTACGTCAATTTTCGCACTTCCCAAAATCGGATTTTTCGACAAAAGCGCGCAAGTTCGCGCCTATAGGATGGAGAGACCTCGTTGGTCCCTCCGGC
>JAFGDN010000049.1 GCA_016932095.1 Sedimentisphaerales bacterium
GACTCGATGAAGGTCTATCGCCGGATGGACATCGGCACCGCCAAGCCCCCGCAGGATATACGTTCGCAAATCCCCTATCGCCTCATCGACGTAGTCGAACCCAGCGAATCGTTCAGCGTCGCCCGCTTCCTCGAACTCGCCGCTCTCGCCGTCAAAGACATCCAAAGCCGAAACAAGCCCGTCGTCGCCGTAGGCGGCACCGCCCTTTATATCAAATCGCTTCTTTTCGGCCTTTTCGAAGGCCCCGGCGCCGATGAGCAAATCCGAGATGAGCTGAAAAAACTGGCACAAACCGACGGTTTGCAATCCCTTTACGCCCGGCTTCAAAAAATCGACCCCGACGCCGCCGCACGAATCAGTTCCAATGATGAACGACGCATAATCCGTGCCCTTGAGGTCTATCGCTTGACCGGCAAACCAATATCAACCTTCCAAATCCAGTGGAATACCTCGCAAGACGCATTACACGCGACGCACGACTGGTCTATCATCGGCCTGCGACGTGATAAAACAGAGGAAGGTAAAAGAATCAACAGCAGAGTCAAAAAGATGCTCGACGCCGGCCTTGTCGATGAGGTTAAATCGCTTCTCGCCGAGATAAAACCTCTCAGCGACCAGGCGCGATGTGCAATCGGCTATGCCGAAATCATCGACTGCCTTTCAGGCAAAATCTCCCTCGAAGACGCAGTCGAGCTTATTAAGAAGAACACCCGCAAGCTCGCCAAGCAGCAGCGAACCTGGTTCAAAACCTTCAAAAACGTCCGCTGGCTCGACCTCGCCCCCGACGAAACCATCGACTCTGTTCTCACCCGTGCAAAGGAGGTATTGAAAAATGCAAACTGATTCTCCGCGACAAAAGCTGGTTACCCTGTTTCTTGCCTCAAGGCCGCAGTTTTTAACCGCCAGCATTGCGCCCGTCCTCGTCGGCTCAGCTCTCGGCTTTGCGGTCGCCGGCACGTTCGACTGGCCTCTTTTCCTGCTCGCCTTGTTCGCCATTATGTTCCTGCACGCCGGTGCAAATATCGCCAATGACTACTTCGACCATTTATCAGGCAATGACTGGGTCAATAAAAACGTAACCACTTTCTCAGGCGGCAGACAATTCATCCAGCAGGGAATTATCTCGCCAAAAACCACCCTTCTTGCATCACTGTTTTGCCTGACCATAGGCACGTTCCTCGGCGTAATAATCCTCCTCGTTACGCGCAGTATCTTCATTCTCGTAATCGGCCTTGCAGGCATCTTGGGCGGCTTCTTCTACACCGCCCCTCCCGTCAAACTCGGCTATCGAGGCATAGGCGAAATCTTCATCGCTTTTCTTTTTGGAATCCTGCCCGTCTATGGCTCTTATTATCTTCAGGCCGAAACCCTCGACATTGTTCCGTTACCCTCCGCGTGTATAGTCGGAATTCTGATTTTCCTCGTGATTTTAATAAACGAATTTCCAGACCTCCCCGCCGACGCCGCCGTCAATAAAAAAACCTTAGTCGTTCTCTTTGGGGTGCTTACCGGTGTATGGATTTACCGAATTGCTGTTATAAGCACGTTTCTAATCGCTCTGGCGGGTGTCTTTCTGACTCGAATTATGTTCCACCCATTTATCCTTTATTTCCTTTTCTGCCTTCCGTTGGCCGTCGCCGCGATTGGCTTTGCGAATACTAAAGCCCTCTCCACTCCCGGCCTCACTCAGCACCGCGCAAGCGCAATCACCATTATCCTTCACATCGTTGGTTCCCTGTCCCTCTCCGCCGGCTTTCTTATATGGGGGTTCGTGCACAGGTAATGTTGGACTTGTTACGGAAGCTATTTTATCAGTTTGATTATTTGCTCTAAATCATTCGGCGCCTCGATTGGAGGATTACTGAACTGCCCCTGCTTTTCCTTGTGATAATCGACGGTAACGTTGGGGTCTTTCAGCGCATGGCCGGTAAGCACGCAGGCCACACGTTCGTCAGCCCCGATAACGCCTTCTGCCCGTAATAATTTCAGTCCTGCCACCGATGCAGCGCTTGCTGGCTCACAGCCAAGCCCGTATTTGCCAATCATCGCCTTGGCGTCAACAATCTCGCCGTCGCTGACCGCCCGAACGACGCCGTTGCATACGTCTATCGCACGCAGGCATTTTTTCAGATTCACAGGCCGGGAAATCTCTATCGCCGATGCGCACGTATGAGGCGAGAAATTACGCGCCGTCAGGTCCGCGTAATAATCCGCGATAACCTTGTTATCCACCGAGCCGTTGTTCCAGCGCAAATTCTTGTTATTGACCAGGTCGGTAAGCGTCCACGCCCCGGTGGCATTTATAATAGCCATTCGCGGTATTCGTTCAATCAGGCCCAATTGTTTCAATTCATAAAATGCCTTCCCGAACGCGCTCGAATTGCCCAAATTGCCCCCCGGCACAACAATCCAGTCAGGCAGCTCCCATCCAAGCCCTTCTATAATGCGATACATAATCGTCTTCTGGCCTTCCAGACGGAAAGGATTGAGCGAATTGAGCAGGTACAACCCGAGCTTCATACATACGTCCTGCACCTGCCGCATACAGTCGTCGAAATCTCCTTTAATCTGTATGGTTTGCGCCCCGTAATCCATCGCCTGCGACAGTTTCCCGAACGCGATTCTCCCCGACCCGACAAAGACCGTGCACTTCATTCCGCAGCTATGCGCGTAGAGCGCAACCGACGCCGATGTATTGCCCGTCGATGCGCACGCGCTCGATTTGGCCCCCACCATTTTCGCGTGGCTGAACGCCGCCGACATCCCGTTGTCCTTGAATGAGCCGGAAGGATTCAGCCCCTCATACTGGAGAAACAAACGCCCCTGCTTCATCCCCGCGTATTTACCCACTTCATCATTCGGCTGCAAAATCGTCTGTCCCTCGCCGATTGTTACCTTATATTTGTCGTCGCAGAAATTAAGTAATTCCCGAAACCGCCACACCCCCGACAAATCAAGCGCATTGTTCCTGTTTGCCCAGCGTTTCCCGAAGTCGGCCATTTTCTTCGGAACCTCGATTTTGTCCCAGTTATATTGCGCATCGAGAAGGTCCCCGCACTTCGGGCATTTGAATATGACCTTGCTTACGTCATATTCCGCCGCGCAATCCGGATTTATACATCTCTGAAATACTGCGTTATTCATAACACCTTTCTATTCGCTATACGCTGCCCGCTATACGCTAATCTAATTTTAACCGCTGTTTACATATATTTCACGTTTTTTTATATGGCAGGGGTTAGCACCGAAACCCGCTTTGTGGTATGGTTTCTTTCATTCCCGCGCACGCGGGAATCCATATAATCGACTTTCAACTGCTCCATTGTTCAAATTTCTCGCGAAGCGCCGCCTACCCTCCAAAGCACATCGTGCGAAGGAGGGTCATTCCGAGCGAAGTCGAGGAATCTATTTTTGTTTACTATATTTTCTCCATTGCCAAATAATCTGGCACTTTTGACCATAGTTCTTATAATTGCAGCATGACAATATGATAAAGGGCTTGAAATGACTGCTTCTTTTTGTGCATATATCGATGAGTCCGGTGACGAGGGTTTCAAGTTTCGTTCTGCTCCTGATGAGGAGGCAAGCAGTGACTGGTTTGTTCTTTCTGCGTTTGTTACTCGAAAGAAAACAGACCTTCAAACAGTAAGAATCATCGATAAAGTCCGTTCAGAGTTAAAATATCACCCGAGGAAACATATACATTGGAAAAAATTGAAACATCCTCAAAAAGTTCGTTATGCCCAGCTTATTGCCTCTGCTCAATCGCGTGTCATTTCGGTTTGCGTTCATAAACCGTCTTTAATGGAGCCTGAAAAGTTCTCTGATAAATACCGCCTTTATTTCTATGCGGTTCGCTATTTGGTAGAGAGGATTTCCTGGCTTGTGCGTGATAAGCATAATCCCGATAAATGGGGAGGCGACGGAACCGCTTAATTGCTGTTCTCAAATCGTCAGGGTATGTCTTACGACGAGATGCGCGATTATCTTCGACTGCTAAACAGACAACAGCAGGCAGGTCAGGATATTCGAATTGATTTTGAAAAGGTCCCCGTCGAAAACTTGAAAACGCAAACCCCGGGAAAATCTATGGGTTTACAGCTCGCCGATGCGGCTGCTGGCGCTTTTTTCAATGCCCTCGAGCAGGACAAATTCGGCAACACTGAGCCGCGTTACATTCAAACAATGTCGCCTGTGCTGTATCGGGAAAATAAAAACCTTCAGGGTTACGGCTTCAAAATTGTTCCCCGAGAAGCACTTTTGAAACTTGAACAGGAAAAATCTTTGAAATGGCTGTCTGCGTTCAAATAAAAATTACAGGCCTCAGGCCGTAGGATCCCACGCTATACACGCTGCTGTCCTTGCGGACAACCTACGGTTGTTCCTGCAAATGCCTGCCTGTTATATAATACGGCTAATAGACCCCTGATACCAAAGGAATTTTTGATTTTTTTACAATTATCCCGCTGACTCAGGAAAAAGCTATCGGTTTAACTCGCCATAATTTTCTTGACAGCTTCTTAGCGTCACATGAATCAAACGCATTTTTCAGTTTATGGTATATTTCCTCATCGTACTGACACGTATATTTGACCTTCAGTTTAATTTCTGTCTTTCCGTTTTTCCCAACGACAGTTACGAATATATTTTCAATTACTTCGGCGTTTAGCGTTACCTGACAGCCCATAACTCCTTTGATAACAATATGATACGAATTTTCCGCCTTTTCTCGAAAATCCTTCATTTTTCCATCCAAAGGCCTTGACATAATTTGTCCTGCCTTATAAAATGCATTTGTTAAGGCTTAACATTTGATAATCGAATGTAAGGACACAAAATATGAAGACGGAAAATAAACAGCCGACTTTCCCGTATGTATCGTATCCAGCTTTCAAGGCATTTATCGCTCATCTTAACGATGCTGTTACCCCTGACCAGATTGACTACACGATGATGCCACGCACTATGTCTGGTGCTGTACGTGCAGCAGTAATTTCCGCCCTTAAGTCTTTGGGGCTTATCGATGCTCAAGGAAATACTTCTCAAAAGCTCAAAGACCTTGCGGATGCTTACAACGATACCAATAAATGGCCAGAGGCACTTAAAAAAAACGTGCTTTCGGCTTATGCCGGCATTGTTGGTGACATTGACCTGAAATCCGTCACCAGAAAACAAGTGGATGATTTGTTTCTTGACGCAACACCAGAAATGAAAGAGAAATGCATCCGATTCTTTTTGTCGGCTAACAAAGAGGCTGGTGTCGAGTACTCTCCTTATCTCAAAATTAGGCGGCGACTTCACGCTAAACGCACTGGCAAGGCAACGCAAAAAAGCGAAAGCCTTAACAATCCACCGTTGGGCGAACCAAGCGAAGAAAAGACACCTTCTGATATGTTTGACTTGCCGATACCAATTGCGTCGGCTGAAAAGTGTTTTATCCGAGTCCCACGGAACATAACCGCTGAACAAGTTAATCTGGTGAAAGCTGCCGTTAATTATATCGACGCAATGGCGAAACAGAACGAGGAAAGCAAATAATGTATCGTATGACGCAAGTAATGGACCACGAAAACTGCTTTTGGCAGTATAAGTCTGGTTGTATACAGTCAGTGTTGGAGCACCGCTGTATAAGAGCGTCCAAAGCCAGCCGGAACGGAGTCCAAATCCGTGTGGTCCAGCTTGTTTATTAATATTATATCTTTCTTTCGGCCTTTTTGTCAATGCTTATAAACTCAAAGTTAGGGCTTTTTTCATAAGTCTATCTCCAACAAGTCCCTGCGAAGCCAGAAGCAACCATTAAGAGCCTCAGTCATCCC
>JAFGDN010000050.1 GCA_016932095.1 Sedimentisphaerales bacterium
GGGATGACTGAGGCTCTTAATGGTTGCTTCTGGCTTCGCAGGGACTTGTTGGAGATAGACTTATGAAAAAAGCCCTAACTTTGAGTTGTTTATCTTATTGACAATTACTTCAGCGTGTGCTGCTTCACCCGAACAGCCCAATTCAGTTCCCGCGGCACCGAACTCACTCCAGACCCTCATCGACAATGCAAGCAAAGGCGACCCAAATGCTCAGTGCCTCCTTGGAGTAAAGTATTTTTATGGCCGAGGCATCTTGCAAGATTATAATGAGGCTATCAAATGGCTCACAAAAGCTGCCGAGCAGGGAAATGCGAATGCCCAGTTCGATATCGGTTTGATATATAACAAAGGTAAGATTATCCCACAGGATTACAACGAGGCTTTTGAATGGTTCTTGCAAGCCGCGGAACAGAGTGACGCGACCGCACAATGCGCCATCGCTGGTATGTATCGGTATGGGAGGGGTGTCGCGCAGAATAGCAAAGAAGCCTTTAAGTGGTATAAAAAAGCAGCAGAGCAGGGCGATACCAATGGGCAGTGCGCTCTTGGTATAATGTATTTTATCGGCGAAGGTGCCCCCCAGAATTATACCGAAGCACTAAAATGGCTAAATGAAGCTGCTGAGAAGGACGATGGAAACGCTCAGTTATGTCTTATCACATTGTATTATGAGGGCGAAGGTGTCAGGAAAGATTATGTCGAAGCGTACAGATGGGCATTGCTTGCGGGTATAAATGGCAAAGATGTTGCTAAAATTAAAGAAGAAATCGCTTCTCAAATGACTCCCGACCAAATTGCAGAGGCGGAAAAACGAGCAAAGGAGTTCGTTGCGAAAAAGGAGAGAGAAAAAACTGAAGACGCCAATTTTCCTGATTTGAAATAAGGCACACTTTGTATCTTGGCGTTTTTATAGCGATGGATTTATCGGCGAAGATAGCTAATCAGCCAGAGAATCAGCGTCAGGACAATCGAGATAATAATGCAGCTTGTTATAGGAATGAATACCCGCCAGTTTTTAGAGCCGAACTGCAAATCGCCGTGGAGTTTGAACAGGCCGAGCTGACCCAATAATAAAAATATCGCTCCCAGCAGGACAATAGTAAGCCCGATTGCGATTAAAAATTTACCGATTTGTTGCGGCCCAAATTCCACACGCTTTTACTCTCACCGCAGAGACCGCAGAGTTCGCAGAGTTTATTTTTAAGTTTTTTCCTCTGCGTTCTCAGCGTGCTCGGCGGTAAAAAGTCATACTGTATTCGGGGCGACAGGATTCGAACCTGCGACCCCTTGCACCCCATGCAAGTGCGCTAGCCAAACTGCGCCACGCCCCGGTAATCCCAATTCTATTACAATTCCCGTTGACAAACAATCATTTTTATTGAATGAAACGCATAAAAGAGCCAATGAAGTTTGCATTTGACAGGTGTTTGTTTGAAAATTAAAATTAGCCGTATGGATAAACAGCAGCTTAAAAAAAAGTTATCAGAAGTAATCTGTGCAAGCAGTTTTGTTAAAGATATAAAATCCGTCTCGTTGTTCGGCTCACGGGCAACGGGCGAGTCGGGGGCGCAAAGCGATGTTGATATTCTTATCGATTTTTATCCGAATGCAGTTGTCGGTTTTTTCAAGTATATGGAAATCAGGCGCAATTTGTCCGAGGCGCTTGGTTGCCCGGTCGATATGGTTACGCCTCAGGCGCTAAGCAAGTATATCAGGGATGATGTTCTCAAACAGGCGGAAGTTGTATATGAAAAATGACACCCTTTACCTCGGGCATATCAGAGATGCCATTGACAAGATAAATAGTTATATCGCTCAAATGAATTATGAAGAGTTTTCCTGTGACGATATGGCAACTGACGCGGTGGTCAGAGAGCTTGAAATCGTTGGCGAGGCCTGTAACAATTTGAGTCCGGAATTCAGAGAGCGCAATGATAAAATTCCATTTCGAGACATCATCGATATGAGAAACGTCCTGATTCATCAATATGCCGGCGTTAATATAAAGATTATCTGGGATACGTGTAAAAATGACCTTCCTTTGCTCCTGGATTTTGTTGAAAAATCGCTCAACGAGTAGTCATCTTTTCTAAAACTTATCTTTTGCTTTTTCGAAGTGCAGCACATAAAACAGTTGACAAATAAAAGTCCGTCTGATAATTTGACGTCTTCAAGGATTGAAAATTATGGGCTATTAAAGTTTATGGAGAAAAACATATTATTTAGGAGGTCCAAGAATGGAATCTTATCAAAGATTTACCCTCATTGTTATCGTTGTGCTGGCAGGGTTATGCTCTGCGGCTTTTGGCGAGCCGGCTAAACCGTTCCCGGAAAGCCCGGCGGCTGCGGAAGCAAACGCGGCGAACCTGCCTGAAATGCCATTTATGGCTGAAATAACAAGCGGCGACGTATATATCCGCTCAGGTCCCGGCACAAACTATTATGACTGCGGCAAGCTCAACGCCGGCGACAAGATAAAGGTTGTCGGCAGCAAATTCAGCTGGCTTCAGATAGTCGCCCCTGCCGGCTGTTTCGCGTGGATTTCAAGCCAGTACGTCGAGGTCAACCCGCAGAACCCGACGACGGGCACGGTTATCGGCGACGCCGTCCGCGTCTATGCCGGCTCAGAAAACACTCAGCCGATGCATTCGACAAGTATGCTTGTAAAGCTTAACAAGGGCGATAAGGTAACGTTACTGGGCGGAACCAGGGAAGGTTACAATAAGATTGCACCCCCGGAAGGCGCATATTTATGGGTCAGCAACCAGTACGTCAGGCCGTTAGGCACCCTTGTCAGCCCCCCCGCGGCTCCGCCGAAAGAAAAAGCAGCGCCTGCCGTATCGACAAATGAGACACCCACTGAAGTTGCGGTTACGGAAACAGGGGTTGAAGACCTGCGAACAAAGGAGCTTGATACGATTAAGGCAGCCGTAGATGCGGAAAAAGCAAAGCCGGTCGAGCAGCAGAATTTCGGGGATATAAAGACAGCCCTTAACATATTGGCTGCTGATAAACAGACGCCGCGAATCGCAAGCATTGCTGCGAACCTGCTTAAATCAATCGAAAAGTGCGAGTTGGCCAAGAGCATATCACAGTCAACAAAGCTCCAGGATGAGGAGTTCAAACAGACGACTCAGAAGATAGAAGCCGCCAGGGCCGCCAAACTCGCGGATTTTGTGGATAATGGGATTTTCGCCGTCATCGGCCGCTTTCAGGAATCCACGGTTTTCGCCGAGTCCCCCGAGTTGAAATACTATCGGGTTATGGATGATGAAGGCAAGACCGTTTGTTACGCCCAGGCAATCGGCTCAGCCGCAAAACAGGATTTGAGCGAATTTATCGACAAAGAAGTCGGCCTTGTCGGCTCTATTGAGCCGAAACCCGAAATCGGCGGCGTAGGCGTGCTTGTGAAATTCACAGACATCATCGAAGAACCTTAACAGACCATTTCATAAAAAAGAGCACAAGCGCACAAGAGCACAAGTATTTTCTGCTTGTGCACTTACCTTTTGTGCTCTTTTGCTTCGTTTTTGCGTCTCTTTTTGGTTGCAAAAGCGGTTTGCGCGATTATACTTACTTGTTTTCAACCGGCAGTATTACTATTTCGGAGCAATACGATGAATTTGATGGCGTGGTTTCGCAAGAACAACAAAAAGCTTATGGCGGTTGTCGTTATAGTGTTAATGATTGTCTTTACAATCGAGCCGGTGATGAGCTATCTGAGCTCTCGCAGGGCCAGCGGGTATTCGGTTGTAGCGCATTACGCCGACGGGAAAAAAATCCAGTTAAAAGACCGTATGTGGGCGCAAAAGCAGCTTGAAATTCTCAAGGCGCTCAGGGCCGACCTGATTTTTCGGCCTGTTAGCCTTCGGCTGAATCCTTCCCAAGACCTGCGTATTGTCCTGCTCGGGGAACTTTTGTTCGCGGAACGCACCAGCGCGACCGAGACAATCGGCTACGTAAGGCAAATAGTCAGACAGGAACGCCTCGCGGTTACCGACGAGCAAATTAATGCCCTTTATGAAAAAGAGTATCCTCCCGATCTATACTGGCTTCTTCTTACAAAAGAAGCCCATCTTGCCGGTATAAGAATGCCGCTGGAGCCGGCCAGGGAACAGCTCAAAGTTCTTATCCCCCGTCTGCAGGAGGGATTGACTTACTCCCGGTTTATGACGGAAATCATTAAAAGCCACGAAGTTACGGAGGAGCAGGTCATTGAGACATTCGCCGAGCTGATGACAATCGTGGAATACGCAAGAATATCGTGCTCCACGGGAAACAGGACGGCACAGGAGCTTTTACTTGAAACCGACATGCAGTATGAAACGATGGACACCGAATACATATCGCTCAGGGCGGGTCTATTTACCTCAGAGGTTCAACAGCCAGGTGAGGAAAAAATCATCGAGCAGTTTGAGAAATATAAAAATGAGTTTCCCGAAACCTTTGACGAAGGGAACCCACACGGGTTTGGCTACAAGCTGCCCGACAGTGTCCGGCTCGAATATATCGCCGTTCGGCTGGATGACGTTGCCGAAACGATTCCGCGCCCCACACAACAGGAGAAGGAGGATTTTTACCAGCAGCACCTATCGTTTTTTATACAGCAGGTCCCTTCGGACCCCAACGACCCAAATTCCGAGCCGACGACCAGAACCCGCAGCTTCGCGGAAGTGGAAGGCCTGATATCGAAAGTTATGTATCGGCAGAAGGTGGATTTGAAGGCATCGCAGGTAATTTCACAGGCCAAGTCCATTACCGAGGCCAACCTTACGGACTTCGATGAAGAGCAGGGCACAATTACCAATGAGGAGATGAAGCGCAAGGCAGGAGATTATGAAGATACCGCCGCAAAGCTCAGCGAAGAGTATAAAATAAAGGTTTATACCGGCAAAACGGGATTACTGGGCGCGGTCGATATTGTTGGGGATAAAACTTTAAATACGCTTTATCTCGACAGCCCCGGTTCTACCAATATTGAGCTTGTTCGCGTCCTGTTCGCGGTGGAGCCATTGAAGGCAAGCGTCCTTGGCCCGGTCGATATCCGTCCGCCACGGCTTTACCAGAATATCGGGCCGCTCAAAGATGCGCGTGCAGAGGAGAGCTTCGCGGGAAAATGTATGCTGCTTGTGCGCATTATAGAGGCGCAAAAGGCAGCACCGCCTGAAAGTATAGACCAGACAATCGACGCAAAAACAGTCAGCTTCGATGAGCAAGCCGTCAAGGACGTTAATACCGTTAGAATTAAGGTCGTTGAAGACCTGAAACGAGTTGCAGCAATGGACAAGGCGGGACGAAAAGCAAGGGAATTCATTCAATTAGCGGCAAAAGAGGGCTGGGATTCAGCGATGGATAAATTGAGCAGGCACCTTGACAACCCGGACGATTTTCAGCTCGAAAAAAGAAACGGAATTCAAAGGATTTCCGAAACTGCGATGCGGGCTTATGAAATCCGTTATCAGGGCGACCCGCTGGCCCGGATAGCATTGGCGAGAAGCAGGGCCGAACGCATGCTGATAGATAAGTTATTTGCGCTTATACCCGATGACGTCAATACATTGACGCAGCCCGGGGTTTTATTTGAGTTCAAGCCGATGTTTCGCTACTATTGCATTAAAAGCCTGGTTATTCACAGATTATACAAGGAGCAATACGATTCGATTAAGGCGGCCGAGGCCGTGCGAGGCGATATGAAGGATGCCGATGAGCTGGCAATAACTTTTTACAGCCCCGCAAACATAGTCAAACGAATGAATTTTCAAATAATCCGGGAAGAAAAAGCGGACCAATCCGAGGTTCCGGCGGGGCCGAATCAGCAGTCAACCAACCTGCCCGGCGAAGCGAAAGACACGTCGGGTGAGGCCAACAGGCCCTGATGAAATGGTGATGAAAACGCGATCACAGGAAATACCGATACCTTATCTAATCCTTGTGGCCTTGGCTGGCTGGATAATACCGGGCGGGGGGTATCTGCTGCTTAAACAAGTTGCAAGAGGGCTTATAATTTTTGTAACAATCGCGCTGACCTTTTGTATAGGGGTCTATATCGGCTCAATAGGAATTGTGGACCCCATCGGCTACCGGCCATGGTTTTTTCTCCAAATGGCCAATTCACCTCTTGTAGCTATAATCGGGCATTTCACCGCGGGGGGCGGTTTCCCCGTTTATGGGCGGCCCTGCGAAATGGGGCAAATATACACCGGAACGGCGGGCTGGCTTAACCTCCTGTGTATCGTCAACGCCGTGTATATGGCTTATTTGAAAAAGACAGGACAAATGGAGCGATGATATGTTCGGGCCTGAAGCATTTATAATGGCAAATTTTACCATACCGGAGGAGCTTGGAACAAATCCTCAATCGCTGCTTTTGCTCCTGCCGCTTGTTGCGGCCATAGCAATCGTCTATAAAGCGACCAAGCTTCCCGCTATTTCGGCGAGGAGCTTCATCAGGGAAACGATGCTTTTATCCGCCTCGATAACGGTCATTATGATAATTACGGCGATAATTCTGCTCGCCGTGGCCTGGTTTGTTACCCAGTAACCTCAACCTGCCTGGCGTCGATTGCACCAAGCTCGATAAGCGCATTCAATGCGGCTTTCTGCTCCGCTTCCTTCTTGTTGGTCCCCCAGGCGCTGGGAAAATGCCGGTTATTTATTACCGCCTGCGCCTCGAAGCATTTATTGTGGTCGGGTCCTTTTTCGTCGAGAAGCTCATAAGCAGGCGTCGCGTTGAGGTGCTGCTGAGAATACTGCTGTAAAAGGGATTTGAAATTGCCCTGGACATATTCAGCGTCGGCCTTCTGAATAATCGGGTTGAAATTGCGAAGAATGAAATTTTGCGCCTGCTCCAGGCCGCCGTCGAGGTAAATGGCCGCGATAAGCGCCTCGAGCAGACCCGCCGCAAGCGAGTAAGACAGTGATTGGCTGCCGGCCATTCCCTTGCCGACCTTGAGGAGCTTATGCAGGCCCAGCTCGCGGGCGATGCGGGCGCAGGTGCCGCGGGCGACAAGCATACTTTTCATTTTTGTCAGGTCGCCTTCAAGGTAGTCCGGCGAGCGGTCGAAAAGCGTCCGGCAGATAACCAGGGCAAGGACCGAATCGCCGAGAAACTCCATACGCTCGTTGCTGAGCGTTCGGCTGTCAACAGATGAGGAATGAGTCAGCGCCTCGCAAAGGAGGTTGCGGTTTGTAAAACTGTACTCGATAATCTGCTCTACCTGCTGCAGGATTTCTTCATCCATCAGAATGCCCATTTTTCAAAGTTTTCGCGAGCAGATTACGAATTCCGCCGGTGTAAACGGATTTCGTGGCCGGCTCAACGAATCAATAAAATTATTTTAGCAAAAAAATACTGATTAGTCAATTACCATTCCGTTATTTTTTCGCCGTAATTACACCGCTGGCTCATAAAAACAACAATTCTTCTGTTGTTATCGGCAGGAAAAAGCACGGATATATTCTAAAAATCCAGTTAAAAACGGCGAATTGGCTCTTTTTTTCTTGCGTTTTTAACAGCTTTGAGTAGATTTTAAGGGTTTGAAAACGACTGATGAATCAGAGGAGACCTGAATATGATAGGCAAGAAAATTCGTTTGGAAAGAATAATCGACCGTAACAGCGGCAAAACTGTGATTATTCCGATGGACCATGGGGTAACAGTAGGGCCGATAGCCGGCCTGGAGGATATGCGGGAAACCATCAGCAAGGTCGTGGCAGGGGGGGCAAACGCGATTTTGATGCACAAGGGGATAGTCCGCGCCGGCCATCGCGGGACGGGCAGAGACGTCGGTCTGATTATTCACCTTTCGGGAGGCACAACTCTTAGCCCCGACCCAAACGCCAAAGAGCTTGTCTGCACGGTCGAGGAGGCGCTCAAACTCGGCGCCGACGCCGTATCGGTGCATATAAACTTGGGCGCTGAAACGGACAAGGAAATGCTGCGGCAGCTCGGGCTTGTAAGTGAAAAATGCCTCGAATGGCAGCTCCCTTTGGTAGCGATGATGTACACCCGCGGGGCAAAGATAAAGAATGAATTTGACGTAACTTACGTCAAGCACGCCGCCAGGGTCGGTGCGGAATTAGGCGCCGATATTGTAAAAGTGCCATATACCGGCAGTATCGAGAGTTTCAAAGAGGTTGTCAGGGGCTGCCCGGTGCCGGTTGTAATAGCAGGAGGGCCGAAGATGGACAGCGACGAAGATATATTCAAAATGGCCGAAGGTGCGTTGAAGGCAGGCGCTGCGGGCTTATCGATTGGCAGAAACGCCTTCCAGCATAAAAAGCCTGAAAAAATGGTCGCCGCCCTGTGTCAAATGGTGCATAAAGGCGCCTCCGTTAATGACGCGATGAAAATTTTACAGGAACAATCCAAATGAAAAAGCTGTGGGTAAATATTGTTCCTTACGACAAGGGGCTGGTAACGACCGCACTGGAAAGCGGGGCCGACGCGATTGTTGTGCCGGATAATATGAACGAAAAGGTTCACCAGCTTGGCCGGATAAAGACCGTCGCCAAAGACGGGGATTTGAGACCGGGCGTCGATGTTGTTTTTGTCGATATAGCAGGCAAACAGGATGAAGACAAGGCGGCGGCTATCGCACCAGGCAAAATAGTCGTCCTGCGAATGCTCGACTGGACCATTATCCCGATTGAAAATCTTCTCGCCAGACGGGGTAAAAATATAATTGTTCAGGTCACAAACGCCGAGCAGGCAAAGCTGATGGTTGAGATACTTGAAAAGGGCGTCGATGGCGTCCTGCTGAATAACACCGATATAAACGAAATCAAGAAGACCGCTGAGATACTTCAGGGCATCGGCGATAAAATCGAGCTTGTCGTCGCGACAATAACAGGCGTGAAACAACTCGGTATGGGCGACCGCTCCTGCCTCGATACCTGCACGCAAATGGCCCCCGGCGAGGGCATGCTGATTGGCAATACCGCGGCCGGTTTCTTTCTCGTGCATTCGGAATCGATTGAAAATCCATACGTCGCGGCCAGGCCGTTTCGGGTCAACGCCGGCGCGGTGCATGCTTATACGCTTGCCCCGGGAGGCGGAACGAAATATCTCGCGGATTTGAAATCGGGAGATGAAGTGCTGCTCGTCGATTTCAATGGCAAAGGTCAGGTCGCTTATCTCGGCAGGAACAAGATTGAAAAACGCCCGATGATTCTGATTGAAGCCGATGCCGACGGTATGCCGATAGGTCTTGTTATGCAGAATGCCGAGACGATTCGACTTGTATCGACCGAAGGCCAGCCGATTTCCATTACCAAGCTTAAAACCGGCGATAAGGTGCTTGCCCATGTCGAGAAGGGGGGCAGGCATTTCGGGATGAAAGTTGAGGAAACGCTGATAGAAAGATAGCTATGAACGTCCAGAGCGATGTAGCCGCGATATTACTGGCGATTGGTTGCGGAGTCGCGATAGGTCTTGAACGAGAGCTTAAAGGCAAGGCGGCTGGCTTGAGAACAAACGTACTTATATGTCTCGGCGCTGCCGTATTCACAATCATATCTCGTCAAATGGGTGACGGCCAGGAATCAGTCACGAGAATTGCCGCCCAAATTGTTACAGGCGTCGGCTTTCTCGGCGCCGGCGCTGTAATTCAGGACAGGGGCGGTATCCACGGTCTCACCACCGCTGCGACGATATGGCTTGTCGCGAGCATCGGTATGGCGTGCGGCGCAAAACTGTATGAGCTGGCGATAATAACTACCGCCCTGGCGATAGTGGTTCTTCTGGGTCTTGCCCAGGTTGATAAACGCATCAGGCCCAACGGGAACAACAAAAAGATTGAACCGCAGCGTGATACAGAGCCGCTATGAACCCGGCGTTGGTGTGGAGGCAGACCACTTGTCCGGGTCGTTGCCGTATTGAGTCAAGCTGGTTCGGGTCAGTGATTTACCCTCTCCGTCTGCCTGTGTCGGCCAGGGGTCGTTCGTGTTATCGCCCGGGTGCGAGCCGTCGCTGTAATTGATTCGCTCAACGCAAATATATCGCCTTTCGCCCAAATCATCTATATCACCCGGCTTGCCTAATTCAAGCGTCTCGCCCGCGTTATCTAACCAGCTGTCGTAAGGCCCGTAGATTATACTTGTAGGCACTGACGGATAACGCCAGGTAAACGCTGCCGGATTCTTCACAACCAGTATGCGGCCGCCTACGGGTATCGTTACTGCATCAGGCGGAGAGGGGAAAGTATAGTCAATGCCGGCTGTGAACTTCCAGGCGACGTCGTCTATCAGGTCATACAACGTTATGGCTGAATTACTCATATTATACAGTTCGACATATTCGTATTCGTCGTTGGCATAAGAGCCGCCAGACGGCCAGATGGGATTATACATAATCTCGGTTATGACAACCGGCCCAATCCTTGGATAGGCGTTTGCCTGCCCTGGAGTTATAACTTCCATCGCAACGAAGTCGTAAGAATCGGCGCCGGCTGCATAATGCCTGCCGAACGATACATCAACCTGGGCGGCGCCGAATTTTTCTTTCTCGCGGTAGCCGGTTAATAAGCCGTTGGCGTCGAGGGCCGAGGTCAGCCGGACACGCTCGCCGTTTTTGCTCAGGCCGAATGGTATGATCCGGCCGGAGTCGTCTGCCGTTTGACCGAAGTTGAAGTCCTCTCGGACAAAGATATAACCGTTGGCTGCGATGGTTGTTCCCGCGGCAAAGCTATATTTCATCAGCTCATTATCGCTGTCGCTGAGATACCAGCCACTGATATTTATGGGGCTTGCCGTGGTGTTATAAAGCTCAATCCAGTCAGGACCGCCGTCCGGATTGGTCATAACCTCGTTAATTACGATGGAGCCGGGATTTGGGATAATGCCTGAATCGTCCCAACCGGGCGAGCCGTTTACATAAGCGCTTGCTCGCCAGTTCTTTTTAATGTCCCAGCTATTTACGTCGGGATTAGACGGATTGATTATGGTCAGCGAGTAGCTGTCGCCGTTGGTAATAGACCGCCAGTCGTCTTTATAAGTGAAGTTGTGAATGATTGCGCCAACGGCGTCCCTGAGGCGAATTCTTTCGCCGTCATTGTCTAATGGGCCGACGTATATGCCGGCAATATATCGACCGGTTCCATATTTGGTCTGGAAGGCATTTATGTTCTTTACGACGAGGATATGCTGACCCGCGGCAAGAGTATTGGGGCCGAATGTAAAATCGATACCCTTGTCGAATTTGACGAGGTTGAGATTGATTGTCGAGGCGCCGATGTTCTTTAGCTCGATATATTCGGTATTCGGGTCTTCAGGATTGCCTGAATCTCCCGGGTCATACATAATCTCGGTGATTCGCAGGCAGCTCTTTATATTGCCGATTTCATATACGGTCTCATTGAGCGGGCTCCATTGCGATGTGCTGCTCTTGTAAATGCGCGCCCGAAGGTTAGTGGTTCTGGTAAGCGTAAAGCCGCCTGAATATGCGATAGCGCTTGGTGAAACCGCTCCTGAATATGGGGTGCGCGGGTCGCTGCCGTCAGTGGTGTAATAAATTGTGCCTCCAGAAGCGCAGGGGTCGGTTATGGTAAATATGTCGCTTGTTGAAACATATCCGCCGAACTTATAGACGCTGTTTACATAAAATACCGGTGCGCCAAAGGAGCGATTGAACAGGCCGTTTGTTTCAAACGCGGTCATTACGTACGGCTCGCGCTTGGGCAGGAAGATATTCGGCACAAACGTGCTTTGCGACGGCAGGACGTCCTTAACCTCGTTTTGGACCTCCCACCATTTACTGACAAGATACGACTGGGTAAGGATGCCGCCGTTGCGGAAATGTTTATGTATGCGGTCCGCGAAAAGCTGCTTGAACTCGGAATTGACCCTTAGCGCGCGGTAAAGCCGGCAGAACGGGTCGTTCGGCATATTATTCAGACCTCTGGGACTTGTCCAGGTTGGGAAATCCTCGAAGGCCGTTTTGTAGCAGGATTCGCAGTTGCCGCCGAATACCCAGGTTTCGGCGAGGCCTTCGGCGTCCCAGACGCTGAACCTGAATCGACTGCCGTCTGCCCTTTCGCGGTGAACGGTCCAGTTGTTGCCCGGCCAGTCGAAGTTGCCGATGTGAACCTCCAGGATAATTAAATCGATAAACGTGGCGATATCCAGCCGGTCCGTGATGTATTGATAATCAACGGCGTTGGCGAGGTTGTGGGTGGTCGCATAACTTATGAGGTTATTCCAGGCAATAGTGTCGCCGTCCCTGGCGGCGACCTGTTCAGTCACGTCCATGGTTAGCACGTCGAAGGCGTTTTCAGTGCCGTACCATTCCCGGAAAAATTCCTCATCGTCCCGTGCGGTTGGATTGAAATAATACTTGTGCTGGCCGTTGATATAAAGATTGGCAAAAGTCCCGGTAACCTGTATTCCGCCCATTTCCAGAAAGAGTCGTCTTGCCCATTCGTCCTTCACGAATGGACTGCACCTGTCGTTGTGGCCGCCGCGAAGCACGATGCTCTGGTAGCGTTCGGTTTCTATAAATGGGAAGAACGGGTATTCGAAGCGATTCTCGCCGTAATCGTTGCGGAAATATAAATTAAAGCTGAATTTATTGGCGTTGCAGCTCCAGTTGTCGCCCCTCCTATATCGAACACGGGTATAATCGCTGCCGTGAACTCGTATGCCGCAGTCGGCCTGATAATTGCCGTCGGGGGCGTTGAAGATTTCGAAGGAAACTGGCCTTTCGTAGGCGATTCCCCTGTGAATTGGATTGTTGTAAGCGCTCGGGTCGCCTCCGGATGTCCATACCTCACCATTATAATAACCCCCGACGATAGCCATAATACCGTCTGGCTCATAGAGCGTCTGGGTGGGGTCGCCTGCCAGGGTAACGGCCGGCATTGCTTTAATAACCGAACTTGCGCCGAAAATATAGGTATGCGTCGTTATCGGCGAGGGCATCCAGCCGGTCCTTATTGCCGCCGCCCGAACGGAAGTTGAGCTGCTTATGTTTATTGGCGTTGTATAAACAATGCTGCCCGTGGCGGGGGCTTCGCCGACGATGGGGCTTTTGCCGTTGTTGGTATAGTAAATGCTCACTCCCGGCGTAACACAGGCCAAAGTAAGCGTGAAACCCGTGTTATAAAAGCCGCGTGAATGGCTGAATTCAACATCTTCTATTTCGCCTAAATAAGCGCCTGTGTTTTCAGCGCCCGGCGTCGGCGTCGGGAAGAACCGGAAGTTATCCGTCTCGTGCGGGTATCTGCCGTATGAGATGTTGGTTACCTGCTCGCCGAATTCAACGGCGTCAATCTGGGTGATACCATCAGTGTCGAACAGCCCCAGTTCCTCGCCGTCTGCGGAAAGCTTGAAATTTGTATGCAGCGGCCCCTCGGCCGGCTCTTCATCCGCCCAGATTAACACGTAGCTGTGTGCCGGCAGAATCGTTAGCTCCGGATACCCCGTTGGAATCTGCCACTTTGTCGGGTTATCGAGGTTATCTGTGATGTAAATTCCCGCCATATCAAACGGGGTGTTTCCTGAGTTGTAAATCTCAATCCAGTCATCATAATCGCCCGCAGGGTCGGCAATGCCGCTATCGCTGTTGTTGGACGCCATAAACTCGTTTATAGCAAGAGGTATGGTGTGGAACTGCCATTCGCCTGCTAAAAACGAAAAATCAATAAAATCAATCCCATTCAGGCCGTCGTAGTTTGCGCAGGGCAATTCCCCTTCGCACTGCTCGAAATTGAGCCACTGGTTTATGAATATCGCCAGGTCAGTTATATCAACCGCGCAATCGTTGCTGAGGTCGTATTTCGGGCATATACCGGCGTATGCAGAGCCGGCCAATGCAATAATAAAGACGAATGTAAAAAACCAACGACTCCTCTCGTTGACATCCATTTCGTCAATTCCTAATTCCTGTTACATTCTTCCTTCATAATCCTGGCGTCGGTGTCTCGGCAGACCAGTTATTTGGGTCGTTGCCGTATTGGGTCATGCTGGTTCTCGTGAGGGATTTACCCTGCCCGTCGGCTTCCGTTGGCCACGGGTCGCTCGCATCATCATCGCCCGGATGCGAGCCGTCGCTGTAATTGACCCGCTCAACGCGAATATATTGTCGCTGACTAAATTCATCTATATCGCCGGGCTTGCCTAATTCAAGCTGCTCGCCCTCATTGGCTAACCAGCCGGTGTAAGGCCCGTAGATGATGCTTGTCGGCACTGATGGATAACGCCAGATAAACGCTGCTGGATTCTTTACGACCACTATGCGCCCGCCGGCGGGTATGGTTACCTCGTCGGGTGTTTCAGGGAAGGTAAAATCTATGCCATTGGTAAATTTCCACGGCTCGTTCTCTGTGTAATCATA
>JAFGDN010000051.1 GCA_016932095.1 Sedimentisphaerales bacterium
CCTCCATGTTATAAACCGTCGCTATGGAATTCCGTTGCCATTTGCTTTACTATACTATCGTGAATCGGCGACTTTTTCAACAGCCCCCCAGCTACCATTTTTTCAGTCGATAATTAAAACCAAGCCGCGAGTCCCGATTTTGCCTGCCCTTGCAGTATTTTTTGTTCGCCGCAGTTCAAATCCACAATCCGACACGCTTCGAGCCCCGCTTCGGGAAATTAAATCGGCAATCGAAAATCGTCAATCGAAAATCTTTTAATCCGCAACTAAACACTCAAAACTCAAAACTATCTCTGCGTTCTATATTCTTTGTTCGATGCTTGTCCGCCGTAGGCGGATTGGACGTTCGACGTTCTATGTTCGACGTTCGATGTTGGATGTTTGTCGTCGCGCCCTGATTCCCTGACAACCTGATACCCGGCTTCCTGATTCCCTGATTATCTGATATTCTTACGGCTACCTACTCCGCATTCGCCTCTTGCGCAGCAGCTTTCTCCTGCCTCGGCATAGCGATTGTGCCGGTTCTGGCGACGTTTTTGATGCCGTAGGGGCGGCACATCTCTATAAACGCCTCGATTTTTTCCTCAGGCCCGCTTATTTCGACCATAATTGATTTTTGGCCGATATCGACGACCTTACCCTTGAACGTCTCAATTAAAGCGACAATTTCAGCCCGCTTCTCCGGCGTCGCGGCTATCGTTATCAGCATCAAATCGCGGGCGACAACAGATTGACCCGCGAAATCCTGCACCTTCACAACCGGTATGATTTTGGCTAATTGCTTACGGACCTGCTCGAGAACATGGTCGTCGCCGACAACGACAATCGTCATCCGGCTTAATTGCGGGTCCTCGGTCCTGCCGACGACCAATGAGTCGATATTAAACGCCCTTGCCGCGAACATCCCCGCGACGTGCGCCAAAACCCCCGGCTTATTCTCAACCAACGCGCTTATTATATGT
This sequence comes from Sedimentisphaerales bacterium, assembly GCA_016932095.1. Taxonomy (GTDB): domain Bacteria; phylum Planctomycetota; class Phycisphaerae; order Sedimentisphaerales; family Anaerobacaceae; genus Fen-1362. Next base: position 963 of record JAFGDN010000051.1, read on the forward strand.
TTCATACTCGTTCCCTTTTATAATAATCGTCGCGCAGCGACTCCTTAATTTTGCATTTTACATTTTAATTTTTAATTTTCTTTTACCCCGGCTTATTCTCAACCAACGCGCTTATTATATGTTTCATATTTACGCCTCGTTCATCATTTACAAATCATAAATAGAAAATAATAAATAATAAATCGGTTACGCCATACTTTCCAGCAGGTCCAGGCCGTCCATCTCGTTAAGGGACTTGCCGGTTGCGACCATTGGCCAGACGTTTTCTTCGCGTTCGACCCTGAAATCAAGAACGCAGGGCTTTTTCTCTTCAAGCGCCTTCTTTATTGCCTTCGGCACGTCGGCTTTTTTGTCAACGGTGATGCCGACCGCCCCGAGCGCCTCGGCTACCACGGCATAATCAGGATTGGCAAGGTAGCTTTTCGAGTAGCGGTGATTATAGAAAAGCTGCTGCCACTGCCGAACCATACCCATATAGCCGTTGTTGAGGATACAGACCTTTATCGGCAGTCCATATTCCACCGCCGTGCGAAGCTCCGTCATTGTCATATTGAAGCTGTGGTCGCCGTCAATATCGACGACCGTCGCATCGGGCTGCGCAACCTGGGCGCCTATGGCCGAAGGCAGTCCGAAACCCATTGTGCCGAGGCCGCCTGAGCTGATAAGCTGCCTCGGCCTTCTGAACTTGTAGAACTGGGACGTCCACATCTGGTGCTGCCCCACGCCTGTAGCTATAATCGCGTCGCCGCCGGTCAGTTCACAAACCTGCTCGATGACGTATTGCGGCTTGATATTTGTCGATTTTTTATCGTAGCCAAGCGGATATTTTTTCTTCCACTGGGCGATTTTCGCGAACCATTCCTTTCGGTCACGGTATTCGACCATTTTGGCAAGCTCGTCTAATATGTGTTTGGCGTCGCCGACAACCGGTATATCGGCGCGGACGTTTTTTGCGATGCTTGCGGGGTCGATATCAATATGGATGACCTTCGCGTGCGGGGCGAAGGCCTTGACCTTGCCTGTAACCCTGTCATCGAACCTTGCGCCGACGGCAATGAGCAGGTCGCATTCCTGGACGGCGTAGTTGGCGTAAGCCGTGCCGTGCATTCCCAGCATATCGAGCGATTCCGGCTCATTCTGGTCGTAGCTGCCTAAGGCCAGGAGCGTCATCGTAACGGGGATGTGGGCTTTTTTCGCAAGGGCTCTTAGCTCATCGCTTGCGTTTGCGATAATTATACCGCCGCCGACGTAAAGAACGGGTTTTTCGGCTTTGTTTATTGCCTCGGCGGCCATCGCAATCTGGCGGGAATGGCCTTTCGTTTTTGGCCGATAGCCGGGCAGCTTCATTTCAACGTTCAGGTCTAATTCGGTTTTGGCGACCTGGACATCGACCGGCAAATCAACCACGACCGGCCCCGGTCTTCCCGTTGAGGCGATATAGAACGCCTCTTTGATTGTCCGGGCGAGGTCTTTAACGTCCTTGACGATACAGTTGTATTTTGAGACGGGCCTGGTAATACCCGTCGTGTCGGCCTCCTGAAAGGCGTCGTTGCCGATAAGCTCAGTCCTGACCTGTCCTGTTATGGCGACCAGCGGTATCGAATCCATCATCGCTGTTCCCAGGCCGGTGATGAGATTGCAGGCGCCCGGGCCGCTGGTGGTAACGATAACCCCGACCTTGCCGCTTGCGCGGGCGTAGCCGTCCGCCATATGACAGCCCCCCTGTTCGTGGCGGGGGATGATGAATTTGATTGGCGCGTCATACAGCCGGTCGAAAAACGGCAATATCACCCCCCCAGGGTAGCCGAACATTATGTTGACGCCTTCGTGAATGAGGGATTTGACGACGATTTCGGCGCCTGAGGTAAGGATTGAGGTATTTGCAGCCGGCTTGGCTGAAACGGATGACTCGGACTTCATTTATGCGCTCCTTTCGCAGCTCCAGAATTTACAGTTTTTCGGGCCGCTTTGCAAGGCCGACGGTCGCCACCACAGCGACGATCTATCCGGCAAAGTTATAAGCCCAGCCGTAAATCCGTAATTTTGGAGTATTGTAGCGGTTACGAGGTTGTGTGTCAATGGTTATATCCTCAAAGTTAGGGCTTTTTTCATAAGTCTATCTCCAACAAGTCCCTGCGAAGCCAGAAGCAACCATTAAGAGCCTCAGTCATCCC
>JAFGDN010000052.1 GCA_016932095.1 Sedimentisphaerales bacterium
AATATGAAAGGCGTCATCATTACAGGAGTCGAGGTCGGCTCGCAGTCCGATACAAAGGGGCTAAGGCCCGGCGTGCTTATTATGGAGGTCAACAGAAAGACAATTGAAAACGTAAGGGAATTCAATAAAGCAATGGAAGAAGCCGCCTCAACGGGCAAGGCATTGCTTTCCGTCAATGATGGTAATCGCGTCGGCCTGGTCATTCTCAATTTGTCGAAAGAGTAGCAGACCGCCGGTAATAATTTTGCACAAAGCCCCGCCACGACGCGGGGCTTTTTCTTTGACGAGATTTATGAGGGGCCCGTGCGGTTTTTTTGAATTTGAGAGTTGTCGTTAAGCAACAGCGGGGCTATACTGAAACCATTAGAGCATAAAGACCGGAAAGGAGTATATTGAAATGCAGACAATTCTTCAGAACTGGGAAAAAATCGCGTGGATTCTGGGCGTTCCGGCAGTTGCGGTCGCCGTCGCAATTATGGCCAATTTCATCTTCCTGAGAATCATCGGGAGAATCAGCCGGTATTCTAAGGACCTCCCCGCCGATTCGTTCACCAGGCGCTGCGGCAAAACCACTCGCTGGCTTTTTATCCTGCTTGCAGTCCGCATCGTCATACCGATGATGGCGCTGCCGGAGAAGTTTTCGGAGCCGATTGACCATTTGCTCTCTTTGGCGCTCATCGCTTCGTTCGCGGCCATTTTAATAAAGCTGACATACGTCTTCGATGATTACATCCTGCAGCGCTTCGACGTGACCGTGCAGGATAATCTCAAAGCGAGGAAGATTCAAACCCAGCTCAATGTGCTAAGAAGAATCTTCATTACAATCGTTATAGTGATTGCTCTTGCTTCTATGCTAATGACGTTCGAAAAGATTCGCGCCCTCGGCACGGCTATACTGGCGTCTGCGGGCATAGTAGGCATTGTCGTCGGTATGGCCGCTCAAAAGACAATCGCCACGTTTTTGGCCGGGCTGCAAATCGCAATCACCCAGCCAATCAGAATCGACGACGTCGTTATCGTCGAAAACGAATGGGGCAAAATCGAGGAGGTAACGCTCACCTACGTCGTCGTGCGAATCTGGGACCTCAGACGGCTGATTGTCCCGATTACCTACTTTATCGAAAAGCCCTTCCAGAACTGGACACGGGTATCTGCTGATTTGTTAGGCACCGTCTTTCTTTATGTCGATTACACCGTTGACCCTGAGCCCGTCAGGACTGAGCTTCGCCGGCTTCTCGAAAGCTCAAAAGAATGGGATAAAAAGGTCTGCGTCGTCCAGCTAACAAATGCCTCCGAGCGCACGGTCGAATTACGCGCCCTTATGAGCGCCGCAGACGCGTCGAGCTTGTTTTCGCTGCGATGTATGGTCAGGGAAAAGCTCATCGAGTTCATAAAGGACAAATACCCGGCCTCGCTGCCCAAACTCCGCGCGGAGCTCGAAAAATCGCCTATGTGACGGCATTTTTCTTGACGATTGCACCAAAACATTTATTATTTCAAAAAAATAATGAACGAAAAAAGGCGTTTGAATGGATTCACGCATAATACAACTTACTGGAGCATCCTTAAAATACGGTAATCTTAATATCCGTAATTGCGGTTTGGATTTCTTTCCTCAAGGAATTCTGGGGGGGCCAACACGTGACACCGCAAAAACGAAAATCATCATTCACCCCCTTGGTTTTTCAAACGAAATTGAGACCGACATTCCCACCGACGGGCGAACTGGGAAACCGCGCTGGATTTTCAGGGAACGCGCATGGGTTAAACAATTTATGCGGACAAATCGCCTCACACCAAACGCGAAAGTCATAATAACTCGCTTAAGTGAAGAAAGATATTTTATAGCACCGGCACATCATACCTATACACAACAATTATTTTCAACAGGTCTTTTGCCTATCCAGATGCAAAAATATTCGGACTCTATGAACTCTCCTTTTCGATATGCCGGCGGAAAATTCTATGCGAGAAAATTAATCCTCCAGCACATTCCACCTCATAAAAATTATTGTGAACCTTTTGCCGGCGGCGCGTCAATCTTCTTCGCGAAACCCAAAGCCGCTCAATCTCATCTTAATGACCTGGATGAAGAATTAATGCGCGTATATCGTGTTATCCGGGACCAACCCGAAGATTTAATATCGTTTCTTACTGGAAAACCAGCTACCAAGGAGCTTCATTCTTATTATAAGAACGAGTTTCAACCAAAAACGTTGCTTGAGAAAGCGGCGAGATGGTATTACCTTAACCGAACTAGTTACTCCGGAATAATGAACATACAAAATTGCTACTGGGGATATGGCGATAAATTTTCAAAGCGACCCGAAAACTGGCCTTGCAGTATAAGACAAGCATCACAAAAACTTCAGGGAGTAAAGCTAACGAATTATTCTTTTGAACGGGCGATTGAGGAATCGGAAGACGGCACTTTCTTATTTATAGATCCTCCTTATTTCAACGCAGACCAAGATAAGTTTTATACCTGTTCTTTCTCTAAAGAAGACCATTATCGCCTTCGGGAACTTCTTCATCGACACAGGAATCGTCTTCTGTTTCTTCTTACTTATGACGATTGTCCGGAGGTTAGAGAACTATATTCTTGGGCGACGGGTTTATACAATAAAGAGTGGAATTATTGCATTAACAGAACCGACGACCAGAAAAATGGGACGAGTAGAAAGGGACAAAGATACAAGGGTAAAGAATTATTTATTCTTAATTATGTCATTTGAAAGTGTTATGTACCCGCAATGATATATAACAATAAGTTCCTAACGTCCGCGTCTCCCTTTTACAAGGTTTGTAAGTGCTTCATTTAACATTCCTATTGGCTTCCAATTAGGGTCGCCTTTCAGTAACACAATCGGCGTCCGAGGTATAAATCCATCCTTGGCTATATCTTGTGGGAATACAAACCTTCAGTCACTATATGCATGTTCGAGAATTTCTTTTTCAGTGGATACCCCGTAGTGTTCAGAAACCACGTATAATACATCTTTATCGTGCAACAATTCCAACTCTGCTCCAAAAGTTTTACCCTGATACAATGCGTTAGACACATTGCATACAACAACGTCGAAAGAATCCACGCTGTAGCGGTCATTCGTTGTCCCCGCCAATCGGATATTACTCCTGCTTCTATGGCATTTAACATTGAAATGTGGGACTTTACATGACCGCGTTCCTTTTCGCATAGAACCCCTAACGGCACTTTTACATTCGACCCTGAGAATCATACCGGTACGTCTGTGGGTTACCTGAATATCCTGATCCTGAAGCCCTGGTTGAGCGTTGAGGTTAAGTTTTTGAACCGTCCATTCGCTCGCTGAAAGATTACGGAGAACCTCCAAATATCCTTGATACTCTGTTGCTTTTCCTCGAATCATTGGAACGACCTTTTGGTCGTTGAGTATGTCAAATATGTAGTCGATGGGAACAGCGAAATTTTCGCAGTAGGTCTTGAGTTTTTGTCCTAATTCAATTGGTTCGATGCTCATTTACCCTCCAGAGGAAGACCTTTAACCAAGGAATTTACATTTAGCCCTAATGCTTTCGCAATCTTGCACAAAGTGAGAATAGAAATGTTTCTTTCCCCGCGTTCAATACCTCCAATATAACTTCTATCTAAATCGCACCGATATGCAAACTCTTCCTGTGACCAACCTCGCGCCTTCCTCGCAGCCCTGATTGTTTTGCCTAAGCGTTGAAGATTATTTTCAATAATTTGCCCCATATGAGAGGCAAACTTACTGCTGAGATGACTATTTGTCCACCGACTATAATACCCATTATGGATTTCAAATTAGCCGCGCAACCACAACCGCTTAACGCTAACTCTCATACTTTTTTCTTCGCGTATATATGTTTGTATGGTAAATTTTCTTGGTATGCTCAATAAGGCGCTTGCGTTTTACACGAAATATTTCGGCTTATGGGTGGTCGCATTCGGCATCCTGGCATATTATGCGCCGGGGCCTTTTGTCGCATTGAAAAGCTACAACAAGGCGTTTTTCGCCGTCACGATGTTCGGCATAGGAGCTGTACTGTCTATCGATGATTTCAGGCACATTTTCAAAAACCCTATTATCGTGTTCATAGGTTCAACGGCACAGTTCACGATAATGCCTTTCGGCGCATTCGTCATAGCGAGGATTTTCGGCCTGCCGGCCGAGCTAACGGCGGGATTGATTCTGACTGGCTCCGCCCCCGGCGCAATGGCCAGCAACGTAACCAGCTACATCGCCAAAGCGGACGTCGCTTATTCCGTATCGCTGACGACCGTTTCAACGCTTTTGTGCCCACTTCTGACGCCAGGTCTGACCTGGCTTCTGGCCGACTCGAAAATCCCCGTCCCATTCTGGAAAATGGTATCCGACGTGCTGATTATGGTGATTCTTCCGCTCTTCGCCGGCTTCGCCGTTCGCCATTACTTTAAAAGGCAGGTCGAGCGAATCCTGCCCGTTTTCCCCGCAATTTCCGTTACTTTCATCATATTTATCTGCTCGCTTGTAATTGCGCTCAACCGCGATTATTTGCCCGCCGCGACGGGGGCGGTCCTGGCAACGGTCTTCACGCTTAATCTTTTCGGTATGGCCTCGGGTTACGGAGTCGGCGCATTATTCCGAATGAACACCGCAAGAAAGCGAACTTTAGCCATAGAAATCGGCATGCAAAACGCCGGCCTCGGCAGCGCTTTGGCCCTGGAACACTTAGGCCCGAGGGCGGCTGTTCCCGCCGCGTTTTTTGTCTTTGTCTGCATCTTCACCGCCGCGATTGCCGCCGCCTTCTGGCAAAGGACTCCCGAGCCGTGCATAAGTAAAATATCTGAACCTTAACCGCTGCGCATTACAGCAGTTACGCGAAAACTACATCAAAATCAGAGAATCGTCGTTCATATCATGCGAACATAATATTCGCACGTTACGTATGTATAGGCAATTAACTCTGTCAGATTGAGCAGTTTGCCTATTCCCACCGAATCAGCGTCAATGTAAAAATCTATAGCTCATGCATATTGCGGAGCATTTGAAATACAAAATCGTAGAAGCGAAAAGTAAATAGAGAACATAAGGGATTCGAAGCCGGGTGTGTTAGGCACACGACTATGAAAGAACAGGCCGAAAATGTTCAGAAATATAAAGACATTTATGCTGGGCTGGGAGTTTCCGCCGTTTATTAGCGGAGGCCTCGGAACGGCCTGTTACGGCCTGACGCGTGCGATGAGCCGGCTTGGAATGAAAATCACTTTTGTCCTGCCGAAATCGGACCCGTTGCAATTGTCGGCTGATGATGAGCCGTCATTACAAGAACCACTCGAAGAGCTGGAATTTCAAAACGTTAAATTCCGAGGGATAGCAGCACGTATTGCTCCCTACGGCGCCGTTCGGTCGGCTAATGTGAAAACAAGCGCCGCCGACAACCCAGGCAGTTCGAAGGTCGGTGCATTGACGTGCCTGGCCGGTTGCGATTACGGGCCGGAGATATTCGCTATCGTCAACAGTTACGCCGACAAGGCCGTCGAAATAGCCGCAGGCGTGGATTTCGATATTATACACGCCCACGACTGGATGACCTTTCCCGCAGGGCTGGCCGTCGCCCAAAAAACCGGCAAACCCCTTGTTGTGCAGGTTCATTCAACGGAATTCGACCGCAGCGGCGAGCACGTCAATCAGCACATTTACGACATCGAGCGGGCGGGAATGCACGCAGCCGTGAAGGTCATCGCGGTGAGCAACTATACGAGAAATATAATCATCAGCCGATACGGCGTCCCGGCCGGTAAAGTCGAGGTGGCTTACAACGGCGTCGAAAGAAACGGCAACGGCTCGAACGGTCATAACCTCGACGGCAAAAACGAAAAAATCGTCCTGTTCCTCGGACGAATAACAATGCAAAAAGGGCCTGAGTACTTCCTTCGGGCGGCTAAAAAGGTTTCGCAAAGATTGAACAACGTGAAGTTTATTATGGCCGGCGACGGCGATATGCTGTATCGAATCATTGAAGAGGCCTGCCGGCTCGGTATAGGCCACAATGTTATGTTCACACGCTTCCTGCGGGGCGACGAAGTCGATAAGGCATACAGCCGGGCGGACCTATTCGTGATGTCATCGGTATCGGAGCCGTTCGGCATAGCCGCGCTTGAGGCGCTGCAGCACGGCGTGCCGGTCATCCTGAGCAAGAACTGCGGCGTAGCAGAGGTGCTTCACAATGCCCTTAAAGTCGATTTCTGGGACATCGACGAAATGGCCAACCAGATGTATGCGGTCCTGCAGCGTCCGGCTCTTCACAAGATGCTCAGTGAAAACGGGCACAGCGAGGCAAACAGGTTGCGCTGGGAAGATACCGCGGGCAAGGTAAAACAAATATATGAGCAGGTGCTGGCCGGGGTCGGATAGAAAAAAGCAGAGGAGAAAAAATGGCTTCGATATGTTTTTACTTTCAGGTTCATCAGCCGTTCCGTTTGAGGCATTATACAATTTTTGATGCCGGGCAGGACTACTTCGATGAGTTCAAAAATGCCCAGGTCTGCCAAAAGGTGGCAAAAAAGTGTTACCTGCCGACAAATGCCCTGTTGTTGGAATTAATTGAGAAATATAACGGCAGGTTCAAGGTGGCGTTCAGCATAACGGGAGTAATGCTTGAGCAATTCACCAATTACGCCCCGGAGGTCCTCGAAAGCTTTAAAAAGCTGGCGAAGACCGGCTGCGTCGAGTTCCTGGCCGAGACATATTATCACAGCTTGAGCTCCCTGTATTCGCGCAGTGAGTTCACCGAACAGGTCCAGAAGCATATCAGGACAATCAACCGACTCTTCGGCCAGACGCCTCGCGTTTTCCGAAATACCGAGCTGATTTATAACAACACCCTGGCAAAAGCGATTGAGCAGATGGATTGCTTCGACGCCGTCCTGGCCGAAGGGGCGGACCATATCCTCGGTTATCGAAGCCCGAATTACGTTTATCGCCCCGTCAATTCGGACCGACTGAGCTTATTGCTCAAGAACTATCGCCTCAGCGACGATATCGCATTTCGTTTCTCTGAGAGAAACTGGAGCCAGTGGCCGATGACCGCGGACAAATTCGCCTATTGGGTCAACCAGGTCAACGGCAACGGCTACGTCGTCAACCTGTTTATGGATTACGAAACGTTCGGCGAGCATCAGTGGGAAGAAACAGGCATTTTTGACTTTTTGAGATGCTTACCCGCAGAAATCTTCAAACATCCCGATACCGACTTCAAGACCCCGTCGCAAGTCGTTAAAAGCTATAAGCCGGTGGGAACGCTCGATATTCACCGCCCGACAAGCTGGGCCGATATCGAACGCGACCTGTCCGCCTGGGTCGGTAATCCCCTCCAGAACAGCGCAATTGCCGAGCTGTATCGGCTTGAGCCGGCGGTCAAACAGACAAGAGACCCCAAACTCATCGATACCTGGAGAAAACTGCAGACCTCCGACCATTTTTATTATATGTGCACAAAATGGTTCGCCGACGGCGACGTCCACAAGTATTTCAATCCCTACAACACGCCCTACGACGCATACATCAACTATATGAACGTCCTCGACAACCTCAGACAGCGATGCGCATCGGCACAGGCGGTAAGACCCATCGAACTGACCGAGGCCGGAATACCCGTTGCTCCAAAACCCCCGGCTCACCAGTATGCATCGATTCGATAAGATTAAGTATTAAGCTTTACACAGATTTTGCCTTATCTCGAAATCCTTGTCCAGACGGTGTTTTTGCACCGTTTTTCGCATCATAAAGAGCATTATAACCCTTAATCTGCTTCATAGAGCAAGAAAAAAACCCGATATAATGTCAGGGTATCGGGGAATCAGGTTATCAGGTAGTGGTTATCAGGATAACAGGATAACAGGTCGTCAGCCGATAGGGTTTCCTGATTCCCTGATGTCCTGATTTCCACATCCTGATTTACTGGTTCTCTGATAACCTAAAACGGGCTTGTTCTTTTACAGGCAAACTGATATACTTTTCCCACCCCGATAACCTAAAAAGGGGGTAAGAAACGATAAATGAAGGTATTACTGAACTCCAGACAAATCGAACAAATCCTGAAAAAACTGTCGTCCCGTATTGTTGCCGGCACGCCGGAAGACGTCGAAATAGCCGTAATCGGAATCCGCAGCAGGGGTGAAATCCTGGCGCAACGCCTGGCGGCCATTTTAGCCAAAAAAATCAAAGGCGATGTTCCCTGCGGGACGCTCGATATTACCCTTTACCGAGACGACATAAACAGCCCCAAAAACGGCGTCCAGCCGAAGGTTCGCCCCACGGAAATCGGCTTTAGTATAGACGATAAAATCATTATACTCGTTGACGACGTGCTTCATACCGGCCGGTCCGCGCGGGCGGCAATGGATGCCCTGATAGACCTCGGCAGGCCAAACGCGATACGGCTGGCGGTCCTGGTTGACAGGTCCGGCAGAGAATTTCCCATACAGGCCGACTACGCGGGCTACAAAACAAATACAAAACCGGGTAAAATAGTCCAGGTATTGTTAAAAGAATCCGACGGCAAAGAACAGGTAGTCGTCGATTAACCGGATACAAACGGATTGACGGTGCGACAGGTATGGCGCATAAAACAAAAGAGTTCAAGTGGGAAAAAAAGCACCTGCTGGGCCTGCGAGAGCTTAGCCCCGATGAGATTAGTTACATTCTTGACACCGCCGCCGGCTTCGAGCAGATAAGCGCGCGGGCGGTCAAAAAGACGCCGCCGCTCCGAGGCAAGCTCGTGGTCAACCTCTTTTTCGAGGACAGCACCCGCACGCGAAACAGCTTCGCCCTCGCGGCCAGCCGATTAAGCGCAGACGTCGTCGAATTTACAAAAAACGACAGCTCCGTCAGCAAGGGCGAGACGCTTCTGGATACCGCCCGCAACCTCGAGGCGATGGGTATCGATATTGTTGTAATCAGGCACGGCGCCGGCGGTGCACCCAAGCTGTTGAGCAAATATATCAACGCCTGCGTTGTCAACGCCGGCGACGGATACTGCGAACACCCGACGCAGGGTTTGCTCGACGTCTATACGATACGCAAGCTGCGGGGGTCGCTGAAGGGTCTCAAAATCGCCATAGTCGGCGATATCACACATTCAAGGGTCGCCCGCAGCGATATGTGGGCTATGACAAAGCTTGGGGCCAAGGTAACGTTTGTCGGGCCGCCGACGCTTCTTCCGCCAAACGTCGAGCAGCTTCCCGTTAAAGTAAGCTACTCGCTCGATGACGTCATCGAAAAAGTTGACGTGATAAACATGCTGCGAATCCAGTTCGAACGGATTGGCGGAAACCCCTTCCCGTCGGTTCGCGAGTATTCACATTATTTTGGTTTGACCGGCGAGCGTATGAAAAAGGCAAAGCCGGACATTCTCGTTATGCACCCCGGGCCAATCAACCGCGGGCTTGAAATCGAAAGCGAGGTTGCCGACGGGCGAAACAGCGTCATACTCCAGCAGGTATCCAACGGCATCGCCGTCCGTATGGCCGTATTATTCCTCGTCAACCAGGCCGCGGCGCAGCAGGTCAAACAAATTAAAGAAACCTGAACTTAAATATAAAAACCATTGAGGTCAAAAAAATGAAAAAGTTTACAGGTATCATGGCGGCCGTGATGATGTTATGCGTCTGCCCGATAAGGGCGGCAAACATAATGGATTCGACAAGCTCACCACAGGTAGAAACCAGTGGCGTGCCAACGGAAGTAATCGTCTATCGCGGTCAGGCCCTGGTCATACGGACTATTGAAGCCGAACTGCCTGAGGGAAGCTCGGAAATAATCGTGCGAGGGCTTCCTGATAAGCTAATCAACGATACGCTCAGCGCGCAGGCCCCGCAAGGCGTTACTATCTCAAGCGTCCGCTACCGGGAGAAAAAAACGGGCGAAGACAACCGACAGGAGGTCAAAGAGCTTGAAACGCGAATCGAGCAGTTCAGGAAAGACCAGTATGAAACCAGAAGGGAGCTGGAGATTTCAGGATGGATGTTTGACAGGTTCGGGCGATACTGGGACCTGCCGGCAGAAATCGGCCGTGCCGACCAGAACAGGCCTGCATTAGCGCCGGAAGACCTCGAAAAAATGGCGAGTTTTCTCGAAAAAAGAAGCTCAGAGTGGCACAAAAACAGGGTCAAAAATGAACTGAAGCAGCAGGAAATTGACAAGGAGCTTGGCAAACTTGAGAAAAAATTAAACGAGCTTCGTTCGCAGGTCAGTAAATTTGAAAAAGAAGCGGTCATCAGTGTTACACAAAACCGTAAAGGCAGGGTCAATATAAAGCTTAGTTACATTGTCGGAGGAGCCAACTGGCTGCCGCAGTATAACATACGGGCGCATCAGGATAAAGCAACGGTATCGGTGGAATATAACGCTCTTGTGTTTCAAACCAGCGGCGAGGACTGGAACGACGTATCGGTGAAACTGTCAACGGCAGTGCCGGCGATGGTTGCCGCGTCGCCTGCCGTTGAACCGATGAAGGTAACACTCGGAAAAGCCGGTTCTGCTCCGCATACTGGAGCAAAAACCAGAGCGCTTGCGCCGGCAGCGGGGGTGCAAGTCCAGGAAGAGTATATGGACCTAAGCAGGCAGATGGACGAGTACCAGGCAAGGCGTCAACAGTCGGCAGCAAAAGGCAAATGGGGCCAGACGGAGCTTAATAAAGCGGCAATGGACAATCAGATACTCGAATTACGGGCCGACAAAGATGCTGCACAGGTCATTCAGGCCAGGGCAAAACAGATAGCCCAGGTTGAGGGAATAAGCGTTACATACGATATTCCCGGCCGATTGTGGGTGCCCAGCAAAACCGAACAGCAGCTTGTCAATATCGCGTCGTTTGAGAGCAAGGCCGACTTCGTATTTGTCGGCTCGCCGATACTGACCAATTACGTTTACGTGGAAGGCCAAATTGCAAACGACAGTGATACAATTCTGCTGGCGGGGCCGGCCAGTATGTATCGAGACGTCGAGTTTGCCGGCAAAGGGCAGGTGGAAATGGTCACAAAGGGCGAAAAATTTACCGCTGGTTTTGGTGTTGACAGCCAGATTCGCATCAGCAGAGAGATGAAAGATAAAAAAGTCGATACACTGTTCGGCAACCGCATTGACAAGTTCGAGTATCGAATCGCCATAGAGAACTACAAGAATACACCCGTCCGGCTGCGACTGGTTGAACGAATACCCTATACCGAGGACAACAGAATTGAAATAAGGGAATTCGCGACAAATACACCCTTGTCAAAGGACCAGGATTACCTGAGAACCCTCAAGGACAAGGGAATTTTAAGATGGGACATCGAGCTTGCGCCTAATGCGGTTTCGGATAAGGCGCGCGTCGTAACCTACGGCTACACAATGAAATACGACAATGAAATGCAGATTCAGTCAACAGCAAGATAATTTATGAATCCAGAGCTTTTAATAAAAAACGGTCATGTAATCGACCCGGCGAACAGAATCAATAGAATATGCGACGTTCTTATCGCCGACGAGAAGTTCGTCGAGGTCGGCCGGGTCAAAAAGCCCGTTTCCAATACCCTTGACGCGACGGGCAAACTGGTTGTTCCGGGGCTTATCGACATACACGTTCACTTCCGCGAGCCGGGCGACGAGGAAGAAGAGACGATAGCCAGCGGCTCGGCTGCGGCGGTGGCGGCCGGCTTCACATCGGTTGTCTGTATGCCCAATACGACCCCGCCAATCGAAAACGAAACCGACGTCGAATACGTCCACCGCAAGGCAAGAAAGGCGAGATTAACACACGTTTATACAATGGGGGCAATCACAAAGGGCAGGGCCGGAGTCGAGCTTGCCGAGATGGGTTTCATGTCGCAGGCGGGTGCGGTGGGCTTTACCGACGACGGCGACGGCGTCCAGGACCCATCAGTAATGCTGCGGGCGCTCAAATACGCGCAAATGTTCAATACCGTCATCGCCCAGCACTGCCAGGACGATAAAATCGCGGGCCCGGGCGTAATGAACTCGGGCTATTACTCGACGATACTGGGCCTGCCGGGGCTTGACCCGCTGGCCGAAGAGGCGATGCTTTGGCGGGATATCCAGCTTCTTAAAAAAATCAAGCCGGGCACCGCGCGATACCACGTCCAGCACATCTCAACCGCCGGCTCGGTCGAGCTTATAAGGGCCGCCAAAAAGCAGGGGCTTCCAATTACCTGTGAGGCAACGCCGCATCATTTGTTATTGACCGAAAAGTGCTGCGCCGAATACGACACAAACTACAAAGTCAACCCGCCGCTGCGAACCGAAAAAGACATAGAATCCCTCAAAGAAGCCATTGCTGACGGGATAATTGATGCCCTCGTAACCGACCATGCGCCGCATTTGCAGAGCGAAAAAGAGCTTGAGTTCCTTGCGGCCCCGTTTGGCATAGCCAGTTTGGAATGCTCGCTTGGTCTATACGTCAAAGCCCTGATTGAGCCGGGTATCCTCGACTGGCCGGGGCTTATCCGGTTATTAACAGAAAAACCGGCCAAAATCATCGGCGTCAACAAGGGTTCTATGACGAAAGGCAAACAGGCCGACGTGACCATAATCGACCCCGAGGCAGAATATAAAATCGACGTCCGTAAATTCCGCTCCAAATCCAGAAACTGCCCCTACAACGGCTGGCTGGTCAAAGGCAGGGTTGAAAAGACCATCGTCGGCGGCGAAATACGGTTTTCGGCAGAAGATTGAACAATGCCGACCATTATAGACGGGCATAATCTGTTGTGGGCCGTTCAAAACCTTGAAGACACGCCAGCCGTAACCGATGCTGCTCTTTGTCGAATCCTCGACGGCTACTTCGGCCTGAAAAGGGAGGCCGCTGAAATCATATTTGACGGGCCGGGACCGCTGAATAAATCCGAATTTGTAAATCTAAAGAATATTGAAGTTACTTTTTCGGGCCGGGCCACCGACTGCGACAACATTATCGAAGACAGAATCCTTGCCAGCACAGCGCCGAAACGACTGACCATCGTCAGCACGGACCGCCGGCTGCGCAACGCCGCCGAGGCGAAAAAGGCAATATCTATAAAATGCGAGGACTTCTGGGACGAAGTGAAAAAACGACTGAGTAAACACAAGCCGGGCAACGAGCCGCCGGGCAAACGAAAAGGTCTGACCGAAAGCGAAACCGAACTGTGGCTCAAAGTATTCGGCATCGAGCAACAATAAATGAACTATTCAGAAAAAACAAAAGAGCAGCTTATAGAGGAGCTTAATCTCCTGCGGACGCTCATCGACACCCTGCCCGACCGCATATTCGTCAAGGATACAAAGGGGCGATTTATTATCTGCAACAAGGCGGTGGTCGATGCCGCGGAAATATCCCCCCTCGAAGGGATAACAGGCAAGAGCGATTTTGACATTTATCCGCCGGAAAAAGCCGGGCAATATTACCGGCGAGAACAGGAAATAATCACAACCGGCCAGCCAATGGTCAACGAGGAGGTCTGCGGCATTCATCCCGCAACAGGAGAACCCTGGTGGAGTTTAAGCACAAAAATACCCTGGCGAAACGAGTCCGGCGAAATCATAGGCATCATCGGCGCAAACCGCGAAATTACAGGATGGAAGAAGATTGAGGAGGCGCTGAAGGAATCCGAACGCAGATACAAGGCGATATTTGAGGCGGCCAGAGAAGGAATTCTCGTCGCTGAGATTGAAACGAGACGGTTTAAGTACGCCAACCCGGCTATCTGCAAAATGTTAGGATATACCGCTGAAGAACTGCAAGAAATGGATGTGCAGGACATACATCCGAGAGAATCCCTTCCACAGATTTCCTCGGAATTCGAGGCCCAGGCAAGGGGCGAAAAAACATTAGTTCATAACATACCCTGTCTGCGAAAAAATGGAACCATATTTTATGCAGACATCAATACAACAAACGTCGTGATAGACCAGACGCCTTGCAATGTGGGATTATTTACCGACATAACCCATCGAAAGCAGGCCGAAGACGCACTGCGGGAAAGTGAGCAGAGGTATCGTTTGCTGGTAGAACAACTGCCGGCCATTACTTACACCGCGGCGCTGGACGAAACGAGCACGACGCTCTACGTAAGCCCACAGGTCAGGCAGATTCTCGGCGTTACATCTGAGGATTACAGGTCCGACCCCGACCTGTGGATGAAACTCGTGCACCCGGAAGACCGAAAACGCGTTATGGACGAGATCGCGAAGTCGCATCGCACGGGCAGGCCTTTCAGCTCCGAATATAGAATGACCGCAAAAGACGGGCACATCGTCTGGATACGCGACGACGCTCGCATCGTGAAGGACTCGAGCGGCAAACCCTCATATCTGCAGGGCGTGATGTACGACATCACGGAAAGCAAAAAAGCGGCAGAGGAGCTGCAAAAAGCCCGCGCCGACCTGGAGGCCCGCGTACAGCAGAGAACCGCCGCCCTCGCCAGGGCGATCAAAGAACTGCAGAAAGAAATCGCCGAGCGCAAGCGCGCCGAAGTATCGCTTCGTCAGGCCGAGGAGCGATTCAGAACCATATTCGAGAACGCCGTTGTCGGGATTTATCGCACCACCCCGGACGGGCAAATACTGATGGCGAACCCGGCGCTGATAAAATTAATGGGTTATAAATCCTTAGAGGAGCTGGCACAGCTTAATCTCGAAAAGGAGGGCTTTGACCCGTCGTCGCCGCGCTCCATATTCAAGCAGCGCATAGAAAAGGAAGGCAGTGTCAACGGGCTTGAATCCATCTGGATAAAACGCGACGGAACGCGGCTTTTCGTATCCGAAAACGCCTTTGCCGTAAGAGACGCCGAAGGCAAAATCCTTTATTACGAGGGCACGGCCCAGGATATCACCCAGCGTAAAGAGGCCGAAGAAAAACTCATCATTTATCAGCAGCATCTGCGTTCGCTGGCTGCGGAGCTTTCACTGGCCGAGGAGCGGCTCAAGCGAAAAATCGCCGCCGACCTGCACGATAACATCAGCCAGAATCTGGCCATATCCAAAATGAAGCTCGATTCGCTTGCCCAGAACGCCCGCCCGGAGCAGGTAGCCCCGCTCAAAGAGGTAACCGACCTTATTGCCCAGACAATCGAGGTTAGCCGGACGCTCACTTTTGAAATGAGCCCGCCGGTACTTTATGAGCTCGGTTTTGAGGCGGCCATCGGCTGGTTAGTCAATCAGACCAGGCAGCGATTCGGCATCAAAACAGGCGTTCTCGACGACGGCAAACCGAAACTTCTCAACGACGACGTCAAGGTCCTGCTGTTTACGGCGGTTCGCGAATTGCTGACCAATGTCGTCAAGCACGCAAAGGCCCGCTCGGTAAAGGTATCGATTCAGGCCATCCGGAACAAAATTTGCATAATAGTCGAGGACAACGGCGTTGGATTCGACGCGGCAGGCACAAACAGGGGTTTCGGCCTTTTTAATATATGCGAGCGGCTCGATTATATAGGCGGCAGAGTTGAGATTGACACAGGGGCTGGCCGGGGCACCCGCGTAACACTGCTGGCGCCGCTGTTGAAATCCAAAAAGAAAAACTCTAAAATCAGGAAAAACAGGCGACAGGAGTAAACAAAATGAGCATAAGAGTTCTTTTGGCTGACGACCACAAAATCACGCGCCAGGGCCTTCGCTCGCTGCTTGAAAAGCAGACGGACATAGAGGTCGTGGCAGAGGCGGAAAACGGCCGGGCCGCCGTGCGCCTCGCGGCGGAAGTGGCGCCCGACGTCATTATTATGGATTTGACTATGCCCGACCTGAACGGCGTCGAGGCCACTCGCCAAATCCTCTCACAATCGCCCGACATCAAAATAATCGCGCTCTCTATGCACTCCGACGCGCTTTTTGTCACTGAAATGCTCAAAAGCGGGGCGGCCGGCTATCTGCTAAAAGATTGTGCGTTCGAGGAGCTTACACGGGCAATAAAAACCGTTATCGAGAAAAAAACCTATCTCAGCCCTTCCATTTCAGGCGTGGTTGTCGAGGATTATATCCACCGGCTTTCCAAAACCGATTTCGTCGATTTCGACGTCATCAGCGACAGGGA
The DNA here is from genome assembly GCA_016932095.1 of Sedimentisphaerales bacterium. Classification (GTDB taxonomy): domain Bacteria; phylum Planctomycetota; class Phycisphaerae; order Sedimentisphaerales; family Anaerobacaceae; genus Fen-1362. The sequence goes on from JAFGDN010000052.1 coordinate 16,048, forward strand.
ACGCGAGGTCCTTCAGCTTATGGCGGAGGGTAACTCAACCAAGCAAATCGCCCAGAAGCTGCACATCAGCGTCAAAACCGTCGAAACCCACCGCAGGCAGATTATGAACAAGCTCGACATCCACACGGTGGCCGAGCTGACAAAATATGCGATACGAAAAGGCCTTACGTCGCTCGATACGTAAAACCGGCGGCATTGCGGAAAACACAAAAAAAGACAATTGGCATCGCTCAATGCCAATTGTTATCCCGCCTCTCGAACCGCGGGCGAATGGTTCGCTCCACTCCTTCTGAGCTGTATTGTCGCAGGGAAAGTAACCGGTTCTTTGAAAAAGATTACCGTCCCCGAATATTTCCTCAGCCGGATTCCTTGCCTGTTCTCTTCCACCATTCGGCTTTTGCCGGCTCCTGCACTCTCTGTTCCCACTGCTCGTTGTTTTTACCGAACTGAACCTTATCTGCGCCTATGTCGAGAATTTTCACGTCGTGAATGGAATCGCCCTCGTGCAGAACCTGGTCTTCGATAAGAACGGTCGGCTCGTCTTCGCAGTACAGGATTGCCGTCACAACGCCGAAACGCGGGGCCGGACGCTCAATCATAACTTCCTTTTTTCCGTCTTTGGCCGCCTTTGTAGCGACCTTCCAGCCGAGCATCGCGCATACGGCTATGGCCGCAATTATCAACCACTTCAGTGCTCCCTTGTCCATATTTTTTGTCCCAGCACCTATTTTGAGTTGTCAACACTGACTTTCTTATATTGCATCGGAACCGACACCAAATACCATTTGTAGTCAATACAACAGCTCAAAATAGGTGCTGGGCGCTGCTCCAAAAGGTTATTTTTTAAAGTTTTAACCGGAGACGCCTGTAAAAAATATCGGTCTTATCACAAGTCACCTTTATCATGACGTTTCAAGGCCCGATAACTCGACAGTCGTCCGAAAATCCTCCGATTCACGCTGTTTTAGTTTACTATGTCTTCTCGTAGTAAATTATACGATGAGATTTCGCCGCCCCCTAATAAATTATTGATAATTTATGATGTGGCCGGCGAAGCTTTAGCTCACTTTGGATTGACGAGTATTGGTGAATTGAACTGATTCTACGTCATCCGCGATTCTGGGAGGACAGGAATCTGCGTATTCCTTTCCCGTTCGGCCGGCAAGCTCGGCCATCGCCTCGCGGCGTATCGTCTTGTCGAAAAAACCCTCCTTATCCAGGGTATATACCATTAACGCCCCGCTCGACAGTGCCCTCAGCTCCCGTCTGCGCATAAGCTCATAAAAGCACATGCTGCGCATAGCGACGTCGTGAGTATCAGCGGCTTCGGTTCGCTCTACGACCTCCACGAGAAACGCCCTGTCCAAAAGTCCCATCCCGCTTTTGAGATTTCGTTTTTTCTGTGGCTGGGTCGCTTTGCCGATTCCGTCTGCCGGGGCTTGCCCGTCAGCCCGATGACCTATTACGGTTTCTATGAGTTCGTCGTCGGCAGCCCGTTTGAAACGCCTGGCGCGCGACCTGGCTAACACATATACCCCCCAGCCGGCGGCCAATGTCATAAACACCAGCAGTTGAACCCAGAACGTTTCCTCGCCGTCTCCTGCCGCGAGAAAAAATTGAGCATTATTCACATTCACAACCTCCCCACGGCCGTATTTCGTCTGTCGGTTTCGCAACTCATTTCGTGAAGCGGGACGCGTGAAGCGTATCTCGTGAAACGACGCTTCACGAACGACAAGTGACGCTCTATGAGCTTTTCTGCTCGGTTCGCCTGTTCAGCTCTTTCATCGCGGCGCACTGGATTTCCTTGGTGTAAAGGCGTTTATCATCCACGGCGTAAACGGTCAGAGCGGAGCTGTCTATTTCACTCTGCTGGTTTCTGCGAAGCACCTCGTTGAAGCTGAGCTTCCTCATCGCGACGTCGTTTTTGTCGTCGCCGTCGGTGTTCTCTATAACACCCAGCAGGAAATCCATCTCCAGCAGGTCCATACCGCCGCCCAGGTTTCTGCCGGCCCTTGTCTTTTTCTCCATTGATTCATCTCCTGACGTTTGTTGTTCACCGCCCAGTTCAACAATTTTACCGCCCGTGTTTCTTCTTACTTCAATCTTTCTTTCGCCCACGCCCCAGGCCATTTTTGTGTCCTCCTTATCTTTAAATAATTCCAATAATCCATCATTGAATTTGTCATTACCGGCCGACAAAAGGCCGGCGCATCAATCTCGGCAACATTATACACCCGCCAGCCCGCCGGACAAAAGAAAATCCAAATACGTCGATTATAAAAATCATTACAGTCAAAATCTTTTAACTTTGGCGTCGGGGCCGCGAAGGTAATTGGGCGTAAGGGTAAGGGGGTCGGCAAAAAGGCCTTGTTTGGCTAATTCCAGGCCCATTTTGTAAACGTTGGCCGATGAGGGATACCAATACTTTTCATCGAGGACCCGCACGTTTGGGGCGGCGAATTTGTCCTTGTAATAAACCAATCCCTCGCCGATAAGAGCGATTGACTTTTCACCGCCGAAACGACTCAATAACTCCTCCGCGTTCATAAGGGAATCCGGCAAAATCTTCCGCCAGGTTGTGTCTTGGGTCTGGGATTTTGGGTCTGGGGTCTTGTTGTAAACGGCAATGAAGAACTGGCCCCGCTTTGCGTCGAGGATTACCGCAAGTCGCTCAACCGTGCACGTGTCTTGCGTCTTGTGTCTTGTGTCTTGTGTCTTTCCGTTAAGGTTTGCGGCGATGATATCGAGGGTATCGACCGCCACAATTTTTGCTTGATTGGCGAGAGCAAACGATTTGGCCAGCGTTACGGCTATACGAAGACCCGTGAAGCTGCCGGGTCCGATTGATACGTAAACCTGCTCAATGTCGGCGGGCTTTTTGCTGAATCGCTCCAACAGGCCGACAATGGCTGGAAATATCTCCGCGCTATGCCGCATCGGGCCTGAGAATTGCTTCTCGGCCAGCAGTTTGGCGCCCTCAGCCAGGGCGACCGAACCCATTCGGCCGCTGGTCTCAACGGCCAGTATCAATGAGTTTTGCATCTCGTCGATGTCCATCGATGTTATCATACCCGTCTCGACTCGGCTCGTCGAGACGAGGTCGGACAAAAAAATTCGCCCTGAACCGTTTACGGTTCAGGGCGAGTTGTTTTTTTCATCAAACCCGTAACATTTCACAAAAAAGCGAAGCTGATTTCGTCATTAGAGTTAATTTTCGTCGTTCGGGTCAGCGGGCTTGTTCGGGTCGCACGGCTTATTAGGGTCGTCGCCTTTCGGCTTGTCGGCGTCTTTTCCGGCATCAGCGGCACAGAGAGCGGTTTTGTTCTCCTCATTGGGCTCGTTTGGCTCATTCGGCTCGTTGGCGTCGTCGCCTTCCGGCTCGTCTGTGTCGGCGTATGCGGTGAAGTCGCCTGCGCTGATTATGGGCACTTCATTTGGGTCCTCGGGCTTGTTCGGGTCAGCCGGTTTGTTCGGGTCGGTCGGTTCATTCGCGTCACCGGCCTCTTTATGTTGAGGACAGGTCAACTGGGTCGTGGAACTTACCGCCGGACAGTTTGCAGCAGCAATTAAAACGAGCGCAACCACCGCCGGCACAATGACAAATTTAACCTTCATTCATTTTTCTCCTTAAACTCTCTTATATTGTTCAGGTTTGAACCTTTATTGGTCCAAACCACACGTTCTAAAACTGCACGGTTATACACGTAACGCCATCAATACCAACCAGCGTCCGGAGTCATCACCGGCCTGATATTCTACTTAGCCGGGTAAATATTGACAATGATAATGGGAAGCCACTCCAAACCGCCCTGCACCAATATTAAACTGCATTGCACAGCTTATTTTCAGAAGCACATATTTTAGCATAGTTGCCTGCAAATGCAAGAACTTTTTGACTTAATTCAACTGCACCTTACAGCAAACGAAGTTGTTATTTTGTCGTCTTGTTTGGCCTTCATAAGAAAAAATGAAATTTTTGCATAATAATAACCATCGGTCCTTTTTGTTCAAAAGCCCGTTTTTAAGCTGTAAATGCGGTTTTTAACCCCAAAAACGTTGCTGTATTAACAAATAATAAAAATTTTTAGTAAAATATAAATATTTTACTTGACATAAGTATCTTTGATAGTTAAAACATAAATGTTATTTGATATATAAATAACAGCATCGAAATCAACACGGTGTCGCCTCGGCGAAGCCGCGAAGATTTGCATTCAAAGGGGGCTGTCAAAAGCAGGGATGTGAAAATAGCCCCCTCATACCTGAAATCGGCGCAACTCCTGGTCATACAGGACAGCCGACAGGGACGGAGTGCAGATAGAAGACACAAGACGGACGGTAAATGAAGAAAGGCGATTTCAATGGCTAATAAAATTATTAAAAAAAGTAAATTTTCAGAGCTTTCGGAAAAGGTCCTTTTAAAAGACGGTTCTCAGGTGACTTATAACGGCCACATAGACCTGCTGCGGTGCAGGGCGGGTTTGCTAACCGGCAAAGACCGCCTGCTGATGCAGTTGTATTTAGACAAGGCAAACACTTACAGCCAGATGGCACGACTGGCAGGCGTCAACGAGGCAAACGTCGCCAGGCGCATTCACAAAATCATTCGCCGACTTCTCGACAGCCAGTTCATTACCTGCCTGAGAAACCGCGACAAGCTCACCGACCTCCAAATCGAAATCGCAAGGGATTATTTACTCGTGGGACTATCTATGGAGAAAATCTCGCAAAAGCACAACGTAACCTATTACTCCGTCCGGAAAACATTGAGAAAAATCCAGCGGTTAACTGCGGTGTGAAAAACCACCGCCCTTTTGCCGAGGGATCCAGCCCCGCGCCCGTCCCCGGCGATGTCGCCGGGATAAACCTGGGATATTAGAAACGTATAACTTTTTTGAAAGGAGCAAAAGTATGTTTCAATCAGAAAAACACAGCGAACGAGCCGACGAATACACGCCCCGAATTTACGACGGCCAAACCGCCGTCCTCGACGTGAAAAGAAAAAAGAACAGGAAGTTCTGGAAACAGAGAAACGGCAGACAATGCACTGTAATTAGCTGCCATCGAAATGCCGCGATTGTTGCCATCCCGAGCTTAAATGAGCTCGTATTATGCCAAACAAATGAATTGCGACCTGCCGTCCTGTGAAAGAACAACCATAAAGGCCCCAAAAAACCAGTCCAGCCACATACTTTTGAAAGGATACCAAAATGGAATCGAAAACGAACAGCAGCATAAACTTCGACATCGGTTATTTTGACACTGAAGAGGAGGCCGCATTGGCATACGACTGGGCCTCCAGAATTCTTTATGGCCCAGAGGCGCAGGTGAACTTCCCCGACGTTATCGTCCCGGCCGTCGCCGCCTTTATGATTCGCCATAGCGCGGGCGCACCCCTCCGCGTGGGATTTAATAAAAGAAATGGCGGCGGCTATCGTGAGTTTAAATGCCGAATCGCCAATCCCCGGAGGCCGTTCTATCTGGCAAATCAAAATCTCATCGTCGTAAAAACCAATTTGCTCCTCGGTTATCGGTGTATTCCCATCGAAGGCATAAAAATGCTCGAAATCGACGGCAATTCCTACAAAGTTGTCTCCTAAAGGCGCCCGCACTTATGCGGAAATTCTCATTATCAAAGCAATTCCAGACCAATCCCCCGATTACAAGCCGTGTATCGACCGTGATGCGAATGTTCGGCCTAACGCTCGACCGATTAAAAAACGCCGCGAGCATACATAAGGCCGTTCTGGAAGTGCGGGAAGGCGACATCGTTTACATCACAGGGCCTTCGGGCTCGGGAAAATCCGTCCTCCTGAGAGAGCTGCTAAACGAAATTCCCGCCGGCGAACGTATCAGTATCGACGAGATAGAACTGCCCGCAGACAGGGCCGCTGTCGATTGCATCCATTTCGGCCAGACGGGTCAGACCTGTCTGACAGGTCAGACAAAGGCCCTCTCAACCGTCGAAACCCTTCGACTGCTGAGCATTTGCGGCATAAGCGACGCCTTCTGTATGCTGATCCCGCCCGCAAACCTCAGCGAGGGTCAAAAATATCGCTTTCGACTCGCCTGCTGCCTCGCGTCGGGGAAAAAATATGTCTTCGCCGACGAATTCGCAAGCTCCCTCGACCGAATTACCGCCGCCGTCATCGCCTACAACGTCCGAAAATTTGCAAAGCGGACGGGCGTAACGTTCGTTCTCGCATCCAGCCACGAGGACATACTCGCCGATTTGCAGCCCGACGTGCTGGTCGTCAATAATTTCGCCTCCTTCGCAGAAGTGCTTTACAAAAAATTGAGAACGAAAAACTGAGAATTAAGAATTTGGAAGAAGACGAGCTTGTAATTCTAAATTCACAATTCTCAATTCTAAATTTGTATGAATACCTGCACTATCACTCGAAATCTTGAAATCGTCGCCGGCACGAAAGCCGATTACAAATCGCTTGCCCGTTATCACTATCGCGAGCACCAGCTCGGGCCATACTGTGCGATTTACGCCCTGAAGGGTCGCTTCCGAACCTCGACGCGTTTTGAGACCGTCGGCGTAATCGTTTACGCGACGCCGACGGCCGGTGCGCAAATGCGAGACGCCGCGACCGGCGGCGTGCTGCGGGGACTGGATAAATGCACGCGACTCAAACTCATTAACAAAAACATTCGAACCATCCGCCGGGTCATCATCGAGCCGAGGTTCCGCTCCCTGGGCCTGGCCGCCAGGTTAGTCAGCGATACTATGCCGCTCATGAATGTTCCGTTTATCGAGGCCCTCGCGGTGATGGGGCAGGTCAATCCATTTTTCGAGAAGGCCGGTATGACACGCCTCGACCCGTCCGTATCTCCCGATTGCGCCCGCCTCATCGCGGCCTTCGGCGCCGTCGGCGTAGATGAGCAAGATTTGATTGACCCCGATGTAGTCCAGCAAAAACTGGACAAACTTCTCACCGCAGAGCACGCCGAGAACGCAGAGAAAAGGAAAATAAAAAATAATCTCTGCGGTCTCTGCGGCCTCCGCGGTGAATATGAGTTCATCGAACACGAGATGTCGCGTTTCCTTCAATCGTTTGGCCGACGCCGACTTATGCCGCCCGGCCTCGACCGCACAAAATTCATCCTCTCCAAACTCACCGACAGGCCCGTTTACTACTTCTGGCAAAACCAAAATCTCAAATTGAGGTTTTAAAATTATGAATCACAAAACACAATCAATCGCTATATGTAAGCTGCTCGCTAATCCCGCCAATCCAAACGAGATGAGCGAGGAAAAATTCCGCAAACTGGTCCGAAATATCGAGCGCACAGGGCTTTATGAGCCGCTCATCGTCAGGCCCCACCCGCAAAAAAAAGACCACTTCCAGATTATCAACGGCCATCACCGCGTAAAAGCGCTGGCCAAGCTCGGCAAAAAAGAAGCGGATTGCCTCGTCTGGAACGTCAATGACGAACAAACCGCCGTGCTTCTGGCGACCCTGAACCGTCTCGGAGGCAGCGATGTGCCTGCCAAAAAAATCGACCTGCTCAAATCCCTCAAAGAACGCTTCAGCTCAGCCGAACTCGCTAAAATCCTCCCGCAAACCAGAAAGCAAATCGACCAGCTCATCAATCTGAAACGCAACCTGCCCCCCATAAAACCGGATACCCGGCCGTTCGCGATTCCTCTCGTGTTTTTCGTAACGCCCGAACAAAGCAAAACCATCGAAGAGGCGTTAAGCAAAATTCCCATACCGCCCGGCTTAACAAAAGCACAACATCGCGCCGCTGCGCTTACGACAATTGCGGAATACTTTATCAAGCCGAGCGAAAAAAACTTCCGGTTTTCAAAATTTTTGTGAAATTTTACTTGACTTTTTGCAGGTTTTGGGGTAGCTGTGTCATCCAACAGGTCAGGAATTTAACAGATGGAGATATTAGGTTGGCTTTACGCACTTTTGCAACTTTTTATGGAGGGCATAAAAATGAGTTCTTGGAAACAAAACGCTTGCATTGTGGCAGCAATATCCATTTGCTGCCTTATAATCAGCGCTTCATCAGCCGACTTCGAACAGTGGTCTCAGCCGCCAATTGAGGTTATTACCTACGTAGTCCCTGAGCCGGGTGCGCTCGGCCCTTCCTTGGGGGCGGTTCGGGATGCGAATTACCCGCCGGTCTGGTTCGATGAGTGGAACCGGTCTCAGCAATGTCACGGCGATGCCGACGGAAAATATGAGACAATTGCGAAATATCGGGTTTATTTCAGTGATTTTATGCTTTGGAGTCAATCGCTGGGAAAGGTTTACGACCCCTGCAAAGGCATCGGCTATCCAAATTATGAACCAAACGCTGATTCAACGCGCGACGGGCGAATAGATTATCTCGACCTCCAGGAGATTGGTAATTGGTGGAGAGCCAAAGACCCGCCGGCCACCCCAAATGTTCCGGGAAACTGCATCGCAAGCCATCCCTGGGCGATTATGCTTGCTGATAACTTCAGGTGGCAAAGTAACAGACCGATTATGTCGATACAATGGTGGGGTGCGTATCGACTATGGGAGGAGCCGAATATCCCCTCTGTTGAACCCGTGGCCTGGCAGATTGGTCTTTGGGATAACAGCCCCGATTCAAATAAGCCCTATGGATACGGCTGGGAATTTGGCAGACCTGGAAAACTATTGCAAAAACTTTCCATATCCGCGCCTCGCGTAAACATTGAATCAGCAGGAAAAAGCTTAAACCGGGTTGGATGGTTGCCTCCAGAATCGCTCTTTAGCTATACTGTGGCTCTTGAACCAAACGAGTTACTCTGGCCGGGAGAATTTGTCAGCGATAGCAATAGCTACTGGTTGAGTGTCCTGCCGATATATTCCCCGGATGTCAATCTTACGCACGTATGGGGTTGGCAAACCCGGCCGTGGCCCTGGTCGAAGACCTCGATAATGACGCGACTTTACGATGAGCCCCAGCCGGATACCGTCATAGATGCTAACTGGACACTGCCGATTCACGATTATAGTTGCTTGGAGTTAGGAGGAGATAACAGTTGTTACGATGCGTGGGACCTTACATTTGCATTATACACCGATGCCAATCTTTTCAAATGGCAGCAGCCGTTTACAGGTATTCGTGACTGGCCCTACTATGAGGATATTACGTCACAGGCCGACTCATCTGGTTTTGGCATTGTGGCAGCAGATGACTGGCTATGCGAGAAAAATACGCCCGTTGTCGGCATAATCTGGTGGGGGTCTTATTTGGGTCTTCGGTACAATCCGGTTGAGACGATCAACCCGCCCATTGATGAACCAAATTACTTCCTTTTATCTATATGGACAAATCAAGACGCAAATGAGCCGGGGAATCCTTATGAGTTCAGTCATCCCGAACAAATTGTTTGGCAGTTCAAGGCGTATAATTACGATGAGCTGATGGTCGGATACGACAGATTCCCCGATTCCAATTCGGACCCGTGCGAGCCGGTCTTCAGATATTCCATCGAAATTCCTGAGCCGAACCGGTTCTACCAGCGGGAAGTCAACGGGATTTATTGGCTCAGCATAGCAGCAGTGTTCGAGGGCTTTTCGCCGAACTATCCCTGGGGCTGGACAAACCATCCATACGATTTTGGCGGCGACGCTGTCTCTGGTGTACTGCCGCAACGAGCATGGACGCAGGTTGCTGTCCCGGGAGTCGATATGTCATTTGCGCTGCTGACCGAGCCGAATGAGTGCAATCCATTCACAGATTATAACTATGACTGTCGTGTGGACTGGTTCGACCTTGATATTTTTACCAAGCATTGGTTGTGGTTTTGTGAAGAATATCAAGGCCATACTGCTGATATGGATTGCGACGGCGATGTCGAATTCACAGACCTGGCAATCTTTGCACTGGACTGGCTCACGATTGATTTGGAATCCGCGATATGCGATGATTTTGACGGTGACGGGTACAGCCCGCTCGGAAGCTATTGCTGTCAATTCCCGGAGCCGGACTGTAACGATACCAACCCGAATGTAAATGCAGGTATTAGCGAGATATGCACCAACGGCATAGACGATGACTGCGACGGCTTAACCGACTGCAACGATACTGATTGCTACTGCCCAGATGCCGACGGCGACGGATATGGCGCAACCGCTTCGCCGTGTTGCCCGTATGCGGGTATCGACTGTAACGATAACGACCCCAATATAAATCCCGGCGCAACGGAAATCTGCGATAACGGCAAAGACGACGATTGCGACGGGTTTACCGACTGCGCAGACAGCCAGTGTGCCTGTGCCGACGCCGATGGCGACGGCTACGGCATAGTCGCTTCACCGTGTTGTCTGTATACAGGCATCGACTGCAACGACAACGACCCCAATATTCACCCTGGCGCAACTGAGGCCTGCACCAACGGCAAAGATGATGACTGCGACACGCTGATTGACTGCAACGACAGTGATTGTTCTTGCATCGATACGGACGGCGACGGATACGGCGTAAACGTCTCGCCGTGTTGCCAGTATGCAGGCATCGACTGCAACGATAATGACCCGAACATTAATCCAGGCGCTGCTGAAATCTGCGACGGCAAAGACAACGACTGCGACTCCATTATAGACAACGTCGATATGGACGATGACGGCTACATAGACCAGAACTGCGGCGGTAATGACTGTAACGACAACGACCCGAACATTAACCCAGGCGCAACCGAACTCTGCACGAACGGCAAAGACGATAACTGCGACGGGTTTACCGACTGCGCAGACAGCCAGTGTGCCTGTGCCGACGCAGACGGCGACGGATATGGCACAACCACTTCGCCGTGTTGTCCGTATGCGGGTATCGACTGCAACGACAACGACCCCAATATCAATCCCGGAGCTACTGAGGTCTGCAACAACGGCAAAGACGATGATTGCGACCTGCTGGTTGACTGCAACGACTCAGATTGCTCCGGCGACCCGTGTTGTCCGCCAAACTGGCCGGAATGCTGGGGCTGGCCTTACCAGTGTCACGGAGACGCAGATAATCAGACCGAAGGACCAATGAAATTCATTGTCTATACGCTCGACTTGCAAATACTTCAGGCCTCTTTCAACCGTGCTTATCCCCACCCGGAGTATAATCCCTGCGCCGATTTTGACAGAGACGGAGACGTCGATACAGCCGATTTGGATATCCTGCAGTCCAACTGGGGGGCAACATCGCTACCCACGTGTGAGCCTGGAGGCACCTGGCCTCCGTCGCCGTGATAACTAACACGAGAAGGCATGAACAATAATACGCCGCACCCACGGAAAATCCCTGTATTCGGTGAGTCCATCTGTGCCTTGCGCTTTTATCACTTCAGGAGGTTAAAACATGCCAGAAAGAAACACTATTACGAAAAGACAACAGGCTGTGCTCGATGACTTGTTCGTAGAAAGATACGACGAAAATCGTGTGCTCGATAAGCACAACGTCAGCCGCCGGCTCTTCGAGAAATGGCTTTCAAATGAAACCTTCACGGACGAGTTCGAACGTCGCCTCAATGCCGCCCGCAGGCAAACTGACCTCATACTCGCCCGTTGTGCCGGCTTCGCCGCAGTAAAACTCGTGGAGTTGACCGATTCGACAAATCCAGAAACCGCCCGAAAGGCCTGCCTCGACATCATCACCCTTTTGCGACCCGGCTCACGGCAGCCCGACTCGACACCCGACGACCCCGCCAACCATCCCGCAGAATTACCCCCTGATGTCGCCTCCCGCCTCCTGTCGGCTTTGGCATTGGGTAACCAGTCGCGAGCAACGAGTGACAAATAACCGGCAATAAAAAAGCCAGACACTCGCTCCTTTAGCTTACGCAATATTTTGTCGGGCGGTCTGGCTTTAGCGTACAAACTTGTCTGTTCTCTTGTCTGACTTTTCGTCTTCCTTCCCGGCGCGCCTCGCCTGGGTGTTCCGGCGGGCGCGCCGGGTTAATCACTATCCTCCATAAAAAATATACGCTACGTTTAACTAAATGAGAAATGACGCAGATGAAAACCACGCGGCCCCAAACGCCTGTAAAGAGAGACGAGAGCCCTCTTGTCTCGCCCTCGCTTTCTGTTACAGGGCTCGTCTCTCTTAACAATAGCAGGTCAAATCCATTCTGTTTGCTGCTGGTTTCTTTTCCATTTAAAGTATAAGACACGTTTGGCGCCGCCGTGAAGAAAACCTAAGAAAAATTTAGCCGTTTGATTGGAAAAGAGGATAATGTATAATCAGCGTAAAGGTATGCATTGAATAATCGAAAACCCCCGGGTTCATACTGGGGGTTTTAATCCCGGGAAAGGACAAAACAATGAAAATAGCTATCGGCTCGGACCACGCGGGTTTCAATTATAAAGAGCAAATCAAAAAATGGCTCATCGAAAAGGGCCATCAGGTCAGGGACTTCGGCGCCGATTCCGATAAGTCCTGCGATTACCCCGATTTCATCAGGCCCGTCGCAAAGGCCGTTGCCGCCGGCACATACGAACGCGGCATCGTCCTCGGCGGCTCAGGCAACGGCGAAGCAATCACCGCCAATCGCGTCAAAGGCGTCCGCTGCGCCATCGCCTGGGACCTGCGTTCCGCACGGCTCAGCCGCGCCCACAACGACGCCAACGTCCTGTCCTTGGGCGAGCGTATGATGGCAATTTCAGAGGCCCTCGAAATCGTCGAACTCTGGCTTAATACCCCCTTCGATGGCGGCCGGCACCTCGCACGCATTCAAAAAATCGACGCCGAATAAGCTACCCGAATATGTTTAACAATTAGGAAAGTCACTAAAAATATTATGGCAAAATTAAAGGCGATAAAGAAGGATATACAAACACAAAAGTACGCGAAATTTTACAGCAAATTACAAAAGCTTCTTTACAGATTTCCAAAAGACAAATCATTTAGCACTCAAGACCGGCAACATCTTTCATTATGTCTTGCTGAGCTTTATTTCAAGTCAAATCACTTAAATAAAGTCATAAAAAAAATTTCTGAAACTAACCTTAAGTTGGACGAAAAGCATTGTAATTCTATCACAAGCAACCTGATTGACTTGCAGATTGATATCTATACGGAAATGGTCGATTGGATTAAGGACCTTAAAAAACTACTCAAAACCTTGATTAATATTATAGAAAATTCAGACCCTGAAAAACGCACTTTTATCGCTGAAACAAATGTTCGCATTTCCATGAAAAGGGCAAATAGCCTTTTGAAAAAAATAGAGTATTATTATCCTCCTAAAAAGAATAGGAATAAACGTAAACAGTTTAACAGCAATTCAAACCGCACATGAGAAGGCAGGATTGGCTCAGATAATTTCAGTTTTGAATTCTCAACTCTAAATTCATCATTCACGGAGGCAATATGACCCAGCCAGAATCACTATCTTTACAGAATCAAACCGATACCTTGTCCGCAAATCACATCTATGAATCCCTTCGGCGGACAAGACCCAGCTCAAAACAGGACCTCAAAAACTATATCAAGGTCTTCCTCAATATCGATGTCCCCGCTCAGCAAATCTGCACGGAACATTCCGCCCCTCTTGATTATCTCTGGCACGCTTTCAATTCTGATTTTATCTCTGCGGTCTCTGCGAGCTCCGCGGTGAAATTCTTAAACGGCGACTGCGTCGTCTGGGCCAACCGGGGCGGAGGCAAAACCGACCTCGCCGCCGTCGCCACCCTCCTCGATTGCGTCTTCAAACCCGATTGCCAGGTGCGAATCCTCGCCGGCTCAGAAGACCAGGCAGGCAGAATGTATCAATACCTCACCGCCTTCCTGCGAAACGGCTTCGAAAAATTCCTCGCAGGCCCCGTCCGAAAAACCGGCTGCCGGTTCCTCAATGGCTCATCCGTGGACGTCCTCACCCAATCGCAATCAAGCGTCCGCGGCCAGCACATCCAGAAGCTCCGCTGCGACGAGGTCGAGCTTTTCGACCCCGACGTCTTCAACGCCGCAAAATTCACCACGCAAAGCACCGCTCACGTCGTCGCCGCGCTCGAATCCATCTCCACAATGCACAAACCCTACGGCCTTATGCAAAAACTGGTGTCCTCTGTCATTGCGAGTCCTGAACAGCTTCCTGTTCAGGGCGAAGCAATCTCAATCCGTCCTCCGTCATCTGTCTTCCGTCCTCCGCTCTTCAAATGGTGCCTCTGGGAAACAATCGAAAAATGCACCGACAGAAACTGCTCACAATGTCCCCTCTGGTCCGACTGCGCAGGCAGGGCAAAGCACGCCGCCGGCTACCTTAAAATCGACGACTGCATCACCCAGATGCGTCGCTCCAGCCGAGCCGCCTGGGAAGCTGAAATGCTCTGCCTCAAACCAAACCTCGAAAACGTCGTCTTCGACCAGTTCGCTCCCGCCGTCCACATCGCACCCGTCGATTACGACCCCAACCTGCCCTTATACCGCTCGCTCGATTTCGGCTTCACAAATCCCTTTGTCTGCCTCTGGATTCAGGTCGACAAAGCAGGCGTCGTCCGCGTTATCGACGAATACTATCGCAGCCGCGCCACAATCGACGTCCACGCCGCCGAGCTGAAATCCAGAACCCCCTATGGCGAGAGCCGCGTCATCGCAACCTTCTGCGACCCCGCCGGTGCAGGTGCTAACGACGTTACCGGCACAAGCGCAGTCCGCGAATTGCGTTCATTAGGCATAAACGTCCGCTACCGCAGAAGCGGTATCGCCGAAGGTATCGAGTCAATCCGCCGCGCCCTCCGCGACGGCTCAGGCCTGTCTCACCTCATAATCTCTCCCAAATGCCTCCGCTTAATCGAAGCCCTGACCTGCTATCACTATCCTGATACTCATACCCCCGACGAACTCCCCTTAAAGGATGGCCTGTTCGACCACCCCATCGACGCACTCCGTTACTTCTTCATAAATTACGCCAGGCCTATAAAAAATTCACAAAGACTATATTGAACCAATATCTGAAAACCGCATTAATAGCACATTGAAAAAAAATTGAAGAACTATTGACTTTTTGCCGACGTGTTATATAATATATATAACAGTGAAAGGGTGAAAAATGGGCGCGGAGCACGAAAATAGAACGTTTGGAAAATTGTTAAAAAAATTGAGGATTGAGGAAGCCAAAATAGGTCTCAGAGCGTTTGCTAGTATGATTAACATGAAACCATCGAATCTTAGCAACATTGAAACAGGGCGTATTGCCCCGCCCGCCAGCAGTGAGGCTATAAAAACAATATGTGACTCTCTTGGCCTGTCTAGTAACGATCCGCACAGAGAAAAGCTGTTCGATTTGGCTGCAAAATCCAAAAATCGAATACCGGCTGACGTTGCAGATGCGGTTAAAAAACAGAGGGGTATTCCCGTGCTTGTAAGAACCGTAGCCAATAAGCAACTCAGCGAAAAGAAGCTTCGAGAGCTTGCCGAATATATAAAGAAGTTTTATTAAGGAATGGTAAATGGATCCGTCGCATGGATGCAGATATTCCAAACGTGAAATTGAATTAATAGCTTTGGATGTTCTCAAAAAAGAATACCCTAACAAACTTTCAAGACCAATCGACATAGATCGCATCGTTTACAATCATGGCGGAGTGGACGATATACGACCAATTCCTCTGCTTGAAGACAAATTTCAGGTGTCCGCAATATTGTATGTAAAAGAAAATGGAAAAGCTGATATACTCGTCGATGAAGATACATTGGATTTCCAGCATACTCGCGCCAGCTTTTCCATCGCTCATGAGTTTGGCCATATTGTTCTTCACAAGGAAGTATGGAGCCGTTGCAAAACCATAGAGGATTCAATTGCCCTTCATCGACGTATAAATCGCAGCTACAAATTCATAGAGGGGACGGCTAATTGGTTTGCTGGCGCCATATTAGTGCCATTCCCGATCTTGGGAAAAGACGTTCGGGAAATTTACGCCGGTTTGGTAAAGATATATGGATTCGATGCGGACCTGATTTGCCATAAAATGTATAGCGACTTGGCTAAAGGATATGGCGTATCGCCGGAAGCAATGCGGATACGGCTAAGTGTCCTCGATATCCAGAAAAAGATTGAGTCCGCGCTTCATTACAAATCACCTTACATTGGACCGTAAAGCTGTTTGGCTTTATGATCTATTCTTATAGTGATGAGCTGCCCTTAAAAGATGGCCTATGCGACCACCCCATCGACGCCTTACGTTACTTCTTCATTAATTACTCCGTCAAAACTTCGACCATCCGGAAATATTATTAAGGGGCCATTTTTCCAACACAACTGCAAATGGTCTCCTGCCGACTCAATTTCAATATACTTCCTGACCCTGTCCTGATTTTCAAGCCGTTTCGCCGTAACTTCCTCGATTTCCCAGCACGTTCCGGCAATTCCTTTGAGATTTCCAAATATGACAATATTTTCACAAAGACCCCGAACCTCTCACTCCCTTCCTCGTAGAAATCACCGAACGATGACCACGGGCTGGCGTGTTCTCTCCTCTCCTCCCTCCTGACGCCAGCCCAATTTTTTGCGTGATTTTGAAACAAGGAGGCAAGACAAGGGAAGGGAGTGGGCGATTGTAAGTATTTGAGATATAAAGGGTTACGGCAGGCGGCGGTCATACTTTAATCTTAAATAACAGGGCATATCATATAACAGCGGGATTGAGGGTTTGGGCTTAAATTTCTTAAAAAAACGGGTTTTTTCGGCGAGTTTCAGTAAAAAATGAGCGTCGGCAGGTAAAATTTTCTTGCGAAAATCATAAAATTGTGCTAAAATTGTATTCGTAGATGAGGCGAGAATTTGCCTGTGAGTCATACATATCAAAGGGCTTTTTTTTGCCGAAGTAATATGTTTACTTTAGCCAACAACAGGGCTGGGATATCTCGCTTTCTCCCCTCCCTCCGACCCAGTCCTGTTTTTTTCTGCGCTGAAACAGCCGATTAACCACAGATTGCGCAGATTTTCACGGATTTTTTTAAGCCGCAGAGAGTAAAGAGCACAAGAGCAAAAGTCAAAAGTAACCACAGATTGGCACGGGTTTTCACGGATTCGGTCAAAAAGTATATAAGTATATGCGTATATACCTATCGAGTGATTCAAGAGGTGTGGTTTTTTAGACACGGAGATGAAATAGGGATGAGGGATGAGGGATGAGGGATGAGTGATGAGTTGGGGAAGTAATGCAAAAAGCAAAAAGTAAATGGCAAAAATGCGGAATCGCAACGCGACGAATTTTAATTCCTTCGACTATGCTCCCCTGCCAACTGCTTGCAGGGGCAGGCAGGACATAGTTGACAACGAAAACGTGGGGATTTATAGTTAATTTGGTAGAAATTAAGGCCGGAAGGGGATGAACCGCACAAAGAAGGCGGGGAAATCTTGCCCAGATTAACAGATTGCATTTGATAGAAAATACCTCATAGTAACAAGTTCAGTTTTTTTGAAATTTTGTTGAAAAAAAGCGATAACATATTGCAAAGTTGTGGACTTCTATTTATAGTGTAACTGTTTCCCGATTTTC
>JAFGDN010000053.1 GCA_016932095.1 Sedimentisphaerales bacterium
AAGACCTGCATACTGACAGCAATAACCCTCCGTATCTCAATGGCGCTTTGACCTTCAACGGGACTTCAGATTATATAAACCTGGGCAACATCATAGGGACCGGTGCATACACGAAAGCCGCCTGGATTAGAAGAGACGACAGCGAGACTTACAACAACATTATTTCCTCCGGCGACCCTCAGTCGCACGCTTTCTATGCCCCCACTAATACGCAATTCAAGCTGACGGCCTGGCACGCTCCTTATAGCGCACAATATATAGCCCAGGACCCCAACGGGCTTGCACCCAACGTCTGGTATTTCGTCGCTGTCACCTATGACCCTAATGTTGATTCTGGAACGCTGGTTCTGTATAAGGACGGCGACAAGGTAGATGACGTCAATCACGTCCCGACGCTGGTTTCAAGCCCGAATACATATATCGGCAGGTTCACAGACGGCACGAACGGTTACTGGATGAAGGGAGCAATTGATAACGCGATGGTATTCAACAGGGCGCTGACTGAAGAAGAAATAGCAAGTTTATATAACAAGGGTAAGGGAACAGAAGAGCTTTCCACCGCCGGCGGCCAGTGCCAGGTTTCCTACACGGCCAACGGCTGGCACTTCGACGTAAATGAGAATTTTGAGGTCAAGGTCGATTATCACTACAGTGGTATAAGCGCCTCTTCCGGATGGATTGGTTTGAACGTCGGAGACGATTCCAATTCCGTTTCGATATCAGTCGGCTCAGACGGCAACCAGCCGTATTTCTACTACGAGGCCGTTGTCGAGGGCGACGTGGTATCTGAGCGTGAGCCGAGGGCTTCAAACGACGGAACTTTGTATGTTTCGTTCGATTCGACCCTGAAGGAGTTCTACCTGAGCCATACCGGCTTCGGCAGCGAGTACGCATACACTGCCTGGACTGACCCAAATCCAACGCAGAGCCAGTGGAGCCAGCCGGCTTATGTAATCGTGGGCGGCGGCTCATCAGGCGCCACTATTAATCCCGGCGAGGCGTATATTGACAATTTCGAGATGGCAAAGGCGGGTCTTATGAACTGGCCGCCCGCGACCGACCTCGATGAAAACGGCTATATCGAGCTATATGACCTTTCGGTAATATGCGAGAATTGGCTTGAAAATGGGCCTGGCGATATAGATAATAACGGGTATGTTGATTTTGTCGACCTGGCCGAACTTGGCCTGGCCTGGTAAGTTTTAACGGCGTCTTTAAATATATCAGGATGGCCTGCGTAGAATCATAAAATGCGCAGGCCATCCTGTCGCTAAGGTGATTCATTAAGGATTATGCAGGTAACCCGTGATTCATCATTTGATTCATTTAGAGGGATTGCAATAATCGCGGTCATAGCGACTCATTGCATATATCGTGTCGGCGACCCTGATAGCCCCGGTTTTCTTTATTATCGCCAACTGTTGAATTTCTGCGTACCGGTTTTCTTTTTTATGTCCGGATACTGGGCCTCAAAGGAGTCAATAGTCTCGCTGAACGGCTATAAGGTATTCCTGACCAAGAAGTTTTTCAGGATTTGTGTCCCATATTTGTTCTGGTCGTTTCTATCACTCACAAGCCAGGCTTTGAAAAACCATAATTTCAGCGTGTCCGAGGCGGCGTTCAAACTTTTAACAGGCGGGGCAATTATGGGTTACTATTTTGTCATAGCGCTTGTGCAGCTTTATATTATGACCCCGTTCCTGCATTATATCAACCGCAGGTTGAACTGGTACGGGGTGATTCTGGTTTTAGGATTCAACCTGGTCGCCGTATTTGCCTTATATCTTTCGAGGTTGTTCCACGTTATTCCTCATCTACCGATGGCGCTGCTGTTCTATTCCTGGATTATATATTACGAACTGGGATTATTTCTCGGGCCGCGTTTCAGCGAAATTCATGTCTCATCTATGGTTCGCGTCGCCGTTCTATTTGCCATACCGATTTGCCTGCTGATTTCTGTTTTCGAGGCATCGGTTCTGCTGCACCGGTACGGCAGGTCAGTTTTTATCGCTTTTCCGACGAAATATTCGTCCATGCTTTATGCTATAGTTGTGATTCTCGGATATATTTCCTGGAAAGAATATTTAACAAATTTACCGAGGCCGCTTGCGACGATAGGCCATTATTCTTTTGGGATATACCTGATTCATATGATTATTATGGGCTTGCTTCTTGAATTATTTCAGAATTTCGGCGTAATCAGCCGGTTTCAGCCGATTTACCAGCTTGTGCTGGTGACGGCTACAACGGGCTTAAGCGCGGCGGTCATCCTTGCCGCCCGAAAGATACTGCCTGAACTATTTTGTACCAAAATACTGGGGTTCTGAGCTATGAAGATACGATTATTAAGATTCATTATTCCGATAACAATGTTTTTTATTTCTTCGGCGGATGCTTCTGGCGTCTTCGCGAAGAAAATAATGCCTCTCGGCGATTCCATAACGAGGGGCGTGTCGGGTTCGGACTTCGACTGGGGCTATCGCAAACCTCTATATGACCTGCTCGCAAACGGGGGTTACAGTTTTGATTTTGTCGGTAGCACAGCTAACGGTGATTTCCCGGACCCAAATCATGAAGGGCATGACGGATGGCGGGCAGACCAGATATTAACGTATATAGAGGTCTGGATGGCTACATATCAACCCGACGTAGTGCTGCTTCATATTGGGACCAATGACATTATACAGGGTAATCAGGATGCGAACGAAGTAAACGCCATTTTGAACGTCATTGATGATTACGAGGCCGCCAATAATAAGGTCGTAACTGTAATTGTCGCTCTCATAATTAACAGGGTTCCTTATAGTTCAGCGACGACGCAATATAATAATGACGTCGAGATTATGGCCTCGAATCGGGTCGCCGGCGGGGACGATATTATAGTCGTTGATATGGAAGTTGCCCTCGATTATTCGATCGATTTGGTGGCCGATGGCATTCATCCCAATGACACCGGTTATGCGAAGATGGCTGCTGTCTGGTATGATGCGTTGACTGATTTTCCGAGGGACTCTCTTGATGAGACAGACCAGCGGCTCGAGTTGAGAACACAGGGCGGGCTGCTTAGCTCTTTGGTTTTTTATACGTCCAATGGCTGGCGGCTCGGTGTTGCTGGGAATTTTGCAATAAAGATTGACTTCCACTATGGCAGTATAAGCGAGGAGGAGAGCTGGATTGGATTGAACGTCGGCGACGACGCCAATTACGTGTTGATATCCGCCGGCTCCGATGGCGGCCAGCCGTATTTCTACTATGAGGCCGTTGTCGACGGAATCGCCACATCCGCGCAGGAGCCCAGGGCAATCAATGACGGGACGCTCTATGTATCGTTTAACTCAACTATGAACGAGTTCTACCTGAGCCATACCGGCTTCGGCAGCACAAACGCATACGCCCCCTGGACTGCTCCTAATCCGAATCCGACGCAGGGGCAATGGTTAGAATCGGTTAAGGTATCCATCGGCGGCGGCTCCTCTGGCACGATTCTTGGGCCGGGCGAGGCGTATCTCGATAACTTCGAGGTGGCAGAAGCGATACTTTTGGATTGGCCTCCGGCCACGGATTTCGATAGAAATGGCTATATTGAGCTATATGACCTTTCGGTAATATGCGAGAACTGGCTCAAAAGCGGCCTGGGCGATATAGATAGCAGCGGCCAAATTGACTTGTTCGACCTGATTGAGCTGGCCTCGGCCTGGTAGATTGCCCAGAATCTGGCCAAAAACAGCAATTTGCTCCCGCTATGCGCTTTCAAAAAATTTTTCAAAAAAATCCGAGAAATTTCTTGCATTTTATTTGTGAATCTTATATAATATCCGCGCCTATTAAATAGGGGACTGAGTAATGAGAGAGAGGAGACAGTTTTTTTATGAAGCGTCTGGCTGTCGCGGGCGGTGTTTCAGCCGTTTTGAAATATCGGGTGTTGCGGCTCATTCTTCTCACATTGATTGTGTCATTTCTTTCAGGGGATGTCCTGGCCGCCGAGGTTATACGCATAATGCCTTTAGGCGATTCAATAACGAGGGGTTGGTACGGCTCTGCATACTACTGGGGTTATCGAAAACCTTTATACGACCTGCTCACCAACGGCGGGTATAACTTTGATTTCGTCGGGTGCAAAGTCATCGGCAGCTTCCCTGACCCAAACCACGAGGGACGCGACGGCTGGCAGGCCAATGAGCTTCTCAACGGCCGGCCAAGCGCGCCGACCGAAGGCAAGATAGCGGACTGGCTGGTTGCAGACCAGCCCGACGTAATTTTGCTTCATATAGGCACTAATGATGTTACCTGGAACGATATCAACTTTAACGACGTCAATGAGATTCTCGACGTGATTGATGAATACGAGATTGGCAGCGGAAAGCACGTAACGGTTATTCTTGCCCTTATAATAAACAGGAGGATAGACAGCCCCGCGCTAAAACGTTCTCAGACGACGCAGTTTAACATTGACGTTTATAATATGGCGATGAATCGGATTGCCGGTGGAGATGATATTATTATAGTGGATATGGAGAACGAGCTGGATTACTCCATCGGCGTCGATATGGCAGACGAAGTACATCCAAACGACGCCGGTTATACGAAAATGGCAGATGTTTGGTATGATGCTTTGGTTGATTACTTTAACGGAACTGTTTTTTCGATTTCCGGTTACGTCCTTGAGGCGGATGGCAACACGCCCGTTGAAGGTATATTAATACAACCCGACTATAACGACATCAACGCTGTTACCGATGCCAACGGCTTCTACGAGATAATGGTTGATTACGGCTGGACTGACGTCGCATCAGCGCAAAAGGAAGGATTCATTTTTGAGCCGAATAGCTTGGCTTATAACGATGTCAACGAGGATTATACCGAGATGACGTATATGGCCGAGCTTATGACTTTTAAGATTTCCGGTTTTGTGCTCGAACAGAATGGTATTACGCCCATAAGCGGGGTTAACGTCTCCGCTGACAACGGCGGCGGGTACTGGACAGGTAAATACGGCGGTGGTTCAACAACAACGGATGCAGACGGCTTCTACGAGGTTGTGGTTGATTATAACTGGTCGGGTAATATAACAACCGACAAATATGCATACGCGTTTGAGCCGAACTGCAGGCAATATGAGAACGTCAAACAGGATTATATCTCAGGCCAGGATTATACGGGAAACGCCCTCGGCTTGAGGATTTCGGGCTACGTCAGAAACGGGTGCGATAAGCCCATTAAAGGCGTGCTTGTGCAAGCCGACAACGGCGGCAGCGAGAATACGACCGATTTGGACGGCTACTACGAGGTCTGGGTCGATGAGGGCTGGTCGGGTGCAGTAATCCTAAGCAGGCCAAATTACGCCTTTGAACCGAATGGGACCAGTTATGTCAACGTTGTCGACGACCAACCGGAGCAAAACTATATCGCCGATAATTTTTACGACCTCAACTGTGACGGTTTTCTTGACTGGGGCGACGTACACGTAATGGCCGAAAACTGGATGTTAACCGGCCCGGGAATTCCAGGCGATTTTGTCGTCGATGAGCGTATCGACTTCCTGGATTTCGCTATGTTCGGTTTAGCCGAAGATGATTGATAATCACACCGGCCTTTTTTGCCCGCGAAGTGAGACGCGATATAGCAATCGTCGCTATGTTCCCTTGGGAACGATATAAATTTCCACGCGTCTGTTCTGCGGGTTGCCCTTTCTGCCAAGCTCATTGGGAACGATTGGCCTGAATTCCCCGAATCCGCGGACGCTTACTCTTTCGGGCACAATGCCGTTGGCCGTCATAACGTCCGATACCGATATCGCCCTGTGCGCCGAAAGATACCAGTTAGTGGGATGCTTCGCCTTTGTCTCGGGTTTTAAGATGGGCAGGTCGTCGGTATGACCCGCGATGATAATGTCGAATTCCTTTGCCTGATCGGTATTGAGTATTTTACAAAGCGCCTTGACCGCCTCGGCGGCACCGGGGGCTACTTCATCGCTTCCTTTCTCGAAAAGCAGGTCGCTCTTGAATTTAACTATACCTCTCGCGGCGTCGAAGCTCACCAGGTCGCTGCCCTTCGCCCACTCTTCGAGCATTGAGGTCAATTCCGCTGGAAGCTGCGTTGCGCCCAGTAACTGTTTTTGCATCGCCTCAATCAACGCCTTCTTTTTTGAGAGTTCTTCTTCGAGGGCGGCTATTTTCTGCTGAAGCGCGCTCATTTCGATACCGCTTCTCCCGCCCATTGCCTCGAGCTGTCTTTTCAACTGGTCGAGCTGGAGGTTGGCCGCCTGGACCTCGCTTTCAAGCTGGGCTATTCGTCTTTGCTGCGTTTGGTTTTGCAGTTTTAGGTCCCTGATCTGAGCGGAGTCGCAGCCGGCGGTGATTAGAAACAGGCCACATACGATACTGGTTACTGTAATTGTCGCGAGTCGCATTTTTTCATCCTTTCAAGCGTGTCTGGCTTAAAATCCTTTTTAATCATTTATAAACCGCCTCGCCCGCGCGAGCCGGCTTGCGGTCATATTTTAATCATTCTCTTGAAGCGGTCAATAGAATCAATTTTAATATGCCAGTCAAGAGTAAAGTGGAAAATATTTGGCATAGAAAAGGAACATGGTATCCTCCTAATGATGATAAGATATATGACGGATAGATGCTTGAAAGAGGTAGAACGGATATGGCGTGTTCCGGGGGGTATCCCCGGAACTCGCGGCAAAATCGAAAATATCCTTGAAAAAATACGGCCCCCAGAGAACCATCTTGTTATCCCTCATTCGAGGTTTTTTGGGATTTTGCTCAATAAAACGGGGCCTTTTTCTGTTACTAGGACGTCGTCTTCGATACGCACGCCGAGTTTGCCGGGCATATATACCCCCGGCTCGATTGTAATGACGTTGCCTGCCTGTAACGTTCCCTCAGTTTTAGGCGATAATGACGGCATTTCGTGGACTTCAAGACCCAGGCCGTGGCCTGTCCCGTGGCCGTAAACGGGCAATCCCGATTTCTTTATGACCGTTCTTGCCGCAGAATCGACTTTTGTGATTTCAACGCCGGCCTTGATTTCCTTCAAGGCCGCCGCCTGTGCTTTTTGGACCGCCTTGTAAACCCTGTAATATAAACGGCTTATTTTGCCCGATGTGAAACACCGCGTAATATCGCAGCAATACCCATTGAATCGGACGCCGAAATCTATAAGCACGGTATCATTCTTTCTTAGTTTCCTGCTTGTTGGCCTATGATGAGGACGGGACGCGTTTGCTCCGAAGGCCGCTATCGTTTCAAATGCGTGTTGACCTCCTGACTTGCGAATTTCCAAATCCAGGATGCCCGCCAGCTCATTTTCCGTCATACCGTGCTTTATTTGTCGTCGCGTATTTTCAAACGCGCGTGCCGCTATTCTCGCCGCCTCACGAATCGCCGCTATCTCGCTTTCATCTTTCGTCCGCCGGACCGTTTCGACGATATTACCTATAGCTTTAAGCCGACCTGGCAGGCATTTTTTCAGTTGCTCAAACTCGGCTATAGAAGCTGATTTTTCAACTGCTATTCGCATCCCTCGCCGGTTTTGCAACATTTCGGCAATCGTTTTAACCATTCCCTTTTTGCGCACGATAATTCGGCATCGTTTACATTCCTGTCTTGCCTGCTCGCTATACCTGCTGTCGGTAACAAGCGATACGCCCTTGGGCATCACAATCGCCCAACTGTCTTCGCCCGAAAAGCCCGTTATATATGTAACATTTGCGGACTTTGTAACTATAAGGCAGTCCGCTTTGACCTGCGTCATACCGTCCCGTATTCGACTATGCCGGTTTTTTAATGTTTTTACGTCCATTTATGCCGTTCTTTTTAACCTAAATTGGCCTCGATTAACACCCCCCGACCCGAAAAATAATATATTTTTTATCGCGGATTTGGCTTTGCCGGGCTTCTTTTATATATTTTTTATAGAAGTATGAAACGGCTGGGGGAAAGCCGGTGTAGAATATAGAACGTATGCCCTGCCCGGACGCGGGCGGGGCATACGGCAAATTTTGTAAACGCCTCATAGTGCAAAAAAGACGGTGTCGGCCGTCTTATTTTTTTATGCCTTGCCCGCGCGCCTCTCACCTATTAGAATGTTACCGTTTGAATCTTTTTTAATCACTTAGGTGAGATAATTCCTTTATGCTGTTGCCCATTCGCACAAATGTAAGGCCATACAGAACCCCATACGCTAATTACGCCATCATAGCGGTCAACGTCGTCGCGTTTTTCCTCACCTATTGGCCGCATCCGAATCCCATCACCGGCACTGCCGAAATCCTCCGCTCCGGGGCAAACCATTTGATGTTCACGCCCGTCAGGCCGCAACTGTGGCAGTTCATAACGTATGCCTTCCTGCATGGCGGCCTCCTGCATATCGCAGGCAACATGTTCTTTCTTTACCTGTTCGGCAACAACGTCAACGATAAGCTCGGCAATTTCAACTATATCTGCTTCTATCTTGCCGGCGGCGTCTTCAGCGCGGTCGGCCACATGCTGCTCAACAACGCCCCCGTCATCGGCGCCAGCGGCGCAGTTGCCGCCGTTACCGGGGCATACCTCGTGTTTTTTCCCAAAACCCTCATTACCGTCGTTTACTGGTTTTACATCATCGGCACAATGGACGTCCCTGCGCTTTACTTTATCGCATTCAAAATGATTATCCTCGATAACGCTATCATACGCTACACTCCCAACGTGGCTTATGACGCACATCTTGCCGGCTATGCCTTCGGAATAATCGCGTCTATGGTCCTTTTAGCGACCGGATTGACTCCGAGCTCGCATTTCGACCTGTGGGCGATGCTTAAACAGTGGAACCGCCGGCGGCGATACCGCGACGCCATATCCACCGGCTACGACCCATACACGGGAATGGGAAGCGCCAAACAGGTTAAATCCCGTGAGGTTAAAAATTCTCAGTTTCTCCCCAATAACCCGCAAATCGTGCAGATACGCAGCGACATCGCCAATTCTATTTACCAGCACAAGACCCACGACGCCGCCGAGTCGTATCTTCGGCTGACAACCCTCGATGAAAATCAAATCCTTCCCCGCCAGCAATTGCTTGACATCGCCAACCAGTTGGCCAGCGAAGGCCGGCACGAGCAGGCCGCGAGCGCTTATGAAAAATTCCTCGCCCACTATGCCAATTACGAACATATCGAGCAGGTTGAGCTGATGCTGGGCCTGATTTACGCCCGCTACTTAGACAATCCGGAATCGGCCCTCAAGCATCTTTCAGCCGCCGAAAATCGCCTGACAAACCCCGACCAGCTCGCCCTTTGCCGAACCGAGCTGGCGAAACTGCAAAACAGTTAAATTTTCCTCTGCACTTCTTTCTGCTCGATGTTTTGGCTATATGCAAGTCCGGGAAAGACGCTTTGTAATGCTCTGTCGAAACTGGTCGTATATACAATGCAAATCGAAAACGTTATTGCCCAGTATAATTTAAATATATAATTACAAAATATGAAAATGACCAAAATGGCCATTAAACCGAAAATGACCTGAAAAGATGAGGCGTTCCGGTCAATAAAGCAGCGTTCATCGATGATTCTGAATCGCCACATAAGCAGCAATAATGCGCTATTAATTGCGTTCCATACCGGGAACAAAAGAAGCCAACCCTCTGAATTTTCGACCATATATTTAGCCGCTGCCAAGCCGATAAGACCGTTTGTCACGACCGCGAAAGCCAGCATAACTGTTTTCTCGGGTTGGGTCTTTTCTCTCGTTGTGAAGACGTGATATAGGCATAAACCAAGAGCACCCACGAACATTAAGATAAAAAAGAATACACGCGGGTCATCAAACTCACGGATGAAGGTATAAATATCTCTGCGCATCAATCCATTCATGGAGAAAACCAGTATGAAAGTAACGGCTAAGAGAAAAACCGAAAGTTCATCGTATGTCGGAATAAACCAGCCGGCCTTTTCCCTGATAAGCTCGGCTTTTTCATCTCCTCTGTCCATATCCGACTCCGGTTTCTCCATAAACGCCGGACTCGATAATGCCGCTGCTTCTCTTGCCCGTTGCGTCTGCTCCGAAATATCAGGATTGATTGCCGGCCGGCCTGCGGTTGTTTTTGGAACAACTACACTGTGCTTACATTTCGGGCATTTGCCTTTCTTGCCCGTTCCATTGTCGGGCGCCAGTATCCTCTGCCCGCAATATATGCACTTGAATCGTATCACGAGCTTGTCCCTGAATCCTGTGACTGAGCAGATAACGGCTCAAATTTTGGTTTTCTTCCTTTGATAAAAATACTGACGAAAGCCCCCACGAATAAAAGCACAAAACTAAGGAGAACAAAGCCCCAGGATGACAAATCCCTTGCCAACAGATATACCTTCGGGCAAATCGGCAACCATGAAAAAACGGCCGCAATAAGGTCTCTTGGTCTTAACCAGAACATAATTGATATAACAGCAATCGCACCTGTTACACTAAGGTCTGTCCACCCAAGTCCTTTTGGTAAAAAATCGAACAGGAATCCTGCTATGGCCAGTGACGCGATAAGCGTAATCACTCTGGGCATTTTGGAACCGAATACGAGGCAAATCAGAAAGTTGCCGAGCCCGAAGACGCCGGCTGCTGCCCCAATAAGCGTCATATTGTATTTTTGTGCCAATGTTTGGAACCAGTCGGTCATGCAAAGACCAAATGCCAAAGCTAATATAGCTGAAAAGCACAATGCCGCGCTTTTATGAATCACACCCAAGGCAAGCAAAACCGTTATAATTCCGGCGCCGCATAATTGCCAGTTAAGGGGTTGCGTCTTTTCCGGAGAATAACCGATCGTAAGCAGAACACCCAGCGCATAGATAAGTGCGATGTATGAATAGTATTTCTGTTTGTGATATCTCGCCAAACAAGTGAAAACAATTGCGATAAGCGCAAGGAACACAGGTGGATACCAGAAAATTTCAAGTGATGCGGCCGGTCCAGAGATAAATTTTTTGTTTGCCGCCGCGAAAATGGTTAGAAACAGGGGAATGACAGAGATAACGATTTCAGTGCGAAGAGGATGTTTGCCTGAGCAGCGAATTAATTGCAGCATCAGAATCGAGCCGACGGCTATGAGCGGGATAAAATCGCCGAAAACGTAATCGACCGCAAACATATATGCAATCCCGTACTGGTGATAAGACACGGCCGTCAACAGCACAAGCGTAAATATCCATACCATAGCCGGTGTTCGCAAAAATGGTGTATCTTTGTCCTCTATCGGTCTTGTTCTCGCTGCCTCCACGATGACTATCGCCGCACCCGTCAACATTACAAGCCAGCCGATCAACCAGTGGTTTCGCCTTATTTCGTCTGTTGCTGTCTTGGCAATCATCGGACCGGCCATCAGAGAAGGGGTCAAAAAGTTCCAGGCCAGTATCAGGCTTATTCCGACAAAGGATAACACGCCCAACCGAAACGAGACTAATCGCCGCATAACGTATAGCTTTACTAAACCGAGGATTGTGCAGATAACCCCCGTCCACAGGCATATCGTTGGTCCGCTTGCGGCAACTACGCCTAATGTCATACCAGTGCCTATTAGAAAAATACCCACAAGTATTACAAGCGAAATGGCATCGTCGGTGACATTCTTCCATACGACGATAAGGACAAGCACGGCCAATAAAGCTATCTCGTAAATATTGAGGACAACAATACAGGGATAGATGTCGGCCAAAATGCTGCTTTTGGCTAAAAGCGGCCCGATGATTCGAGTTATTCCATATATTATGGAAAGCGCGCTTAGGCAATAAAGAATACTTCCTCCCGTTAAACTTAAAAAGCTACCGAGAGATCCGCGATTGTCCCATGCGGACAATAACAGTTTGTCGAGCGATTGATTCCATATACTTGCGGGACGCTTCTCTCCGGGAATATTTACCTGTATCGTGTTATTCGGACTGCCTGACGAATTAAGCGTATCCATATATTCCTCCACGTTCTTCCTGTCCCTGCAAATTTCAGGCAGAGATTATTAATATTTTGTTCTTTTCTTTTGGTTCTCAGTGGTAAATCAGTAATCCACGAACACAATATCCTCCGGCAGCGCCACGACGTCTCGGCGTTTGGGGCCAAGCAGCTTGCGTATTTCAGTAGAGTGTTTGCCTGCCAGCGACTTCAATTCCTCGCTATTGAAATTTGTTACGGCCTTGGCCTTATCGTTGAGCCAGATAACATCACCGGCCTCGAACGTTCCCTCAATCGACTTTATCCCGCTGGGCAGTAAGCTCTTTTTATTCTTAACAGCCCGGAGCGCGCCATCGTCGATATTTATTTTCCCTGCGGGGGAGCTGTTTAGAATCCACCGTTCTCGGTTGCTCAATTTTCGCTTGGGTAAAAACAGCGTCCCGATTGTCTCGCCGGCGATGATATGCTCGATGACGTTTTCAATTCTGCCGTTGGCCAGGACGATTCGACAAGCCGCGTTGGCGGCGATTTTGGCGGCCTCGATTTTGGTCTTCATACCACCCGCGCTGAATTTGCTGCCCTTAGTTCCCGCGCTTTTTAGAATCTCCTCGTTGATTTCAAAAACCGTATCAATCGGCTTTGCGTCTGAGTATTTCTTCGGGTCTTTATTGTAAAGCGCATCTGTATCAGTAAGTATGATTAAAAGGTCAGCGTCGATTTTGCTTGCCACAAGGGCGCTTAGCCGGTCGTTATCGCCGAAAGCCGTCCCGATTTCCTCGGTTGATATGCTGTCATTCTCATTCAATACCGGCACAACGCCAAGTTTCAAAAGCGTTTCGAGCGAGTTTTGCAGGTTCAGGTAGGTCTTTCGATTATTGAGCACCTCCGCGGTAAGGAGCACCTGTGCGACCGTAACGCCGAACTGCTCGAACGCCTTTCGATATTCGGCCATTAAGAGCGGCTGGCCTATGGCCGCACATGCCTGACGCATCCTCACTTCATTTGGCTTGGCCGCCAATTTCAACTGCCCCGCCCCCATCCCGATTGCCCCGCTGGTAACAATCACTACCTGCTTACCCATCTTAAGCAGTGAATTCACCTGCCCCGCAACCTGCCCCACATACCCCGCATCGATACTGTCATCCTTCGAGAGGATGTTGGTCCCGATTTTGATTACGACTCGTTTTGCCTTCTCAAAATTCCTCATATTTTTGCCACAGAGTTTTTATTTATTATAGCCACAGAGGGCACAGAGGACACAGAGAATTTTTAACCACGCATTAAGGTTTTTGACAACGCCGGCTTAACCGCTATAATCAAATAATCAGACGATAAGTTTTTTTGTAAAGGAAACAAGTATGATAACCACATATTTGCCAATCACACTCACTTTAATTTTGTCTGTTGCCGCCGCAGAACCGAATGTAGAATCCGCCAGTCCGCAAACCCCTGAAGGCCCGGCCATTTATCGTGATTTGCCTTACGTTACCAACGGGCACGAGCGACAAAAGCTGGATTTGTATATTCCGAAATCGCAGGAAAAGCTGCCGCTGATAA
This sequence comes from Sedimentisphaerales bacterium, assembly GCA_016932095.1. Taxonomy (GTDB): domain Bacteria; phylum Planctomycetota; class Phycisphaerae; order Sedimentisphaerales; family Anaerobacaceae; genus Fen-1362. Next base: position 13,479 of record JAFGDN010000053.1, read on the forward strand.
TCAGGATTCACGGCGGCGCCTGGCTTGCGGGCAGTAAAGAAATGGAAGGACCGGGTGATTATGTCCGTAACGGTTATGCCGTAGCGAGCATTAATTATCGTCTCAGCCGGCACGCTGTATTTCCTGCCCAGATTGAGGATTGCAAGGCGGCCGTCCGTTTCCTGCGCGCCAGTGCGGAGAAGTATAACCTTGACCCGAACCGCTTCGCCGTCTGGGGGCCGTCAGCGGGCGGGCACCTGGCAGCTCTACTTGGCACAACAGGCGATGTAAACGAATTTGACGTGGGAGAAAACCTGACAGTTTCAAGCAAAGTGCAGGCGGTCGTCGATTTCTTCGGGCCGACCGACTTTCTTCAAATGCAGGCGCATCGCCTGCCGGGCGGCATGGACCATAACACTCCCGATTCGCCGGAGTCAAAGCTGCTCGGCGGCAACATTGCGGATAACCCCGAAAAGGCCGCCAGGGCCAATCCGCTCACTTACATCACAAAAGATGACCCGCCTTTTCTTATTATTCACGGCGCTCAAGACCCGCTTGTGCCGCATCATCAAAGCGAGCTGCTTGAAGCTGCCCTGAAAAAGGCGGGTGTCCCTGTAATATTTTACACCGTCAAAGGCGCCGGCCACGGCGGCTTCAAAGACCCCAATGTGCCGAAATTAACCAGGGAGTTTTTTGAGAAACACCTGAAAACTAAACAGTAGGTTCCTCACCGCAGAGAACGCGGAGAACGCAGAGAATTTTTTTTTGTCATTCCCGCGAAAGCGGGCGGGGCAAGCCCCGCCAATATTTAATTCCAAATTGTGTTCATTGCACTAATTAAGTTAATCTCGCTTTCAGTCGATTTAATCAGTATGAGATTCTTAGATTTCATATTGCGAGGTATTCTGGCCTGGCTCACAGGGCTGTTTTTCTACATGATAGCGATAATGATGACTACATATGATGGCATGATTTCTATGATTTGTCAGCCAATCATGGGAGCGATAATGACCAGCGTCGCACTTGCTTTGATTATAATTATTGGCTCTCCCCTGTTTATTAATCGGGTTTGGAGAAGGTGGGAAAAAATCTGGTGGTTCTCATTAGTTCTTATATTCATAAGTTTTTTATTGTTATTTTTATCGTGGTACCCCTTCAAAGAAACTGTTATAGATCCAATCGATAAAATATCTGTGCAGACATTTAATGCACCTATATCGTTATGTGGCTGGATGGGTATGATGTTTGGTATTTTCTATTGTCCTGCGTTTTCAATTCAATGGCTCTTTAGAAGATTTCAAAAATTGGTGGTCGATATAAAAAGCAAAGATAAGGTGATATGTGATAAACCGGCGGGGTAAACCCCGCCCTGCATTTTTGTGAATCATGTGCTTTTTTGCGGCTAACCTTTTCTTTTTTTATTTCTCTGTGACCTCTGTGGCTCTGTGGCTACAAAACTCTGTGGCTGAATTTCCTTCGGCCATCGGCGTAGTCGGCCACGATTTGGCCTGAGCCGAGGAGTTTCCATTTGTAAATTACAAGGCCTTCAAGGCCGACGGGGCCGCGAGCGTGAATTTTTGTCGTGCTTATGCCGACCTCAGCGCCCAATCCATATCGATACCCGTCGCTGAAACGTGTGCTGCAATTCCAGAATACGCCTGCTGAATCAACCAAATCGAGGAATCTTTCCGCCGTCTCCTGAACCTGCGTAACAATCGCGTCTGTGTGGTGTGAGCCGTAGTGGTTTATGTGCTCGATGGCTTCATCGACACCATCGACAACCTTGAGCGACAGGATGTAATCGAGATATTCCGTCCACCAGTCCTTCTCCATAGCCGGCTTTACTTTTATAATCGAGCGGGTCTTTTTGCAGCCGCGAAGTTCGACATTTTTGGCGTCGAAAACGGCCTTGACCTTCGGCAGAAATTCTTTAGCGATTTTGCTGTCAACAAGAAGCGTCTCAACGGCATTGCAGACCGCGACATACTGGCATTTCGAATCGACGGCGATTTTGACCGCCATATTGATATCGGCCTGACCATCGACGTAAACGTGGCAAATCCCTTCCGCATGGCCTAAGACGGGAATATTTGTATGGTTCATTATATAGCGGACAAATTCATTCGACCCGCGGGGGATTACCAGGTCAATATAGTCATCCTGTTTTAGCATTTCAGCGACGTGCTGTCTTGTCTCAAGCAGTTGAATCCAGCCAACAGGTATTTTCTCGCTTCTGCCTTCTGCCTTCTCACTGGTTGCGTCAGCAATAACCTTCGCTAAAATCTTATTTGTATTTGCTGCTTCTGAACCGCCCTTTAATAAAACCGCGTTTCCGCTTTTCAGGCACAGGGTTGAAATCTGCACAAGGGCATCAGGCCTTGATTCAAAGACGACGCCGATTACCCCGATAGGACAGCTTACCTTGTAAAGGTTAAGGCCCATATCGAGTTCGGTAGCCGATAATGTTTTGCCGACCGGGTCGTCCAATTTAATTAAGCTTTCGATTCCTGCGCAAACGTCTGCGATTTTGCCCTCATCGAATTTCAGCCGTTTGAGAAGCGGCTTTACAATTTTATTCTTTTCAGCTAAGCGTAAATCCTTTTGGTTTGCTGCGATTATTTCTGAACTTCGGCTTTTCAATTGCTCTGCTATTTTCGAAAGCGCAGAATTTTTCATATCGGTCTTTACGGCCGATAACAGAATCGCCGCCGACTTCGCCTTTTTCGCCTTTTCTGATATACCCATTTTTCTTCCAGCTTTACATTCAGGTAATCTGACTTTATAATTAGACGAGACGTTGACGAGTATAAATAATAAATAGAAAATAATAAATAGAAAATCCGCCTTCGGCACGCGGGTGTAGCTTAGTGGTAAAGCTCCAGCCTTCCAAGCTGGTAATGTGGGTTCGATTCCCATCACCCGCTTTCAAAAAGAGCGTAAGAGCAAAAGAGCATAGGAGCACAAGAAAAAAATTTGTGCTCTTTTTTTACTTGTGCTCTTTTGACTTGTGCGCTTGTGCTCTAAACACTTTTCAAAACCCAACTCAAGTAACAGCAAGCACTTAAATCTTATTTCCTCACAAGGGTATTGCCAGACCAAACGTCCTATAAGAAAATTTGCAAAATTTTTTCAAAAAAATTGTTTTTTATGTTGACGAAGTGGCAGCAAGTGGTGATAATTCCCTACAAGTGGTTAATTAGTGGGATTGAGAACATGCTGTTATTAACAGGCGAATACGAACATACAATCGACGACAAGGGCAGAGTCCTCGTCTCGAACAAGCTCCGCAATCAAATCGACACGAAAGAGCACGGGGGCAATTTTTACTTAGTCGTCGGGGCTAACGGCATTTTGTGTCTCTATCCCGAGAAATGTTTCGAGCGTTTGTCGGCCGCAATGGCGCAGAAAAACGCCGCGCCCGACGAGACCGTTGCTTTCGAGCGAATGAACTTCGCTTTGGCAGGGAAGGTCGAGTTAGACAGCCAGGGACGGCTGCTTTTAACAGAAAAGCTGCGCAAAAGAACCGGCTTGAAAGATAACGTTACTTTGGTAGGTGTGCGTGACCACATTGAGCTTTGGAACACCCCCGACTGGGAGCAGTATGTGGCCGATAATATGGCCCAGTTTCAGAAGCGCGTGGCCCAGGTTCGGCAGGAAGTTCTGCAGAAGCAAAATCAGGACGTTTAGAAAGGGGTCAAAGGTGGAGATATGATTGATTTGCATCCGAACCATTGTGAAGTAGTGAAGGAAACGCTGGCAGGCAGAAGGACAACCGACGAGCAGACGCTTTCGTCGGTAGCAGTCCTCAGCGAACGGCTGGAGCGGGTGAAAAAGCTGGGGCAGAGATTTTCACGTATCGAGTTTTCTCCCTCGGTTAAAGAGCTAAAAAGCCGGTCCGGCAGGATGGTAACCGTTTAGCCCATCCCGCAAAGCGCAGGGTGAGGTGTCTTGTATTTTATATAAAAGTGAATGGTGCGGCGACGGAACATATACCGGTTCTTGCTGATGCACTGGCCGAACGAGTTAAGCTACCGCAGGATGCGGTGGTCGTCGATACGACCGTTGGCAATGGAGGCCACAGCTTAATGTTCGGCAAAGGATTGGGCCCAGAGGGAGCAATTATCGGCCTGGATGTGGATATAGACGCTATCCGAAGGGCCCAGTCCGCTTTACAGCAGTTAAAATGCAGGGTGTTCCTGCTTAACTCGAATTTTTCTGACGTCAAAGATGCTGTTTTGCGGCAGGGTTTTGAAAAAGTCGATTTTATCCTCGCGGACCTCGGCGTCTGCTCATCCCAGCTTGACGATTCTCTTATGGGACTTAGCTTTCAGCGCAATATGCCTCTCGATATGCGTTTGGATAAAAGATTAAAGACCACTGCTGCCGATATAATTAACAGGACAGATGAGAAATCGCTCGCCGATTTGATATATAAGTTTGGCGAAGAAAGGGCGTCCCGGCGAATAGCGAAATGTATAGTCGAGCATCGTCGCCGGGAAAAAATTACAACGACGGGTCAGCTTGCCGCGATTGTGTCTGCCGCGATGACAGGCCGAGGCACAAAAAAGTGGACTCGAATTCACCCGGCAACGAGAACTTTTCAGGCGCTGAGAATCGCAGTAAACGATGAGCTTGGCAACCTGGCGGCACTGCTCGAAACGGCGCCCCAGATTCTGAAAAAAGACGGCCGGGTCGCGATTATCAGTTTTCACAGCTTGGAAGACCGGCTCGTCAAAACAAGTTTTCGTGAAAATGAAAAACAGGGCGTTTACAGGATATTGACGGAAAAACCTGTTGTGGCAGACCATAACGAGGTGTTGCGGAATAGACGTGCAAGAAGCGCAAAATTAAGAATCGCTCAGAGAAATTAACGGGAAAGGAAAAGGGAGTTTCGTTATGACATCGGACGCAAAGATTGGGTTGTTGCTGGGGCTGGTATTCATATTTATCATCGCCTTCGTAATCAACGGCCTGCCGGGCCTTCACAATAAGGACGACGGCAATACCCTGACCAAGAATATGGTCGGTTTGCAAAACAGCCAGACGGGTCTCGGCGCCAACGAGCGCAAGCTGGTTCTCGAGGCAACGCCGGGCGCGGCGCAACCCGTCGAAAACGCGTCTCCGTCGCCTGAGCAAGCCGGCGACTCTGACGATATTCGTTTTTCAATGGCATTACCAGAGGGCACGCCCACAACCACCGACGCCACTGCCTCGTCAAAAGCAGTAACCGAGCCGGTTACAGTGCCGGTCGATTCCACCGTGCCGGTTCAGCCGGCCACAGCGAAAGTGCACGTCGTGCAGGATGGCGACACGCTCGGTTCGATTGCCAAAAGCGTTTACGGTCCTGTCGAAGGCAACAAGCTGGCGACTATTAACGCAATATTTGAAGCCAATCGCAAAATACTCGCTTCCGCCGATTCACTTCAGGTTGGGCAAAAACTTACGATACCGCCTTTATCCGGCTCAAACGTTTCTTCGCAGACGCCGGCAAACGTCCTTTCCGGGCGGGACTTTACAAAGGCAGAATCGGTCGGGAAAAGACATTTAACAGCCGGCGCAGATACAACAGCAGCGAGCGACAAGGCGAATTCTTCGAAATCGGCCCGAATTTACGTCGTCAAGGAAGGCGACAGCTTGTGGCGCATCGCCGCCAATCAGCTCGGCGACGGCAATCGCTATAAGGAAATCGTCCGACTCAACAGCAACAAACTGTCCAGCGAAGACGACATTCAGGTTGCTATGCAATTGAGGATGCCGGCCAAGTAAAGACCGGCCTTTGAATATGGGTGCAGGTTATGCGTCTGGGTTTTCGACTTGTTTTTGTTGCATTTTTCTTCACCTCGGTGCTGCTCGCCGCAGCTTATATCCGCAATGCTAACGACAGAATATTTTATAAAATATGCTCCGCACGCGTTTCACAGAACCGACTAAGGCAGCAGCTCACGGCCAAACAGCTTCGTCTCGAAAATCTGATTAACCCCGCCAGCGTATCCCGGCAGGTTGATTCCGCCAACGGTTTACCAGCCGGACCGGGCGGTCAAATATCAAGATGAAAAACAACCGAATATCAACTTTTTTGTTTGCCCTGCTCATAGCCGTTTTCCTGGCCCTTGCCGCGAGATGTTTTTACCTGCAATATTATAAAAATGAGCAATATACATCACAGTGTACGCAACAGAAGCAGGCGGTCGCCACGCTCATACCCCAGCGTGGGGTTATTATGGACTGTCGCGGAAGGGTGCTGGCCGGAAGTAAAGAGGTACAGATGGTCTTCGCCGAGCCGCGCATATTAAAAGAAGTCAAAGAAACTTCCTGTGAGCTTGCCCCCGTCCTCGATATGGGCGCCCATATCATCTGCAAGCTCATCACCGACAGCGCCAACCCCGGCTTTGCGAGGATACGCACCGACGTCGATTACAACCAGGCCGCCCAAGCCCGAAAAATATACGGCGTAGGCGTGGAATCGAGCTGCCAGAGGCATTACCCGATGGGACGGCTCGCCTCGCACGTCGTCGGCTTCACCAGCGCCGATAACAGGGGTCTGGAAGGCATAGAGTTCGCATACGACAGCGACCTGGCCGGCTCGGTCGGGCGAAACGTCTTTATCGCCGACGCCCATCGGCGGCCGATTCGCCTGAAAGACCACGAAACAAAAGTCGCCGACGGCGTCGGAATCATTCTCACCCTCGACGCCACCATTCAGCAGTTCGCGAGCGAAGCGCTGCTCGAACAATATTTAAGTTATCGCGCCGAGTCCGCGATTGCCATTGTGGCCGAACCCAAAACCGGCGCAATTCTTGCTATGGTAGCGCTGCCGGATTTCGACCCTGAACATTTCAATACAGCAGACCCCGATACCCTTCGTAACCGCGCCATAACCGACCAGTTCGAACCCGGCTCGCTCATCAAGCCGATAGTTATGGCAATCGCGCTCGACGACAAGGTCGTCAGTCGCAACGATACGATTTTCTGTGAAAACGGCTCATATTGCGGCAAGGGCTTCGGCTGTATCGGCGAATACCGCGATGGCTTTGGTAATTTGAGCGTCCGCGACATGCTTGTCAAGTCAAGCAATATCGGTATGGCAAAAGTCGGCCAGCGAATGGGTAAAGACAAGCTCTATAACGGCCTTAAACTTTTTGGTTTCGGCAGCCAGACCGGTATCGACCTGCCGGGGGAGGCCCCGGGGCTTCTCTGGCCTACGCCGAAATGGACCGGCTACAGCGTTACCCGGATACCCTTCGGTCAGGAAATCACCGTTACCGCCCTGCAGCTTGTCCGCGGCTTTTGCATCCTCGCCAACGGCGGCAGGCCCATCAGGCCTCACGTCGTCAAGGCCGTGGTTGATAATCAGGGTGATATCGTAAAATTGACAAAAGCGCCGCCGCCCGTGGGCTTCTGCGTTGACCCCGATGTTGCCAAATGGATTGTTACCGAGACCCTGACCGGCGTCATCAACGAGGGAACCGGCAGAAGAGCGAAGCTTAAAAAATGGCAGGTCTTTGGCAAAACCGGCACCGCCAACATCGCTAAAACCGGCGAAAGGGGTTATGCCGAGCACGAATATGTGGCCTCATTCATAGGCGGCGCTCCCGCTGAAGACCCTGCTGTGATTGTCCTCGTTTCGGTCCGCAAACCCGATATTTCCTTAGGCAAGGGCTACACAGGCGGCACAGTCGCCGCACCAGTCGTCGGTAAAATCTTAGAAAGAACCCTCACTTACCTCGAAAACAGCCGCCCCGCCACCCTGCCGAAAACCTATCTCGCCGCCAATTAAAAATCCCCAGCTTTATTCTGGGGCTTTACGGCCCGGCCGTCCATTTTAATGTGTCAATTTCTTCGGTCTTAACAAAGGCGACGTGGCCATCGCAAAACAAGACGTTGCATCCCTCTTCCTGGTGATTTCCAATCGACAAAAGCTCCGGCCCTCCCGACTGGTTCCAACCGGGTTTCGACTCGAAAAGTAAAACCATATCAGCCGGGGCTTTCGCGCCCAGCTCCTCTACGTTTTTGTTCATCGAATAATTGCACGGGCCTTTGCTGGCGCCTCTGCAGCGGAACTGATTTGGGTCAACATCTTCATATTCAATCAGCAAATCACACCACTGTTCGCAGGACGGGAATTTATCATTATTATCACCCGAGTAGAGCAGCATTGCTTTGCCGAGACCGGCTAAATTTTCCCCGCAATTCATTCGATACACAATCATTCTTGTCCTTGCCAGCGCAGGCATCATAATCCCCATTACCAGCGCCACAAAAGGCAGCGCCACCACCGGCGTTACAATGCCCGCGACGGCAAACCCTGTGCCCTTAAGCTGCCCCTTACTTTTGGTAATCATAACAAGTGAAATGATTCCGAGGATAAAAGCAATCGGTGCAGTCAGTAAAAACGTGCAGAAGCTCAGTATGCCGAACACCATCGATGCTATCGCCATTCCGCTTGTTTTCGCCGCCGGCGCAGGCGATGCTGTTTTCGCCGCTGTAATTGCCGAACCGCAACCGCGGCAAAAACTCGCCCCATCAGGATTTTCAACTCCACATTTCGGACAAAACATAAAGTTCCCCTTTCATTTATAGCTTTTTAAACGCAGTTTTTATAAATCACCAATATATCCTGCCTCGACGCAAAATTGCAAGACATCTCTGGCCAGGGGCGCTGCGTCTGCTGAACCCTGCTGGCCTCCCTCGACGACAATCGCGATTGCGATGGCTTTGCCGTTATTATCTTTGGCAAAGCCGGCAAACCAGGCGTGGTCAGGCCGCTCGGTCGAGCCGGTCTTGCCGTATATCTTTACTCCGCGAGCAGAAAAAAATGATAATGAACGCGCGAATTCCCTGTAGGCCGTGCCGCCCGATTCCGCGACAACCGCTCGCATCCCGTCATAAATTACCGCCAGCGTCGCCGGCGTGATTTCCATCTCGACTGTCTCTGCTTTGGCGGCACAGGGGTCTGTAATCAATCTCGCCGGCCTATAAACCCCGTCTCTGGCCAAGCACGCCATTGCGTTGGCCACCTGTAACGGTGTTACCCTGATGTTGCCGTGCCCTATCCCGAACCATCGTTTCTCGCCCGGCTCCAGGGGCGGAACCTGCTCAAAACTGGTTATTGTTTCTTTTGCAGGCATATTCGAAATCTGCCCCTGCATTTGTCTTAAATCACGTGAATCATCGCCGGCCTGTAAATCGGCCAACGTCCTATGCCCATACCCGAATCGGTATAGCCAGCTTTGAAGGGTAAGCTCATCTGTCCTGTCGGCCAAGTGGGAAAAATATATGTTGCAGCTTCCCTTTATAGCGTTGCGTGCGCTGTTTGACCACAGCGTATCGTGACCGACCCCATTGTTCCTGAGGTATATCCAGCAGCTCGGCCAGCCCTGCGGCGCCCTGTGGGCGGGACAGTTTATGACCTGGTTTACCGAGATTTGCCCCGATTCGAGACCAGCCGTCAGAATCACCGGCTTAATGACCGACCCGGGCGGGTATTGCTCATTTATTGCGCGGTTACGCAGCGGCTCACAGGGGTCTGCCGCCAGTTTGCCGTAATTTTGCCTGACGAAGTTCAAATCGTAGCTCGGCAGGGATACAAGGGCCAGGATATCGCCCGTGCCGGCATCGATTACAACTCCCGCCGTCGGCGCGTCGCAATTGGGATTAAAAACACAATCGGTAAAATGATTTTCAATCTGCCGCTGCAGCTCGATATCGAGCGTCAACCGAACGTCTTTTCCGAATTCCGGCTCAGTCCTGCTTACCAATTCGCGGTCAATATCATAAACAAGCTCCCCGCGTTTACCCCGCAGAATTTGCTCGCAGGTGAATTCCACGCCGTCTTCCCTTCCGCAAACCTCGTCATCGAGATAGCTCGAAAACCTGTCGCCGGCGAACTGACGCTTGTCCTGTTGGCTCGGCGGCCCCACCCAGCCGATTACCTGGGCCGCAACCGAGCCGTATGGATAAAAACGTTCGCCCTTTGCCAGCACCTCAACGCCGTTGAAGTCCAGAAATTCCACCCGCGCAGCGAACACATCGTCCTCGGTCTTCAATTCGACCATGGGCCAAACCTTTTCGGTTTCTGCTATGTCGTTGACTTTGGCAATCAGCTTCAGTCGCTGCGGCGGGTCGGGAAACCTGCTCTCGAAATCCTCGACTGCCTCGCTGAACGGCACATTGTTGAGGTTTCTGTCGTATTTTTCGAGTATCTCGTCGCCGGGCCTGTTCCTCGCCCAGGCCAGAAACGTCCGCAGGTTCCAGATTCTGTCGTTGATTTTCTGGAGACGCTGCACGACCTCCTCCCGCGACATTCCGAACTGCTCGCATTTGACTATCAGAAGCTCAAGGTCATTGAGCCGATTCTCAAATTCCTCCCGTATTTCCGCCATATTGGCGTCCGGGTTTTTGTCTATTGCCTGCACTGCCATTGACTGTCGAACACGCTCATCAAGAAACCTGCTCAGCTCATAGTTGATTCCCAGCCAGAATTTCAAATCATCGCCGGCCGTTACTTTTTCCTTCCTGTCCAATATCCTGCCCCGCAGCGTCCGAACCTGCCGGTTTACGCCCCGTTGAATCTTCAGCTGCGCAACCTGCTCCCTGTAAAAAGACGTCGATAGAAGCTGCATATCCGCCAGCCGCAGCACGCACACGACCAGCATCGCTGCGATGATGATAACCAGAATTATAATCCGCCTGCCGTACATATATTATTGTGTGCGGCTTGATTTTTGTGCGTTCTTCAATCCGCCGTCCGAAATCCGAAATTTTCAATAATCAACGTCGCCTGCGACGCGGGCTTTTTATCCGCATCGACCAGTCCAAAAGCATAAACAGAAAAGGCCCCGTGACCGCCGAATAAACAGATGTTCCGAGAATCGCCCCGACGCTCATTGCCGCCCCGCTGCGATTCGCTGCAAAGGTCAAAAACCGCGACAATGCACTGCCGCAAAAATTGATGAGAAATATGGTAAGCGCCTGGTAATGAATTTTCCTGATTGCAATGACGCGGTGCAGATACGCAAGGGCCGTTCCGAAAAGTCCGAAACTGATTATCCGCGGCCCCATTGGGAAACCCGTCGCCACAATGTCGGCCGCCAAACCAATTATAAATGAGCAGATAATCGCCTCCCGCAACGCGCAGTTAATCGCGAAAAACACCATCAGAATCAGCAGTAAATCCGGCGTAACGTTAAATCGCGTTACTGCGACAACATCCACCCAGTTTAACTGCACCAGTGCGGCTGTCAAAACCACCACCGCAAATCGCGGCCACGGCATCCTAAAATCTCCTCAGCGGTATGTCCTGTTTCAATTAAATTGAAAATTGTAAATCGAAAATCATTTGGCCGGGTTCATTATTATCACAGCCACGTCATTTAACCTGGCGGTATCGCAAACGGGCTTTACGGTTATTTCCCAAAGCGACGCGTTCTTGTCGTCCCTTTTGCATTGCTGCACCGCTCCGGCAATCATGGCAATATCAAGCAATCCCGGCTTTCTGCGCACAAGAACAGGGTCGCCCACCTTAATCTTGTGCTTAGCGGGCACCATTTTTATCTTCGCCAGGTTTTTACCGTCGCCCTGCATCAGCATATTTGCTTCTATGCCGGCTATATTGACCTGAACCGCCGACGATGTGTCGGTCAGCAGCCGGACCTTGGCCGTCCTTGCCGAAAGGTCCGTTACAATCCCGATGACGCTGTTGTCGCCTATTACATAAAATCCCTTTGCCAGCCCGTCGTCGCTTCCCCTGTTTATGATAAGCTCGCATCTCTGGCCTTCAGTTGAAGAGGTGATTATTTCCGCAGGCGCCAGCTTTGCCCCCTCAAAACCCCTCAGCCGCGTGCGAATTCCCGTCAATTGCCGGATTTGCTCATTTTTCCGGCGCAGCTCCTCTTCGAGGTTCACAATATAATTTTGATACTGCGACTCCTTACGGGCCGACTCATCCTGCACCGCAACGCTGGTCCTGGCCGACAGGGACATATTTTTCCCGATATTCAAAGGCCAGCGGAAAATCCTCGCAAACGCGAATTGAAATTTGCTTGTTATCTTCGCGGGGCAAAACAGCAGGATAAATCCCGCCAGCAAAAACCATACGAACAACATCCTTGAGGTGATTCTGATTCGCTTCCTTGCCATCTCTCGTCCTTCGTCTCTCGTCACTCGTCTCTCGAATTTCGAGGGCCGAGTTACGAATCACGTTTCCCGGACTACCACCCCGATTCGCTGTGCTCCATTGTGTCCTTCCATGACTCGAGGTTTTCCATATAAACGCTCGTGCCTCGCGCAACGGCTGTCATCGGGTCGTCAACGCGAATGACCTTCAATCCTGTCGCGTTGCCGAGCACCGTATCCATCCCCCGCAACAGCGACCCGCCGCCGCAAATATGAATCCCGTTCTCAATAAGGTCGGCCGCCAGTTCCGGCTCCGCTTTTTCGAGCGTTCTTGTTACCGCGTCAATTATCGCCGCTATCGGCTCCTTTAGCGCCTCGCGGATTTCTTCGCTGGTTATGACGATTTTCCTCGGCAATCCCGAAATCGTGTCTCTGCCCGATACTTCCATCGTCAGCTCTTCTTCCAGCGGCGCCGCTGAGCCGATTTGAATTTTGACCTTCTCCGCCCGCGGCTCGCCCACAAGCAGGTTATACGTTCGCTTGAGATGATTGATGACCGCCTCGTCCATATCGTCGCCGCCGACGCGGATTGATTCGCAGGTGGCAATATCTGCCAAGCTCATTATCGCCACTTCGGTCGTCCCGCCGCCGATATCCACAATCATCGACGCCGTCGGGTCGGTAATCGGCAGGCCAGCCCCGATTCCAGCGGCCATCGGCTCGTCAACCAGATAAACCTTTCTCGCCCCAGCCCTTTCGGCGCTGTCGATGACCGCCCGGCGCTCCACGGCCGTAATCCCGCTCGGCACCGCTATGACAACCCGCGGTCGAATCAATTTCCCCCTGCCGTGGACCTTGCGAATAAAATAGCTCAGCATCGCCTCTGTGATTTCAAAGTCGCTGATTACGCCGTCTTTGAGGGGCCTTATCGCGCTGATTGAGCCGGGGGTCTTGCCTAACATCTCGCGCGCGACAAGACCGACAGCCTCGCCGTTATTTAGAACGATATTGGTGCCCTTTCGGACAGCAACTACCGATGGTTCGTTAAGAACAATGCCTTTGCCGCGGACACAAACGAGAGTCGTACAGGTACCGAGGTCGATACCCATATCCATACTGAACCAGCCCAATACATTATCCAGCAGCATTACCGACTCCGTTCTTTCCTATGACCATTTACGGGTCATATTCTATCGCATCCTGCTCGCCGGTTCAACAGGGAATTGTTATGGAATTTTGAATAAAGTGCCGTACTGGAAATAACACTTGCAGGCGACAAAAATCACCGTCGCCAATAACAGTCCAAAAGCTATTGCTAAAATGACGGTATAAATATTGCTTGCTGCTGTTTTTTTTACCGGTCCGTTCGGACTCATTTTTTCACCTTAATATATACTCGATACGCTATAATTCAGTCACAGCGTTATCACCCGCCCTGGGCTGCTGCTGAATAAGGTCGAGCACTCCCACGGCCCTGTCGGTATCAACGTCTGTGATTGACAATTCGCAGATATACTCATCGCCTCGCGTTATGTGGAACTTTGTTCCTTTCATCACGCCGTCCGCTGAACCGATTGACACCGTTGCCATCGCATTTCTGACGTCCACCTCAGAAACCAGGCCTTTCAGAGGAACCTGCCTGTCCACTGGTGGAATCGCTATTGCCGGCCCCCTTTCAGGGGTAACGGGCAAACCGGCCGCTGCGACCCCTCTTCCGGCCCCGAGCAATCTGTCTAACCGTGTTTGAATATCCGCCTTTTCCTCCGTCAGGCGACGCTTATCCGTCTCTAACGTTTCTATTATGGCCGTCTTTTCCATCAATGCCTGGCTTTTTTCCTCCAGCTCCCTGCCCATCTTTATCTGCTCGGCCTTTAACTGCTTCACTTCCTCGAGAGCGGCATTGAGCGTCTGGGTCTGCTTGTCCGCCGTCTCGCTAAATGCCTTGGTTACGGCCGCGAAATCGTTGGTTCTTTGAACCAAATCGGCATTCTGCCTCTCGAGTTCGCCGAGCTTGCCCCGCAGCTCGTCGGCCTTTGCCTTTTCCGAAGCAATCCTGCCGGTCAGCGATTTCTCAAGGTCGTCTTTTTGCTGGTTCTTTTCATTGAGCTGGCTGGTCAAGCTTTCCTTTGATTGCTCGAGTGCGTCCCGTTCCGAGATAATCCTGCTGTACCTGGTCTTGTAGTTGTCTGCGTTGGCCACGTACGTTACAACGATTGCGCAAAGGAAGATTGAAGTTATTGTTAAGAGGACTATAAAGACCTTCGTGAGATTACTCAAGATTCGCTCCTTTCACCAATTTGCCCGCCTTTTACTAAATTCTCTTGCAAGGTTTCATTATACCCCGCCTATTATACCCTGTAAACACCCTTATTTTACGAATTTTTAGCTCTTACGTCAAGTTAATTTTGGTAAAATCGGCTTTTTCGCGATATATCGCCTATCCTCACCGTCCGATATTGTCGTCGCCGCCAATTAAGAAAACCGCTTTAGCGGCAGCGATTTTAACAAATTGCGATTCACTTTTCAATAGCTCAGGCAAAAACTTTTTCAGCCCCCTCGTCTTTATTTGACCTATCGCTAATGCCGCGAGCGTTTCAATACGCTCTTTGGTATCTCGGTCCGCACCGCCGGCAGTCCCTTGTGTTAACGCCTCAATCACAACGTTTTCCCCTGCCTGGTCGCCCAAATTGCCAAGCTGTTCGGCTGCGATAAGACGAACCTCAACCAGGTCATCGTCAAGCATTGTTATTATCGCATCTTTTGCCTGGCCGGTAGCCAGCGCCCCCATTGCTCGAACGCCCAGCACCCGGTCATCGGCATAAGCGCTTATGAGTAACGCCCAAATCTTCTGATAGATTCGCTCATCTCCCAAGCGGGCTATCGCCTCAATTGAATTAAGCCGGACCCGGTCATCCGAGGATTCGTCTCTCATTGCTTCGTAAAGAAGGGGTATTGTTTTTTTATCGCCAATT
Organism: Sedimentisphaerales bacterium; assembly: GCA_016932095.1. GTDB lineage: Bacteria > Planctomycetota > Phycisphaerae > Sedimentisphaerales > Anaerobacaceae > Fen-1362. The sequence goes on from JAFGDN010000053.1 coordinate 28,544, forward strand.
TTGCCTAAAAGCATCGCCGCATTGGCCCGCACACGCAAATCCCGACTGCTTAAATCCCTGCCAATCAGTTCGACCGACGTTCCCGGCGCCAGCTTTCCGACGGCGTATGCAGCCGCAAGACGAACGTTTTGGTCTTTGTCCTTCAAAAGCTCCATTACCGCGTTTTTCGCCGGAACATACCTCATATCGCCGACAGCCACCGCCGCTACGAACCTCACCGGCACAAACTCATCCGCCAGCAGTTTTTGAACGTCGGGCATAAAAATGCCGGCTTGTTTTAACGGCAGTCCCGATACCGCCTCTATCGCGTTTGCCCTAATCCTCGGGTCGCTGCCAGCAAGCGCCTCTTTGATAATCCGCCCTGCCTGTTCCTCAAGAGCGTCGTTCTTTTCCTCCGGCGCCGAACTGTTCACCGAAGATTGTGGCCCACAGCCGCAAAATTGCGTCGGCAGTGCGATTAGCAATATAAGCCCGGCTGTAAATATTTTATTTCTCATCAAGCTGATATTTGCTCACTTTCCTTATGGTTTCGGTTTTAACATTTTTTGAAAGATAAACCGCTCGGCAAGCCGGGTTATTATGATTCCAGCTAAGCACAACTGGCAAGCGAAATCCAGCCAAAACCCGTATCTGCTGAAAAATGTTATCCTTGAATCAATTGGAACCATATCGGCAAACCAGCCCTTAACGCCCTGCCTGTCAAACGCATTTTCCGGAAGGTTGCCGGCGGCGTAACCGTTTCTTATCTGCCCGAGCGAGTCAATCATACAGCTTATACCTGTATTGACGCAACGCAGCACCACCACCCTGTTTTCTATCGCCCGAAACACGCATATCGCCGTATGCTGAGCAAGCTCACTGCTCGGCAACACCTTGTCATCCTTAAATCTCACGAACCACCCGTCATTACTTATATTAACAAGCCAGTCGATGCGTTTGCGGCCATCCTTGTCTAAAACGAATCTTCTGACCATGTTCGGCACGGCGTCTTCGTAACAAATAATAACGCTGAAGCGATATGCCGCGCCGTTTTTACCCGCCATCTCGAAAGCCGTATATGTCTTACCAGCATCTAATGTGTAATCGAAATCGTAAGGCGAAAATTTCAGCAGCAGGTTGTGAATAAGCGGAATATTTTTGAAGGGCAGGTATTCGCCGAAGGGCACGAGGTGAATCTTGTAGTATTTCTGCGGCGACCGGCTGCCGTCGGGCTTATAGAGGAACGCCGAATTGAACTTTTCCGTCATTTTGATATCGCGGTTTTCCTCGATTGTGTGGTTTCCCCCATACGCCCCGACGAGCACATACGCCCCCTTTTGGGCGTGCACGCTTATCGTTTTATCGAAAATTTTATACGAATGTGATTCATCGAGCAGTCGTAACACCTGCGGTTCGAGTATCGCCTGCACCATTGTCTCGGGCCATACGATTAGTTCTGCGCCGCTTTGCAGACAAAGCTCACCTTCATTTAGCGCCTCATCGAAAATCTGCTGTTCCGCCTCAAACGATTCCTTCACCGACTGCGGCACATTGGTCTGCACCGCCCCAATCATAGGTCCCGACGTGATGAACCTATCCGATTGTCCGATTCGCCATTTGCCGTATATCAATGCTCCAGCAACCGCAGCAACAACGATTAAAATTGAGAATTTAGAATTGAGAATTGAGAAACGCCAATCCTGCTTTTTTTCTAAATTCATAGCTGAGATTACCAATTGCGCGATTACCCCATTGGCCATAGCGACCAGAAACGACACGCCCGCCGCCCCGAATATATCTGCTATTTGAATCAGGGCGGTATTGTCATACTGGCTGTGGCCAAGAAAGTGCCAGAAAAAACCGCCAAAAAACAATCCCTGTGACTTTTCCATTCCGACAACAAGTATCGGCACAGCTATAACAAGCGGTATTTTCCTGTTTATGCACCATCGCAGCGTTAAGGCCAGGAGCGGCCAAAGCAGCCCCAGATACATACAGGCCGCAATCCACCCCGCAACTGTCACAAAACTTATCCAGTAAATATTGCCCAGCCAGAAACACGTCCCGACGATATATGACGCGAGATATAACCGGGATGGTTTACTTTTCGACGAACATACCAGGATAAACGGCACATACGCCGCCCATGCCAACGGCCACCACCCAATAGGCGCCTGCGCCAGCGTCAGCATTGCCGCAGTTAAGATAAACGCGGCTAAAGGACTCGCCATTTTGCGTATATTTGTGTGGTTCACGAACTTTTCCCTGCGTCACGGAGTGATTCGATATTCGCTTTCAACGGCCCAAGCTTCATCCTGCTGTTTAACGCGACTAATCGCCTTTCGATAACCTGCGGCTGGAAGGGATTTTGACGCTCGCTGATTCGTTTATTTAACTTGTCGGTGAACAATCTCAGTAAAAACGGGTCTTTTGTCAAACGTTCTACGGGAACTTTATTTTCATGATAAAGCCACTTCAATTCAGCATCTAAATTCTCGCTCCATTTTCTTTCTCCCTCGCCCTCAATCGGATAACCTTCCGATTGTTCAAGCCGTTTGAGGGTTCCCTTAACATATTTCCTGGATATCTCAATACCGGTATATTTGCGTTTCAATTTATGTGCGACTATCGCTGTCGTGCCTGAACCACTGAACGGGTCGAGCACCCAGTCGCCTTCATTGGAGCTTGCCCTTATTATCCGTGCGAGCAAACTCTCCGGCATCTGGCAGGGAAAGTTAATTCGCTCATCGAATGTTCCACATAGACGCGGGTATTCGTCCCATACGTCATCCGGTATTTTGCCCGCGGGGTTGGCGCGCTTGTCAGCGTAGATTTTCTGCCTGTCCGAGATAATCCTCACGATTTCGTCGTTGAAAGTGAAATGCTTTTCGTCATTGACGAAATAGAAAATATGTGTATGGGCACGGGCGAATTTATTTTTTGTCTGCTGGCCGAAGGTGTAGTGCCAGATGAGCCAGTTACGCATAACTAATGTTAATTCTCTTGTGGCGATGATTTTCACATCTGCAGCGTAGTCGTCACCTATGGCTATATAAAACGAGCCGGCGGGTTTCAGCACTTTTTTACATGCACTCATCCACTCCCGCGTCCAGGCGACGTATTTTTCCCCTTCGACCTCATCGTTGTATTTGTCGTATTTGTACCCGATATTGAAAGGCGGGTCGGCGAATATCAAATCCGCGAACGGCTCGCGGATTTTACCCAGCAATTTCACGCAATCTCCGCAAATTATCTGGTTCGACAAGCTCACCATAAACCGGTTCTCAAATTCCTGCATAGCGGCATTTTATAAACTAAAAACCCAAAACTCAAAACTAAAAATTGATAACTCATTACTGCCGATATTATCGGCCCTTGAATGAAAATGTTTTGATTGATTTTGCATCCTGTCCGGTCGATTCATATTCTATATGATAGTGGAACTGTCTGGAGGATTATGCGCACAATAAAAACAAATCGATTCAGAAGGGGAATGACCCTCATCGAAGTAATGCTGGCGGCATCGGTTATCATCATTGCTGCGCTTGGAACGCTCTGTTACGAGTACCTTTGCATCGACCACGTCCGCTTCGCAAGGGCGCAGATGACCGCCGCCCGAATAGCCCAGCTTTTGATTGAGGACTGGAAGAGCAACGGCGGCGATGACGACTACAGCCCCGAAGACCTCGATATGGGTTTTACCCTGCCCCCTGAAGTCGGCCAGGGCGATTTTATGACCGTTGTTGACGGCCTGCCTCTTTACATAACTATGGACCAAAGCCAGGTTGACGAGGACGGTTTCACGGGCGTTAAACTGAACAAGATAACCGTCAACATTCAATGGAGGAAGAATTTCAGCGCGGGCGCCGTTGCCGCCGACGACCCTTCTGTTACTTTCGATACATACGTCAGACGAGACCAGTAAAATGGCAAACAATAAAAACAATAAATCGAAAATCAGACGCGGACTCGTCCGCCATAGCTTTAGCAAAGGCGGATTCACCCTCATCGAGATTGTAATAGCGATGAGCGCATCACTTGTCGTGGTTCTGTGCGCCGGCGTCCTTGTCCAGAACGGCCACCGAAGCTGGGCCAGGGCGTTCAATTACGCAAACTCAAAGGCACAGCTTGACGCCCTTGCCACTACAATCACATTCGGCTCTATGGGAAGAAAATCCAACAGATTGGATTATCGCCTTTATACTATCGAGTCAGGCAAGTTTATCCCCGCCGTTGCCTCGCCTGCAGGCCCCGACCTCGTTGTCAAAGGCGAGGCCGTAGAATTTCATTACTGGGACGCCGACCTCAACAGCGCTTTTATGAACGTTGATATAAAGGGCACCGCTTACGCGATTTTCTACCTCGACGGCAAAAAGCTGATGCTCGACCTCGGCCCATTACCACCGGGCGGAATTGACGCCGCAGGCAATAAACTCGAAGGCGCTTATGTTACCACGCTTACACTCGCGGAAAACGTGCAGGCCCTCGAATTCAGCCATACAACTCGAAACACCGACAGCGACGGCAAGGGCTGCGTCCGTTTGAATATGACTATTCAGGACCCAAACGAAAACACCCCTACCACAGTTACGGCCGCGACGCTTATGCGCAATACCTGGGGACTTGGCGAGGAATAACGAACAATGAACCGTGCAACAAGAACAAAAAAATGCAATGGATTTGCTCTTCCGCTTGTAATTATTGTAGTCATCATTCTGGCGGCCCTTGCCACCGGACTTCTGTTCGCAAGTTACCTCGTGCGAGTCCAAGCCGTTAAGGCAAAGTGTGAAACCGAGGCGATGCTCGCCGCTGAGGCCGGCTTCGAGAAGGGAATCTTCTGGATGACACGGCAGAAAGACATCCTCGGCGCTCTCCAGAGCGGCGCAAATGAGGGAACCATCGATTTTGACGGCAGCTCCTGCGAATATATCGTCGATTTTGACGATTTCATCGGCGCTCAGCCCGTTTTTAGAATCATCTCCACCGGCACAAGCGGCGTCTCAAAGAGAGTCGTGGACGTCCAGGTCATTCAGGAAATCACCGGCTGGGTTATGGGCAAGTGTCGTATCCCGACTGGTCCGACTTCCACCGGGCAAGTCAACTTCGCCAGCGGCGAAATCCTCGATATCCCCATTCACATCAATAACCTTAATGATACGCCGGACGAACGAGATATATATATTTCCGGCAGCCCTCGCTTTCTGCAGAAAGTTGAAATGGGCGAATCGAGAAGAACCGCCGGCAACTTCGACAAGTACAGCACCATTATGTCGTTCTTTGAAGAAGCCATCTATTTTGACCAGCCAAACGTTCGAATCACCGACGAGGACTCCGTTACCAGCAAAGTCAATCGCTTCCGAGACAGCACCGACCCCGCCTTCCGATTTACACCCGAAGGTAATGCACAGGTTTCCAACCCGCAAAGAGCAGTTCAGCTCGAGTTTTATGTTCAGGACGGCATCGGAAAAGTCCGCATCACCAATAACTGCACCGTCCTGGGGTATCAACGCAACACGACGCATGATTACAAAATCAAACCTGGCTCAAACCCGCAAACGTATCAGACATATTATGTTTACGCTTATCATTATGCCCCGTCAAACCAGGCCCCTGTAACCGTTAACATCGAGGATACTTACGTAACGCAGACATTCGGCACCAAGCAAAGCGACCCAGGCGGTCAAATCTTCGTCGATGGCAACGTCATCATCGGCTCTGAACTATACGACCAGATGACCGTAAAGGGCACAATGACCGTCGTCGCAACGGGAAATATCTGGATTGGCGATTCTATTGTCGTTGACGGCCCGCGCGACGCAACAACTCAACTGCCTAAAGATGAAAATCCGAACATCCTCGGCCTCATCGCACAGGGCGTCGTCAAAGTCGTTGACCCCGGCTTCTCAGCTTATTCATCGGGACTGTCAAACTATTACCCCGGCCAGGCCCCAGCCTCCGTTCCCGATAAGCAGTACCCCTCTTTGCCGGCGTATAATCATAGTTATAAACCCATTGGCAACGGCTCCGGCACAAACCGCGTGCTGCCTCGCTCCGTGATAGTTGAAGCCGCTGTTACTGTCGGCGGCGGCGGCTGGGGAGCTGAAAACGTCGCAAAGGGCAGCAGTTACGGCGGCAGAAAAGAAAACTCGACGACCTACAAACAGGACTTCCTGATTCTGAGGGGGACCATTTCAGAAAGTATCAGGGGCGTTGTCGGTATCGTTAATTCTGATGGTTTCATCAAGCAGTATTACCTCGACAGGCGTTTGCTCACGGGAATTCTGCCCGGCGACCTCTGGTTCGGCGGCAAATACGTCCCGGCGCCCGCCGGCTGGCACGACTACCGCCCCGAAGAATAAACTTTCAGACCTTCCAACGCTTCGCCAAAAAGCACTCCTGAGTATTCTCATTTAATTGCAGGGCAGGGTTTACCACGCCTCCGTTGCCGTTATAATATGGATTGTGACGACAGAGCGATTACAAAAAATCTTGGCGGCGGCCGGTATTGCTTCCAGGCGAAAATGCGAGGAGCTTATCCTCGAAGGAATGGTTCGCGTCAACGGCAAAGTCATTGACACACTGCCCGCCTTTGTGAATCCCGATAAGGACGTAATCAACGTCGGCCAAAGACGGCTCAGACCACAGCCCAAAGTTTACTTCCTGCTCAATAAACCCAAAGGCGTGATTTGCACAAATTTCGACCCGCAGCACAGAACAAAAGCAATCGACCTCGTCCCGACCCGGCAACGAATCTTCTGTGTCGGCCGGCTTGATATCGACACCACGGGCCTGATTATCCTAACCAACGATAGCGAACTCGCCAATCGCCTGACCCACCCCAAATACGGCATAACCAGGACCTATATCGCCGAGGTCAAAGGCCGAATCGAAGGCCCACAGGCGGAAAAACTCAAACACGGCGTCTGGCTGGCTGAAGGCAAATCCTCCAAATCCGCCGTCAAAATCCTCAAACGCGGCTACGAAAACTCACTTATCGAGGTTACGATTACTGAAGCCCTTAACCGCGAGGTTCGCCGAATGTTAGCCAAAGTCGGCCTGCCAGTCAAATCTCTCAAACGCATTCGCATAGGCAAAATCGACGCCCGCGGCCTCGGAATCGGCAAATTCCGACCCCTCTATCCATCCGAAGTCGCCTATCTTAAAAAATCTGCCGCCGGAAGCACAAAAGGTTAAAAAAAACGTATTGGAACACAGCGAGCAAATTGAAATCATCGCTATGCCACGTCGATTATAGGACTCTGATAAAAACGCCTTGCATTTGAACAGCAAAACGTGTATAATAAATTAACGAAGAAAAAGAAAAATGACGTATAAAAATTACTCTTCGGGGAACGTGTAATTATGGCCGGTATGTTCTATTCATCAAAAGAGGTTAGTGAAAAATTAGGTAAAAGCGAAGCAGACATTCGGGAACTTGTTAAGCTGGGCCGTTTACGTGAATTTCGCGATGGGCCGAACCTGCTTTTCAAGGTTGATGAAGTCAACGCCCTGATGAGCGACACAAGCGCAATGGGTATTAAAAAGGAGGAAGAACAGCCCGCCGAGCAAGCGGCGCAAACCGAGGCCGAGGCGGAAGAAATTCTGCTTGCACCTGAGACGCCCGAAAAGCCGGCAGGCGAGGAGATTCAGCTAACCGACGCCGACACCCAGATTGTCGAGGAAGGTATAAAGGTATTGGGCGAAACCGACACCGTATCATCGTTGAAGGAAAGCGGCGATGAGACCTTCGGACTGGGAGATACGAAATCCGCAACGCCGGCGTCGCCCGCCAAAGAGGCGTCACTCGAAGAAATTGAAAAAGACGTCAGTTTGGACACATTCGGCTCCGGCTCAGGCCTTCTCGACCTGTCACTACAGGCCGACGATACGTCGCTGGGCGGGATTTTAGACGAGATTTACACAACCGGAGCGGACGGCAAGCCCGCCGAGGTCGCCAAAGAAGCCACGGGAGCGGCGCCGTCAACGGAAGATTCTGCGTTGGAAGTCGCCGCAGAAGCCGACCAGTTGCTTTCAGAAGCACAATTCCCTGAGACACCGGTTGCGCCGGCAATGTCACCGGCTGTAATGGCCCAGGCATACGCCGAGGTCCCCCCTGACTCGTTAAGCAACGCACTGGGCGTTATGCTTATCATACCGCTGCTGGCCGTCATTTATACGGCGATAGTAACCCTGGCTGCCTTCAGTGAAAACGGTATGCCATCGATGCTTTCAATTGTTAAGAGCGTTCAGGGCTTTATCTGGTATATCGCCATCGGTATGGCCGTCGCGTCAGGCGCGATAGTCGGCGTAGGAGCAATGATGGGCGGCGAGAAAAAACCCAAGGCCCCCAAAGCACCTAAACCGCCCAAAGTCAAAAAACAAAAACCGCCAAAACCGGTGAAAGAGAAAAAGAGCAAATAAAAAACCAACCAAAGACGTAAGGATTATTCTCTTACACAAAATTCGGCAACCTCTCTCCAAAGTAGTCCATTGAAGGAAAAGGGCCTTCATTTGCGCACTTAATTCCCCTGCTATGGGTGCAACTCTAATTTGTAGATGGTTGACTATATCGCCGAACAGTTGTTCCTGAACTGCCGATTGACAGTTTACACAACCGATACTCGTCCCGTGAGATAGCATATCCACGAAACTATCTGCCATTTTTAATATTTTATCTTATGGGACGAGCCGCATAACCGCAACTTTTCAACACACCCCGCCGAAGTTAGCCAAAAACTCGAATCGCACCCCATTATTTCTTTATTCAAAAAACAGCGTTGAAGTATGGCAGGCGTACGTATATAATAACGGGTTCATGCGATTTGAGGTCTAAATTCAAGATGCAGAGAGTAAATTCAGGGAAGCAAACAAGAGGCACCGGTAAAGTTAAGCCGGTCCCTGCCCCTTCACCCCCCGAGAGACCAGGTATCGAGCAAGGCGTTCCCGACAAGGTTGGGGCAGTCAGGGATGAATGGGCAGGCATGGCTCTACTTGCGGGGGTAAATGGGCCAGGGGATTTAAAAGCCCTATCGACAGCTCAATTAAAGCAATTGGCGGATGAGATACGCCGGCTTATTCTGGAGACGGTCAGCGAGACGGGCGGACATCTTGCGAGCAACCTCGGGGTGGTCGAATTGACGCTTGCATTGCACTACGTGTTTGACTTCGGGCAGGATAAGCTTCTCTGGGACGTTGGTCATCAATGTTACGCTCATAAAATAATCACGGGCAGGAAGGAGCAATTCCGAAATCTGCGTCATACCGGCGGGATAAGCGGTTTCCCGAATCCCGAGGAAAGCCAGTACGACCAGTTTGTCGTAGGGCACGCGGGGACGTCTATCGGGACGGCCATAGGGATGGCGCTTGGCAGAGCTAAGCAGGGAAAACGCGAAAAGATTGTAGCTCTGGTCGGCGACGCGAGCATTGTCAACGGGACAAGCTTCGAGGCGCTTAATAATCTCGGGCTGGTAAAAAGACAGCTTTTGATTGTGCTCAACGACAACTCAATGGCGATAGACCCCACCCAGGGCGCGGTCGCCAAATACCTTTCGAAGATTCGACTCAGCCAGACATACGAGGATTTGCGCAGGACCACGAACGATATTCTTTTACACGTGCCGTTTGTGGGCAAGACCGTCGAGGAAGCAATAGAGAAAATAAAGAAGAGCATTCGTATGGTTTTACCCGCCAGCCAGTTGTTCGAGAGTTTGAATATACCCTATTTCGGGCCCGTTGACGGGCACGATATCGGCTCGCTTATACAGTTATTTGGCGCGTTAAAGCAGGTTGAGCATCCCGTTATTCTTCACTGTCATACGAAAAAAGGGATGGGTTTTAAGCCGGCGGACAGCTTGCCGAGCAAATACCATTCGACGGGGCCGTTCAAAATAAACGGCGAGACAACAGAGGGGCATGTTGAAAGCGACAGAAAGAGCTTTACGGATGTGTTCGGCGAGGAACTGACGAATTTGGCCGAGAAAGACAAGAGGATTATCGCGATAACCAGCGCGATGTGCGACGGGACGGGCCTGATGGAATTTCGCAAGCGGTTCAGCGACCGGTTTTACGACGTCGGGATAGCGGAAAGCGCGGCGGTTGAGATAGCAGCCGGAATGGCAAAAAGCGGGCTGCGCCCGGTGGTCTGTATTTACTCGACTTTTCTGCAGAGGAGTTTTGACCAGATATTTCAGGAGGTATCTTTGCAGAATCTGCCGGTGATATTTTGCATTGACCGGGCAGGGGTGGTTGGCGCCGATGGGCCGACGCATCACGGGCTGATGGACATCGGTTTTTTGCGTATGATGCCCAATCTGGTGCTTGTAGCGCCGGCGGATGCGGTTGAAATGAAGGGTGCGCTGGAATTCGCCATAAGCGTGGAGCGGCCTGTTTGTATAAGGTATCCGAAAGACATAATCACGGGCATCCGGGTTACGGAGGCAACCGCGGAGCCATTTGAGTTAGGCAAGTGTGTAACAACCAGGAGCAGTCAAAACGCCCGCGCGACGATAGTCAGTTACGGCAGTGTTCTCGCAGAGGCGATGACCGCGGCGAAGAAGCTGGCGGAAGAGGGATTTGAAGTTGACGTAATAAACGGACGGTTCGCAGCGCCCGTTGACGGGAAGATAGTGCAACTTCTGGAATCCGGCAAGCCGGTGATTACGGTTGAAGACCATGGAAATTCATGCGGGTTCGGCTCGGCCATTCTGGAAGCAGCAGGACAGCGAACGAGAGGTTTTGAAAGCAGCGGAAAAGTGCGCATACTGGGGGTACCGAGACGGTTTATAAGACACAATTCGCGGGTCAGCCAGCTTATGGAGACGGGAATAAATGCCGATAAAATAACGGAAGCGGTGAAACAAATGCTTACGTGAAAAGGGTTTATGGGCAGAACAGCCGGAAAAAGACCGTTGAAGCTGGCGTTTTTAGGAGACCACAGGAAAGAGCACATAGCTGAGGCGATTGGCAGCTTTTCGGACTTCATAAAGGGCAAAGCCGAGGTCGTGGCAAGCTGCCGGACGAACGAGTGCACGCAAGAAATCCTGCGTGGAGCGGATTACGCCGTGGTGTTTGGGGGAGACGGCTCCATCATTTCGGCGGCGAGGCAGTTGAGCCGGGCAGAGGTTCCAGTAATAGGGGTCAACGTCGGCAAGCTTGGCTACTTAGCGGAATTCAGCGTTGAGGAGCTCAAGGAATTTTTCCCCCGGCTCAGGCGCGGCGAGGCGCCGATAGAGAAGCGAATGATGCTCGTTTGCCGTATATTTCACAATGGCAAGGAGAGTTTCAGCTCAACGGCTGTCAACGACGTTTACGTAACGGCTGGACCTCCTTTCAGAATGATAGAACTCAAGATGTCAGTGGATGGTCAGCATTTGGGCGAGTGCATAAGCGACGGTCTTGTGGTATCGACGCCGACGGGTTCAACGGCGTACGGATTATCGGCAGGAGGGCCGATTTTATCGCAAAAAATGGAGGGGATGGTGATTACACCGATTTGCCCGCACAGCTTGAGTTTCAGGCCGATTGTGATTCGAGCAAACAGTGTAGTCGAGATTCGAGGGATACGTCTCAATGAAGGAACAACCGTTTCAATAGACGGGCAGATTTGCGAGGAATTGTCCACAAATGACGTGGTGCAGGTGCAGCGAAATATGAAGCATTTCCTGATTGTAAACAATCCGGTTCGCAGTGAGTGGGATACGCTGTCGATGAAACTGCGATGGGCGGAAAAGCCCAAATACCAGGGAATTTAGCAGAATATGAACCCGTGGAAGTTCCTAGAGTAGTTAATCTTATGAGAAGCCGAAATCCAATATATATTGCCGTAATATTAGCGATTGCCTTTGCTGCGACGGGATTTGCGATTGAAAACCCTGTGGCAAACAATCCACTGGGGTTAGGCACAGTCCCGCAAACGGCGTATAAATCCGGGTTGATACCGAGTATCAAACCAATAGATACGAGGGGAAATCTTGTTATTACAGGCAACGTTACCGGGGGGATGCAATTTCGGGGCATTGTTCCATACAGCAGCGTAACGGATTTTTCGATTGACCGCCGGTATTTAGCGAATACATCCGGGGGGATTGACTCGTTTCTAAAACGGACGGAAGGTTCACAATCCACCACGCAGGCAAAAGGAGGGCTTACGCCTTTTTATTCGCCTTCGATGACGGTCACAAAAACGATACCCGGAAGCGGAGGTATGATTACGTCGCAGAGCGTCAGCGGCTACACGGCACCACAATATTCGGGCGTCAGCATGCAAAGCGAGCAAACCCCTCGATTCGAATCAGGGCAAGCGGGATTGTATCAGAGAAGGTTTGCGCCACAACTTCTCCAGAGGCCGTTATCGACGAATCCAATGGATATTGAGAAGTCGGTTGTGACAGATGTTTCAAAATATCCACTGGGAGGTGAACAAGCTGCAGAGGAACGGCTGCTGGAAAATTTCTGGAAGCAAATGGGCGTTCAGATAACGCGAAAAACAGAGTCGCAGGCAGAAGAGGCGAAACAAATAAGCGGCATTGAGCCGAACATAGGGTCATACCTAGAAGGTTTGCAGGCAAGGCAGAGAGATACACTGGGTAAAGGATTAAGGGAGCAGCCCGAACAAGTAGAGATTAGCGGATTGGAGGGGATTAGACAACGAGATGTATATGAGAAGATGAAGATACAATTAGGCAAGCCGGTGATAGTTGAGGGGATGCCTGAGAAAGGCGAAGAGCAGGTAACGGGTCAGTTCCCCGGCTTAATGGGGCAGGATTCGGCGAGCACGGGACAAGCGTCTTCTTCGCTGCGATACGAAGGGCAGGCGGAGCCGAACGCGGCCTTATCGACAAAATCGGACGCTGGCGCAGCGGAAATGATTCTGGACACATATAAAAGCTTTGCCGCATACAATAACGACAGATTTAACAGGAGTATAAGGGCGGCGGAGCATTATATGAAACAGGGAAGGTTTTACAGGGCCGCCGACGCATATACGGTTGCGACGGTCTATAAGCCGGAAGACCCACTCGGATACGCGGGCAAGAGTATAGCGCTGTTTGCGACGGGCGAATATATGAGCAGCTCGCTGTTTTTGGCCAGGGCGATGGAGATTTTTCCCGAATACCCTAAAATCAAGGTTGACCTTATTGAAATGATAGGCGATAAAGACACGGTTGAAAACAGGATAGTCGAGGCAAGAGAGTGGCTCGAAAAGAGCGGGTCGGGCGAGCTGGCGTTTTTGTTAAGTTACATTTATTATCAATTAGACCGGCTGGAGTTTGCCCGGCAGACGATAGAGTTTGCCGAGAAGAAACTGCCCGATTCGCAGGTGGTAGCCGCAATGAAGAAGGCGGTTAATGAGCGGTTAGGGAAGCACTAAAAAAAGAAAGGAACAGAGGACGGAAGACAGAGGGCAGAAAACAGATACCCCGGCTTCGCTTAAAAGCTACACCGAGGCAAGGAGGGGACGGAAAACAGATTTGATTCCAGTAACATCTGCTTTGAATATAGAGGAGGTTTTTGGGCCGGGAGGGGCGATAAGCCGGGCGTTTAAGGGTTATGAACGGCGACTGGAACAGGTGAAGATGGCTAAAGTGGTACAGGAGGCGTTAGGGGGCAAATATCACTTAGTTGTGGAGGCGGGAACGGGAGTCGGGAAAAGTTTGGCATATCTTGTGCCGGCAATAGAGCGGGCGGTTATTCAATCAAGCAGGGTAATCATAAGCACTTTCACTATCAGCTTGCAGGAGCAATTGATAAACAAGGATATTCCGTCGCTGGGAGAGAGCTGGCCGTGGAGATTTAAGGCGGTTTTGGCGAAGGGAAGGGGTAATTACTTATGTAAACGCCGGCTGGAGTTCGCGATGCGACGGCAAATAGGGCTTTTTGACCAGTTTGGCGATGCGCTTGCGGAGATAAGCGACTGGGCAAAGCAGACCAGAGACGGGTCTTTGAGCGATTTGCCGTTTATGCCGGACGCGAGGGTATGGGATGCGGTTAGAGCTGAGCACGGGAACTGCCGGGGGAGACGATGCGGACATTTCGCAAGCTGCTTTTGCCAGCGGGCGAGACGGGAATTAGAGAACGCCAACGTGATTGTTACCAATCACGCGCTATTATTCAGCGACCTTGCGCTGCGGGAGGATGATGTTTCGATACTGCCGGAGTATAAATGGGTGATTATTGACGAGGCGCATAACATCGAACGGGTGGCGGAGGAGCACTTCGGAATTGATATAAGCACGGGAGCGGTGAGGTTTTTACTGGATGGTTTGTATAATCCCCGGACGCATAAGGGGCTTCTGGTTTACACTCAAGGGGGAAAATTGACTGATTTGGTCGTAAAAGCGGGAGAGGCGGCGGGAGAATTTTTCAGGAGGGTTCGGCAATGGTATGAAAATAACGAAGAACGGGGCCCTTCGACAAGCTCAGTGCGAGGCAACGGACGATGTTATAAAAATTTTGTCGAAGACAATGTTTCAGGACATTTTAAGGAATTGCAGAGGGGGCTGGCTCAATTAGCGAAGCAGACAAAAGACGAGGATGAGCGGTTTGAACTGACGCGAAATATAAACAGGTGCTCTGCGTTATTGCAGGATTTGGAGGCGTTTTTGCAACAGAGCAAACAGGATTATGTTTACTGGGTTGAGGTCAGTGAAAACAGGCGTGAGGCGATTCACCTGAAAAGTGCGCCGCTGAACGTGGGGCCGGACGTGAAGAGGTGCCTGTTTGACAAGTTCGAGTCGGTGGTAATGACAAGCGCGACTTTGAGCAGTGGTTCGACCCCCGACAACAACATTCGAGGGCGGGCAAGCTCACCACGAGCGGTGGAAGAAAAGAACAGGGGCGGATTCGAATTTTTCACAAAAAGAGTGGGGCTGGAAGAGTTCAAAGGGCTTTGCGTCGGGTCGCCGTTCGATTATCAACGGCAGGTTACGATTTATATTGAGAAGGATTTGCCCGAGCCGAACGATGAGAAGTTCGTCGAGTCGGCATGTGAGGCGGTGAAGAAATATATACTTCAAACACAGGGGCGGGCGTTTGTGCTTTTCACGAGCTACCAGATGCTCGAAAATTTCGCGAAGCAGCTTGCGGAATGGTTGGAAGAGAACAACATAGAGTTATTGCAGCAGGGAGTCGGATTTGACAGGTCGTCGCTTTTGAGGAAGTTCAAAAGAGACGGCAGACACATATTATTCGGGACGGACAGCTTCTGGCAGGGAGTGGATGTGGCGGGGGAGGCACTATCGAACGTGATAATCGTCCGATTGCCATTCGCGGTGCCGGATACGCCGCTATTGGCGGGGCGATTGGCTAAAATCAAGGAAGAGGGTGGGAACCCGTTCGTAGAATATCAGTTGCCTCTGGCGATAATCAAGTTCAAGCAGGGCTTCGGCCGGCTGATACGGACAAAGACGGACACGGGGATTGTTGTCATTCTGGATTCCCGTATATTGAGTAAGTTCTATGGAAGACGTTTTCTGGCGGCGATACCGAAGTGCAGGACGGAAGTCGTCGCTCGAGGCTCGTGACTCGTCGCTCGTGGCTGGAACTAAAGAAGAACACCCCTAAAATCACAAGCACCAAATCCTAAATCCCAAACAAATTCTAATAACCAAAAACCAAAATTTCATACGAATCACGACTGTCATATCGCGTTTTTTTTGCCTTTTTTAGATGGATTCTTCTTGACAGGATAGTCCATAAGAGCTTATTATATTATCGTTGATTCGCTGGTGGGGGCGAATTGATGAGAGAGCGAAAAATGAACAGAAGGAGAAGAGAATCGTTGCTTATGCTGGGTGTTACGATGGTCATTTTTACATCGGCCCAGGCGAGTGGAAAAGTTGTTGTGTCATGTCATGATATCGGTGGCGGCGTGGCTGAATTGAGATATGATGCATCCGGAGAATCAGTTCTGGTTGGGGCGTTTGCACTCGATATTACGGTTGACGGCGGGTCGACTATTGAGAGCTTGTTTGATTATATGGTTGGCGAGAGCACAAGCGAAGATCCGGGATACGGTATTTTTCCGGGCAGATTCCGAGAATTCATCGACCCTGATAATCCAAACTGGAACCACCCTGATTACAATCCGCTTGCGTGGCCGGATGACCCGGGGGCATTGCCCGGCCTTGGAACATACGGGATAACGATTGAGATGGGTTCGCTATACGAAGGTGCTGAGAATGCTCCTTTGGTTAGCGATACGCTGTTAAGATTTGCCATTGACTGGCATAGCGCCCTGGCAGTGAACGTCGAGATTTCCCTCAATGAGCTGCGAGGCGGAGTAGTAATGGAAGACGCAAGCCCGGCTGATGTTGATTTGGTAGGATGTGTGCTGGTGCCTGAGCCGGGGACGATATTGCTGCTGGGTTTGGGAGCGGTAATGATAAATAAAAAAGCAAAGAGCAATCCCCGCCAAAGGCATGCGAGGACAGGCAAGTAAAAATAAAGAAGCGAGAAAAAAGGCCGGGAGTCGCGTTACATGCGGGACACACGGCCGTTTTTTTTTGTTCGTAAATAGTCCGGCAGGGGAGCTAAGAGAAAAAAGACATCAGGCGAGGCCGGGCTGTGGAGCGGTTCCGGGCGCCCTGGCGGAATCTGGAGGAGATTCGGCACGGACTAATCCGAATGGTTTGAGGGCAGCGGCAAT
Organism: Sedimentisphaerales bacterium; assembly: GCA_016932095.1. Taxonomy (GTDB): domain Bacteria; phylum Planctomycetota; class Phycisphaerae; order Sedimentisphaerales; family Anaerobacaceae; genus Fen-1362. Next base: position 45,168 of record JAFGDN010000053.1, read on the forward strand.
AACGTTTTTTTGCCTGTTATAGACGCGGCTAAAGGTCAGATTGACGGGCTTGGGCAACTGTTCCGAGTTAATCGCAATTGTATTACTCAATAAGCCGGTGATGATTTCGATTTGGGCGTTTGCGGTGTCGATTTTGGCGACCTTTGGCTGACGAAGGAGGCGTAATTTGACGAGGAACAGGGCGTCTTTGCCGGCTGTGAGCCAGGCCATTTCTTTTTTCTTAATTTTCTGGATTTTACTCGCAGGGAATACCTTCAGGATTGGACTGCCCTGTTCGACAACGGCGGCGATTCTCGCCTTGATATGTCCCGGCGGCGAAAAATCGGTCCGGCCGAGGATTTTTGCGATAATCGGGCCAAGGTATAAAGTCCTGTAGTATATGACCCTGCGACGGACCCACTTGAAGATCGAAAGGCAAATGAGGAATAAAATGATATTAATGACCATCGCAAGGTATGGACTGAAGGCGTAAATGGCAACGAGGGCGGCGGTGACGACCTTATTGGTGGATTCGAAAATCGCATCAAGGGCCGGGATGGGCGAGATCCAGACGAGCAGCTCGAAGAAGAATTTCACGGTATTTATAACAATGATATTGATGACGGAGGCGAGCATAAGCAGGGTGTTATTGGTAAAAGTTAAAATGCCGGCGGTATAGATGACCTGCTGCGTGGACGCGGTCGTGGCGGGTTCGGCGCCGACGGTGCCGAGATAGAAAATCGCCAGATACGATATGATACCGGCGTATGTTTCAAGCTGGTCGGCGGCCTCGGCAAACCCCTTCGAGACAGCGGTTATCTTCGGAAGCGATGTCGCGATTGAAAGCGCCAGGAACACAATAAAGACAAGCGGATTATTCAGGGCCTTATTGTCCGTAATGAAACTATTTTCGGGAAGGACGCCTTTGCTTGAAAGGATGGACGCCCCCGACAGGCAGGTTATGCCGAAAAAGGGAGACAGGGCCACCGGGGCAAGCGGGGCAAGGACCTCGATGGAGGAGATTTTTTTTGCGATTTGGTCGCCTTTGGCCTTATCGGCGTCGAGGGTGTTTTTGTCGTAGCCGCTCTGGGCGGAGCCGGCGTTTTGCGGAAAGACGGCCAAGGCCAGAAGTGCCAGAAAGACAATTATAAGAAGCGCCTTACGCATTTTATCTCCTTTCATTCTTCAAAAAGAATCCTTAAACTCGCACCTCAAATTGTATCAGAACAGTATAGCATCGGCAAGGCGGTTTTCAATGCAAAAAGCAATCCAGCTTCGTCTGCGACTACGTCGTGACAAGTCCTGCTTCGCTGAACTACGCAGTGAAAAGAAAGGCCGGAAGAGGCAAGAGCCAAACATCCGGCCTAATTCTCAATTCTAAATTCTTTTACGATTTTCTCCTTCTTAAAACCAAGCCGCCGAAAGCGAAAAGGAAAAGCGTGGCGGGTTCGGGGACGATTACAGTGACATTGGCCGGCAGAACTGGCACTACAGAGGAAGAATCTTCGAGGACGATACCCCCTCGAATCGAATTAAGCAAGATATTCGCTATTGTTACCTCTGCGCCGTTGCCATTAAGCTGCAATAAAAAGAGGTCTCCGGACATTGCAGGGATAGGGTCGAAGTGGCCATTGAGAAAAACTGCATAATCAAAGAAATTTACTAAGCCGTCAAAGTCAAGGTCAGCCAATCCAGCGTCTGTAAGCCATTCGCTGCTGAAAATAGATGAGTCCTGGAGGTCTATTATACCGTCTGCGCTTAAGTCGGCAGGAGAACCGCCAGCGAGGTATGGGACAAGCATTGACGCCATTTCAATTGTTACACCGGAGGTGCCTAAGCCCCCCAGCGCGCCGGGGTCATACGCAGGCGCCACAGGAAGATATTGAGGGTCCTGCCAGTCAGGGTCTGACGGATTTATGACATCCCTGAAACTTCCGGGGTAATAGCTGAAACACTGGGTGAGCGGCGTGACGTTGCTGAAAGTAACGCCATTACTAAGCTGAATATCCAATGCAAATGCGACGGGCGCAATCGTTCCGGTTGTCTGATAACCGATTCGCAGTTTACCACCTCCGTCGTCTGTTGCAGTTATCGTGACATCTCCACCGGCAGAACTGGTCAACAAAACCAGCAACAACACGAGCAAAGAAATGCTTTTCATCTCTCTTTTCCTTCTTATTTGGCCGAATCGGCCCCCCGCCAAAATAGCCATAAATGCATTTCAATCATACTATGGGGACAACGCTCGGTTTGTCAAGATAAATGTGAGGAAAAATGGTATTTTTTTTACCGCAGAGCATTTATAAAAATCTCAAGTCACAAATCCAAAAACACAAACAAATTCCAAGCACCGAAATCCCAATGTTCAAAAAGAGATTGCTTCGCTGCGCTCGCAAGGACAGCGGACGGGAGAGAGAATTTAGAATTAAGAATTTAGAATGAAGAAAGAAAATTCAAAGATAGCGAAAATAACGTAACTTCAGCATTATCAAGCGGTTATAAATCAGAATTCATCAGGAAAAGACGCTTTTTACACGTTTTTTCAGGTATTTTTCGGGCGTGATTTTTGTTGTAACTGCCTGCTGCGCAAGGGTTTAAATTCTGGACTCAAACGGTTGTTTAAAACATTTGTTTAAAACAATTGTTCGCCAAAAGCGCGCAAGTATCCAAAAGTAAAAATGGGAATTTTGAAAAAAATTTTTATTCCTTACGCCACAAGCACTTACGTCAATTTTGTGGTTTTTATAAATCGGATTTTTCGACAAAAGCGCGCAAGTTCGCGCCTATAGAATGGAAAGACGCGCGAAGCGAAAAAGACGCTTCGCGAGAGAATAGAAAGTTGAAAGGTGAACAGGCGAGAAAGGAGAAATGAGGATGACAGAAGGCGGAAGACAGAAGGCAGAGAGAAATTCGTCAAACGGTTGCGGTTGCGCGGCTCGTATCGGTTGCGTAAAAGCGTCGATCGTCGATTCAGACGCAATCATTTACCGGTTGACGAAACCCCCGACAAATACATTCGAGGGCAGGCGAGCAGCGTAACTGAAGAACGAAAAACGCAACCAGAATTTGAGGGTATTTGAAATGGCATTTGAGCTTTCGATATTTGGTCGGAACGGGAATGGCGAAGCACTGGACGCGGAGTACCTGGAGTGGTTAGTGGATGAGCGATGGCCAGAGATACAGACACATTTCGGAAAGCTGTGGGAATATTACGCTAACCTAATAGTGGATTTGCACCGGACAAGCACTCAGACGGTCGAACATAAGGCGGGGGAAAGCGGGAAGTGCTACGTTCAGGCACAGGAGTATGGATTGCCGGCAAGGATAACAGGAGTGGCGAGATGCGCGGAGGCGGGAGTATTCGGGGGAAGGCCCATCGGAGACATACAGCGCAAGGAGGTTGTAATCGAGAACGATATATCGTGGCGGATAAACGCGGCGGTGGATTTTTTGTTCGGGAAACCGATAAGCGTGGTGTCCCGTGCTGCTGATGGTTCGAAACGCGCAGAAATTGACGGGATATTAAAGGCGGTGTTCTCGGCCAACGGCGGAATCGGTTTTTTCCAGGATATGGCGGTGCTCGGGGGGGTCTATGGCTTTGTCGATTGTATGGTCAGGCCCGGTCGGGAAATCTATGAGCGAATTTCAAAATCATCCACAGACCTCCGTTACGAGGTTGTGCCTGGATTGGCACAAGCAATCGGGCTGGAGCTGATAGAGGCGCCCCGGGCATTGCCTGTTCTGGATGAAAATGATTACCGCAAAGTAATTTACTACGTGCAGCATTTTCAGCAGGCGAGAAACCACTTGGCCGGCAGTAAGGGTATATTATGGAGGCTGCTGGGCAAGGGGGCGGACCGGCGACAAGTTATATCAGTGACGGAGGTTACGTCGGCCCAGGCGTGGCAGAGATATGAAGACAAGGAGCTTGTCGCAGAGGGTGAAAATCCCTGGGGATTTTTACCGGTTGTTCATATTCAGAACCTGGCACAGCCATTTTATTACGAAGGTCAAAGCGACGTAGAACCGCTTGTGCCGATACAGGATGAACTGAATACGCGGCTTAGCGACAGGGCCAGCAGGATAACGATGCAATCGTTCAAGATGTACCTGGGCAAGGGTATTGAGGGCTTCGCGGAGAAGCCGGTGTCGCCGGGAGTAATGTGGCATACGGACAATCCTGACGCATCAATAGAGGAATTCGGCGGAGACGAAGAAAACCCAAGCGAGAGCCATCATATAACGGAGATTCGAGAGGCGATGGACAAAATCAGCGGAGTTACGCCGTTAGTAGCGGGGGTAATACGCAGCAAGTTAGGCAACCTGACGAGCGCGGTTGCGCTGAAACTAACGCTGATGGGAATGCTGTCCAAGACGGAACGCAAGAGATTCACATACGGCGAGGGTTTGAAGGAAATTTCACGGATGGTCCTTGAGATTCTGGACAAGGCAAACATTTACAGGACCAGCGAACAAGACAGGGATGTGGAGATAATTTTCCCGAACCCGCTGCCTGAGAACGTAATGGAGAAGTTAGAGGAGGCAAAGGCAAAGAAAGAGCTGGGTGTGCCGGCTGAGCAGGTGCTCAAGGAACTGGGGTACGGGACGAGTGTTTAGTTTCAAGAGTTGAGTTTTGAGTTAAGGAGAAGAGCAAAAATGGACGCGATAGAATCGCAAGGTGGTTTGTCAGAAGACAAAGAGGGTCAAGAAGAGACAAGCAACGTGAGGATGACGTCGGTCGCGGAATCAGTTCGCTATCACAAGAGGGCGCAGACCGCGGAAAAGCGAGCGGAAGAGCTCACGGGCGAGCTGGCAGAGGTAAAGGCCGAGGCAGGCCGGCTGGCGAATGAATTGAAGGCAACGCAGACGGAACAGGAGCTGGCAAGACGATTATCGGCTGAAGGGGCGAGAGATTTAGAGGCGGCGGTGCTGATAGCGAGGGACAGATTATCACGTGACAGCAAGGCGGACGTAAACGGCGTTGTGGAGCAGTTGAAAAGAGAAAAGGGGTATTTGTTCAGTGAAAGGACAGCGGCAGCAGCCGCAGTAAGAACATCGCCGGCCAAAGAGTCCAGACAGAGTGGGGCGTCATCGGTTGAGAGGGCGGCAAGAAGGGCCGCAGAGACGGGCAGTAGAACGGATTTGCAGGAGTATATGAGAAAACGGAGAAGCGTTATTTAATTTCGGATTGAACGGATTCCCGCTTCCGCGGGAATGACAAGAAAGGAGAAAAAGAAATGGCATTTACGGGAAAAGCGACATATTCGGCGGGGGCGACTTTGCCGGAATTAGCGGAAGACGTATCGGATTTAATCGGGATAATTTCGCCTTATGAGACGCCGTTGCTGGATGCACTAGGCGACCCGATGAGGGAGGCAACGAGCACACATCACGAGTGGCTTGAGGATGAATTGCTGCCGAACAAAGACACGATAAACGACCAGTCGATAGCCGACCCCGACGGAGAAACCCAGTTCGACGTGGACAACGGCAGCAGGTTCAGAGCGGGCGACCAGATACAGGTGGAGGGCAGCGAGGAGCTGATGCTGGTTACGGACGTGAACGGAAATACGCTGACTGTGGCGCGCGGTTACGCAGGCACAACGGCTGAAAATATGGCCGACAATCAGGTGATAAACATACTGGGTAACGCTGCATTAGAAGGCGAGGGCAAACCTGGTGCGAGATTTACAAATCGCAGCCGATGCGGCAACTACACGCAGATATTCACGGCGACGGTGGAGGTATCGGGGACGGACGTGGCGGCAAGCAAGCTTGGACTGGCCGACGAGATGGATTACCAGAAGCAGGAACGATTGCGCGAGCTGATTCGTGACCTTGAAAACACGGTTATCAACGGGGGTCTGCCGGTATCCTATCAACAGGGCAGCGATACTGCAAGGCGGACATTGAAAGGAGTTGTGCAGCACATACAGACCAACGCATTCCGGACGGGCGACAGTGGCTTTCCGGCGGGCAACGACCTTGATGAGGCGAAAATTAACTACGTGCTGAGACAAATCTGGTCAAACAGCAGCAGCAAAGTTGACCTGATTGTGGTCGGCGGGCATCAGAAGCGGAAAATCAACGGATTTGTGTCGAGCAGCAGAAGTTACGCGGCGGGCGATACGAAGTTTACCGACATAGTCAACATTTACGAGAGCGACTTCGGGGTTTGCCGGATTGTAACAACGCGGTGGCTGCCGCAGGATGTGGTATTGCTGCTGGATTCGTCGAGGATAGCGGTTCTGCCTCTGGCGGGGCGAAGCTTTTACTTCAAGCCGTTGGCCAGCAGCGGCGACTATGAATGCGGCGAGCTGATAGGCGAGTATACGCTTGAGCTGAAGAACGAGGCGGCACACGGGGTCATTCGTGGGCTAAGTGTGAGCTAAAGAACAGCGAACAGCAGGCAGCGGACAGCGAACAGATAAAACTGAACGCTGTTCGCTGAACGCTGTCAAGGAGGTTAGAAATGGTCAGGTTATGCAAAGACAGCGATATTTTGAGATATGAGCCAGCGTTAATCGGCGAGCTTCACCCGACAAACCAAGTTTTGGCGACGGGACAAGGCGGCGAGCTGGCAGGAATGACGTTTGAGGCCAGCGCAGCGGATTTCGTATCGGCGGAGATTGAGCCGGGCAATGTGATTTACCTTAGGTCTGCAGACGGGGTTTTGGACGGGATATTCGAGATAGCGGCTGTGGATTCGGCGACGCAGCTTTGCGTGTCGGTTTTGCGAGGGGATTCTGAAAGCGACCCGACAGCCCCGCCTGTGAGCGGGCCGGTGACAGATATTTTTTACCGGGTAAGCACGCTGCGGCCGCAGATAGAGACGGTGAGCTTGCGGCTGACAGAATATTTCGGGATTAGGCCAGGACGAACCGAAAGTGATTATTCAGCCGAGGATATTCTAAATTCGGATGTGATTTGCCGGGTGTGTGCTTATGGTGTGATAGCATCGGCGTACGCAACAATGGAAAGTAACGCGGGCGAAGAGAGTTTTCGTGAGAAGCAACTGCATTATGAGCAGTTGTTTATGAAAGGAAAAGAAGGTTGCCGGCTGAGTTTGGACGCCAATGGCGACAATGTGGCGGACAGCATCAGATTCGGCGGGTGCGGACGGCTGATAAGAGATTAAAAAATTGATAATTGATTATTGTGGTGCGAGGTATGGGCGTGAATTTAGACGGTTTAGCGTTGTTTGAAAATTGTGTGTCGCAATTTGAGGTTGGCAGTTTTACACGTGAGCATCTGGAGAGGACGGCGGCGGGACTGGATGGCGTGATGAGTATCGACCTCGGCGGGCGAGGCAGGAAGATTCGTCAGAAAGGCGAACTGAGGGCCAGAAGCAAAACGGAGCTTAACGACAGGGTCGCGGTTATTTCGGCGTTTATGGATGGCCAGACGCATACTTTGGCAACATCGGACACAGAGATATTCGAGAACGTGCGTATTGACTCCATAAGCGTCAAAAATGAGAGAGCAAGCGGAGCGGGAGTAATTGCGGACTATGAGATAGTTTATATGCAATTGACGGTGTAGCGATGGGACGAATCAGCAACGGAATAGACAAAGTTCAGGTGTTCGAGCTGCCTGCAGGAGTATGGGTTGACGGCGGGATAGTCGCGGGGCAGAGGGTATGTTTGGTGAGGTGGCGGTCGGAGTGGACAGACAAAATTCACCAGGTATATGTGAACGGCAAGTTTGCCGGGGCGACGGTTGACGGTCGGCAGAGGCAAATGGTGGTGCAGACGCCGAACTGTTTTGACATAGCGGTACGAATCGAAGTGTTTGCCATTGAACCAGAGGAGACGGATAGTGATTTCGGCGATACTCTGGTGCAAGGCGAAGGGGGCAGCAGCCGTGTTAAGCTGAGTTTATTGCGAAGTCAGCGATTGCCGGCAGGTGCGAGGTTCAGGGTTTACTATGACGGAGGGACCGGCCAGATTGACTATGTAAATCCGATAGGCGAAAAAGCAGTGTGGGCAAGCCGACAGGATAAGGCGGGTTTAGGTTTAGCGAGATTCGGAGAGGGCGATTTCGGTTACGAGTGGTCAGCAGGAATCGGATTTGGCAGAGGAAGTTTCGGGGCAGGCGATTTCGGGGTTGACGCCGACGTTATTGAATGGATTAGCCCTGCGCTGGAGGCGGGAGCTTATATGTTTGCCGTAAAGGTTATCGACGAGAAAGGAAATGAAAGTGCGGCCAGCGAGACAAATGAAGTAGTTGTAATACCGTCGGCAAGGCCGGCGAAAGAGACGAATTTATTGTCGTTTGATGAAGAAACAAATGAGCTTATGCTTGAGATTATTGATGAACAGTAAAGGAGCTAAATTATGGCGGAAGTATATCCGAATGACAATGAGCTGTTGAATCTGCAGACAGACGACGAGACGGGCGTGGAGTATATAGCGACCGGACAGGCGCCTTATTATCTGCAATTTCGCAAACTGTTGTATCGGCTGCTGTTGTCGGCCAGGCGGGCCAACGACCTGCGGGTTTATGATGAAGGCGGGCTTGATATAGGCGTAAAAAGCGGGAAATTCTGGTGGGGGACCCAGCTTGTCAATTACACGGGGTCAACCGGCAATACACTGGAAGACGACAAGCCGGGCATTTACTTATACCTGACAAGCGCTGGAGCTCTGGTAACGAATGAATACAGCGGCTTTCCCGATATGGCGACCACGCCGCACGTTCGACTGGCGATAGTAACCACGTCAAATGGGGACATTACGTCAATTGAGGACTGTCGAGTTTTTATGAGAATTGGATAACGACAACCAAAAAAGACAAAAAGTAAAAGACAAAAGGAAAAAGAAATGATTTACGTGAACGATTCGAACAGAGTGTGGCACGTGGCCAAGAGCGGCAACGACGGCAACAGCGGTCACGCGGGACAATATCCGGTCAATCTGACCAGCGACGCCAAACTGACGATAAGCGCGGCTGTTAGCGCGGCTGCTGACGGCGACACTATTATTATCTGGCCGGGCGATTACGCTGAGGCAGTAAACGCGTCGAGCAAAGCGCTACGGATGATCGGGATGCATCGAGGACAAACGCGAATTGTTCCTTCAAGCGGAACGCCCCTGCAAATAGGCAACGATTCTTATGTTGCAAACCTCAGCGCTGTCGCCTCCAGTGGAACTATCGGCATAAACATACCCAACAAGACCAACATTACGATTGAGAATTGCTACGGATACGGCCCAACCGACGGCCTGTATATATCGGCATCGACGCTGAACAATTATAACATCAGGTTGATTAACTGCACTTTTGAATCACCCTGGGACGGAGCAAATATGAACGGCGCCACGGGTGTTTTTCTTGAACGCTGTATGTTCAAATGCACCGGCGGTTCACAAGTTTCTCACGCCCTGCAATTGCCGGGAAGCGGCGTTTATCACAATTGTATTTTTTGGACGAAAAGTTCCACAGCTTCATCAAATCCTCTTGGAGGAATCGAACTTGGCAGCGCCGCCGAGATAAGAGCAATTTTTGAGTCCTGCTACATTTATGCAGAGGCAAATGCCAGCAGGACAGGCGATGTCTTCGGCGTAAAAGTCAATCACTCCGCCAGTGCAGCAACATTAAACAACTGCAACATTCTCACAATCGGCCCCGGAGCAAGCGGAGGGCCAAAGGACTTGTATCAGACCAACGGTCAAATAATTGTAAACGGCAGCAGGTTTTTGACGCAAAGCGGAACGATAATTCAGGATGGTTGCGGCTGGGCAAATGCGGTCAGACAGGAAGCGGCAGCAGTCATCGATATGGATGAGGCGTTGCAGAAGGCAATCAAGATGCTCGTTAATAAGGCGGTGCAGGACAAGCTCACTGGCGCGATTCAGTATTATGACGACGACGGACAAACGGTGCTACTGACGCATACGCCGAGCGAGAACGAGTCGAGTTTAACAAGGGCGGTGAGCTAATGGATTTGACGTTGCGGAAAGAGGCGTTGTTCGCGGGACAGACAGCGAACGGATTCAGGACGGGGACGGCGATGACTCTCGGCTGGTTCTGGATGAAAGTAAATGGCTGTCGATTTGTATATCGTGGCGGGAGTATGAAGACGATTGATTTCGACAGGGTGTTAGTTGTCGCGGGGCCGGATGAAAACGAGATTGGCCTGCCAAGTTATTTATCACACGAGCCGGGAGAGGTTTATTATTACGTCGTTCGATGCGCAAACAAATGTGGGCAAATTGAGCAGACGTTGCAGGCGGCGGTGAAGGCGGCTATAGACAACGACGGTGAACTTCGAGAAGCAAGGCCAAATGGAGTGTTCGGGCTATTTGGTCGCCAGCGGCAAGATGGGAAGGTTGAGATTGTTTGGTCATACAATCCAATCGAACAGAAAAGCTCTCCAGCGGAAATGAGGATTTACAGTAACGCAGGGTCGGGCGAGATTGACTTTCAGCAGCCGATAGATTCTGTGCCATATAAAGGGCGAAATTTTTACAGATTCGAGTCAGAGGCGCTCGGCGATGGTCGGTATCAGTTTGCGGTAAGGGCGGCAGACATAAGAGGCAATGAGCGCGACGATATGAAAAAAATCGAAATCGAGGTTCAGAACAAAACGGTTGGGGCGATTGAGATTTTGGAAGCACGTGGCTTATGACGAACAGAGTTGACTTTTATCAGGGGCACACAAGCAAACTGACGATTCCGGCGGGGGCAGCGGTTGTGTTTGTTGAAGGCGGGTTGTGTCCGTATTTAGAGGTTTTGGAAATAGTTCAGGCAGGTTCGTCTGAGTATGGCTCGGCTCGATTAAGATACAACCCCGCGGCGGACTCGGGCGGGCAAATTTTAAGCGTCGAGGATATTGAACGCGAGATAGGGATTGATACGCCCGTCAGTATCAAGTGGATACACAATAATCTTTACCCGGCGGCAGGCGCTGAAGGAATCGTCATATTTGCAGGACAGGTCGAGCGATTCGACAAGACGCTTGAGGGCGTTGAAATCATCGTGAGGGATTATAGCGCGACACTCGAACGGATAACGGTTGTGGGACGACGGGTGCAGGACATCAACGGCAGGGTCGTTTGTCTCGACGTAACAGGGACGATATTCAACGAGGCGGGTCAGCCCAACGCTACGAATGAGCTGATTGAATACGAAGGTAAATTGACCCGGCTATTCGCAGCGGACAGCAGAGACGCAAAGCCGTGGGACTGTGCGGACGTGATTCGATACCTGCTTTGCGAGTATGTGCCGACGGGACAACTAATAATACCCGATGAAAGTCGGCTGCGTGCGATAATGCAAACACAATCGGTTCGGAACCTCGACGTTACGGGCTTGAGCATACTGGAGGCGACTGAGCGGGTCGGCGAGCAGGCAGGGATTGAATTTAAGTTTGTGCCGACGAGCGAAGAAAGCGGGCCGCGTCAGGCCATTGTGTTTTATAAAAAGGGAGCGGGCAGACAAGTTGAGCTGAATTTGCAAAAAGCAGGACAGCAAATCAGCGTCTCAAAGACCAACGTCATCAAGGCATCGAGCAGGGGCGGCTTCTGGCCGGCGACGCACAGGTATATCGGGTTAGGCGACTATAAGGTTTTCGAGGCGACATTCTATCTTGTCGAAACCTGGCGGCCGGAGCAGGAGAGCGTCGATTACGACCTGTACTCGCCTTCGACGAATCCGAATTTTGTCGAGGTCAAGAACGTATTTAGGCGGTTTGCTCTCAATGAGGCGGGTGATTATTCAGACCAGCCGTATGAACAGGGGCCGGCGTATGACTTTTTGCGGATTTTCGGGACGGACAAATACGTTCACAGACGAAGGAGATTCTGGCCGGCGTTGTCTCGCGACGCAGAAGGCAAATCGCTCGGATATTTTTTGGAGGTTTCATACGACGAAGGCGAGCACTGGCGGCTATATATGCACGCCTTCGATATTCTGCTGGATGAGTGCGGAATATGGCTCGCCAGCGACCGATTGGACATTAACACCTGGGTTGCGGCGATAAAGAGCGTGCTGAAGTTCCGGATAACCGCGTCGGTCGTCAGCGACCAGCGACTGACGTGCTCGTCAGCGGATGGCCCGGTCGGGTCAACTGTGCCGGTGGTAAATCGGATTATCTCGTTACCCAACAGATTCAAGTTCAGAAAAGTTACCGGTAAAAGTCAATTCAGCAGCGTTGTAAATGACTCAATCGGCAGCCCCGACGAGGCGGATGATTCGACGGCCCTGTATCAGTTTATCAGGCAGCGGGCGCAGGCAAAAGCGACGGCGATTGAGACGTTTGACATTCAGACGCCTCATTTGGCTCTCGGCTTTGAGGTCGGAGACGTCGTAAAAACAAATCCCGACGACAGGGATATATTCTCGACGGGCAGCGACAACAGAAGCACGTCTGTAATCGAGAAAGTCAGGATGAACTTTGAAAAACAAGCGACCGAACTAAGAGTGGTTCGACGGAGAATGCTATGAACAACGAATTACAAACAACAAACGGCGTAAGCGAGGTAACGCGGCTGGCCGGCGCAGGCGGCGGGTCAGCAACCTTCGCGGCCAGGATTAAAAGCAATTACGCCTATAACGTATATATGATTCGCTTCGTTGAGTTACTGGCCGAAGGAACTACGCCCACTGAAATCGGCGGAGAGCTCAAGGCGACCAACCTCGCGGAGGATTTTACTCAAACGGGTCAATTGGCCGTAGGCATATACGTGCTGGTCTGCACGGCGGGAGACAAATGCGTTTTCTACGCGGAACCGTAGAAAACGGAAGACAGATGACGGAGAACAGAAAATGGCGAGACAAAACGGAAAAACGTGGCGGCTGAACAGGACGGTCAACCTGTCGGTATTGGTGCAGTTGGCGCTTTTGGCGTCGCTCATAGTGGGAAGCTGGGTAAATTTGCAAAGGCAATTGGACTCGCTTCAGCGGGATGTAACGAGCTTACTCGAAAGCCAGAAACACTCAGCCAACAAGGTCGAAACACTTCAGGAAAAGGTAATTTCGCACGAGTTCCGATTGAAGCATCTCGAAAAGGGATTGCATGAATAATGAGTTTTTTATTACGTCGTTCGTATTTCGCCATTCGATATACGAAATACGATATTCACTCGACGATTTTGACATGAAAATCAAATTCAATTTCAGGAGGAAAATTATGAGAAGGTTGATGGAGGGTAAAAAATGACAGAAAGCATCGTAAGCCAAATAAAAGATAAGCTGTGTCCCGATGGTATCTGGCGGCTGTCGGATATTATGAAAAGCATATTAAAGCGGCAAATAAATCGCATGCCTAAGGGTAATGCATCTGACGAAGAAGCAATGTACCCAAGCACAGCAGCAGGAATGCGCGAATTTTTATCGACCTTTTTCAGCAGGCATTACTTTCAGATTCAGAATAGTTTAATGGATTATATCGATTCGGAAGATTTTGAGGACATAATCAGTAACGGAGAAATACGAATACTCGATATTGGCTGTGGTCCGGCCGTGGGCGTTTTGGCAGTGACGGATATTATCAGGAGCCTTTTGGAAAATCAAAGCAATTCAGTGCTTCGCCCGGTTCGATTTGTTTACGTTTTAAACGATACATCAAAAATATGTTTATCAATCGGACAACGAATGCTCAATGAGTATTTGGATTTATGCAGGGTTTCCAAAATTGGTACAGGTGAGCAAAAAGTTTTGACACTCACGAACGATTTTCCCAATAACATAAAGCAGTTGGAGCGAATAGAGAAAAACTACGGAACGTACCATTTGATGATGTTTTCTTATGTTATTAGGCCTTTAGTGGATGAAAATGGAACCTCTGGTCTGGCAAAGGACATCGTTAAAGCCGAAAAGCTTTGCGAATCTCGCGGCAGAATGTTGATACTTCAAGACCAATACAGAGAATCGCTTCTGCGTATGTTAGGTAAACAAATAAATGCTTCTGTCGAGAATAAAGAGCTGACTCAGGAAATTTTTCCAAAAAGAGGGACGGCAGATACGCATACTTACTCTTATTATCAGTGTTTATATAAGCCACGCCATAATTCAGCCGAGGCAGTTACAGGTCGAGCTAAAGCAGTGGTTTTTGAGAGCATTTGAGACATTATGAGATTCTCTGCACAAGCTGACAGGGACAGTTTTATTGAGGCCTCGAATAGTATCAATGATATGGGAATAAAATTCGATACGTTTATCTTCAGGGTAACGCAATTTACCGTCGGAGGCAAGGACCGTAAGGTTTTGCTTTTGGAGCGATTCTTTGGTTTCGACGGGATATGCCTGGGCAGCGAGGCGGGAATGGCCCGGGACGAGGCGGAGCATTCCGATGGTGATATTTTCGGGTTCGGTAGAAGTGAGCATTTTTTGAATCATCTTAGCATAAGAATTTTGCCAGTCAGAATGCAGTATGCCCGGGTCAATTCGGAAACGGATACGGTAGCCGTGATTTTGACAAAGACGAGCAGCTTCAATTCGCTCGTCGAGGCCGGCAGTGTCCAGTTCGTATTGCCTGATTGCCTCGTCGCTGTTGATGCTCCAGGAAACGACCGTCTGATTATTAGATTTAACGGAAAGCAGATTGTTTATATTTGCGCTTTTGGTGAGCAGCATAAGATATGCGTTTGGCAGACGCGAGAAGAACTCGATAAGCTTAGGTGTAAGATTAGTAACGTGGTCAAAGGCAAGCGAGTCGAGCATTTCGCCCATATTGAAGCTTATTTTTCGTCCCAACAGCCTGGCGTCGGCGAGCTTAGCGATTTGCTTAAACATTGTGTCGTAGTTGATATTGATTTTTATAAATGGGTGGTGTTTGCGATAAACAAGCGCAAGATAACAGTACGTGCAGCGATAAGGACAACCATTGGAAATTGGAATGAGTTTGTAATAAGGCCGGCAGCAAATACCAAAGCCGAGCTTCCCGTTAAATTCATTAATGAACGAATATGTTTGACCAATCATCAGAGTTCTTTTACTTTCGACAAGCGCTTGACCGAAAGAATGTCTGGCGGGCGGGGTATATCGCTGACGGCTGATAGTTTTGACCTGAGCGGAGGGAAAAAGCTTAACAATCCGTTGTGCTTCGCAGGTCTCGGCGATTCTATCCCAAAGCAAAATCGTATTCGGTTTGAATTTTCCGGCTGTATCCATAAACATTATTATTTTAACTGAAAAACGGAGGAAAGAAAGATGAGAAAAGCGACAGTGGTAATGGCAGGATTGTTATTTTTCACGGGCTGCGAGAGCTTGCGGTTTGCGCCGAGCGAGGAGCAGAAGCAGAACGCCTGGGTGCATAATCGCACGGTGGTAATAGCGGCGCAGACGGCCAAGGATGAATACGCGTCGGAAAAGCTACAGGCCTTGACGGATTTAAGCCGGCTGCAAAGCAAGGCGTTTGTGGCGTATTGCGGACTACCCGATGAGCTGCCGGAAGCCGAGACGGCTGATGAGGTGCTTAAAGAGTCGAACGTGCAATTGGCAAAGACGGCGTTCGAGCAATCGAGCGCCAGGCCCGACGGCTGGCAGGTCGCTGATTCAGCGATGGAACTGGGGATAGCGTTAGCAGGCCTTTTCGGCGGGGTTTATGCGACCAGAATCATACGCTTTTTGCAGGAAGCCAAGGCGAAGTCGAACGCGTTAAAGGAAATCGTGCTGGCCAACGAGATTTTCAAAAAGACAAATCCCGACTCGGCCGATGCGTTCAAAGATGCCCAGCGAAACCAGTCGCCGCTGACGCGGCAGATTGTCGCAGAAGCCAAAAGCGGAAATTAAGGAAGATATTATGTGAATGGACGCAGGATTGAGGCAACAGGTTGTAATTTGCCCATAGTCAACACTGACACCCTCATTTTAACATCAAAAACGCTTGTTTTCCTGAAACCGGCTGGTTTCCTATATAGGAAAACGGCCAAAAATAAGAAAAAACTATTGAGCCTTTCCTAAAAATGCGATATATCCTATATAGGAAAATAGCCCTTTTTAGGAAAGTTGTATGCGACTCAAAGAAAACGAAATAATAGAACAGTTTGAGAGGCAAATTGATAAATATGCCCCTCTAAAAATAAAAAGCATCGAACGTGAAGTTCCATTATCGCAAGGTATGAAGGTTGATGCGATTATTGAATTCTGCGTCGGTGAGGGTCCCTGCTTTAAAGCGTTGGTCGAAATTAAATCAATTGCATCACCAAAAGAAATTATTTCGACGGTTGTTCAACTTGCTTTTACTGAAAAGAAATCTAATGAAAAGGAAATGGTTCCGCTTTTAATTGTTCCTTACATGGGAGCGGAGCAGATACAGATTCTTCAGCGCGACGGCATCTCCTGGATAGACCTTTGCGGTAATATGGTCATTCGAGCGCCGGGAGGAATATACATCGAGCGAACCGGAAGAAAGAACCTGTTTCCCGATACTTCGCCAATCAAGAAAATATTCGAGGGAACATCATCGTTAGTCAGCAGGGCGCTACTATTGAAGAAAGAACCATTTAAATCTCTTAATAAAATTTACCGTTTTATTAATGAACGAGATGGTAATATAACTCTTTCAACTGTATCAAAAGTATTAGGCTCCCTCGAAGAAGAGTTGTTGGTACGAAAAGATGAAAATGGCATATCGGTAATTGATCGGGAAAAACTTCTTAATAAACTTTTAGAAGGTTATGTTGATTATACAAAACGAAATAAGAATAAAACTTATACTTTTGCGGTTCAAAAAAATCAAATCGGTGATTTTGCTTTTAATGATTTTAAGTGTGTAGCTTGCGGATTTTATGCCGCTAAACTTAAAGGGCTTGCAACGACCGACCGTATTACATTTTACGTAGAATCCGTAAAGGAGGCCCAAAAAGAAATTGAGCGAAGTAAAATAATTTTAAACCCTGATACTGAATTTGGTCAGTTAGACCTTATCGAAACCCGAAATCTCTGTGTATGGTTCAACGTTCAAGGCGAACCCCTTGATAAGATTGTTGATGATTTAGAGCTTTATTTAGAGATGATGATAGATACTCCCAGAGGGCCGAAGGTGGCGGAGATACTCGAAGAACGCATACTGAAGGGGCAGGTCTAATGGAAGATATTCTGCTCAATCAATTGGCGGAGATTGCGAGGCCTTTCAATAAAATCGGTATTAAACCGGTTATATGTGGAGGACTTGGCGTCTATCTGTGCTTTCGGGACAGTAGCGGTGCCGCGCGCGGAATCATAAGAGCGACCAATGATATCGACTTTATGATTACTAAAGAGATGGTTTTAGAGGAATCACGCCGCAACGCCTTTGACGAGATAATCACGGGAGAACTGGAATATGTTGTCAGCGAAAATGACAGGCATTTCCGTTTCATAAAAACTCCGGACAGACATTTAGATTTTTTAGCCCCTCCGATAGGAAACTTTGAAATCAAAGAACACCGGGTAAAACTTGTAAAGTCGAAACTGCATGGCCGCCTTACAAACGAGGCCCTTTATATCGACGAGGATTTAAGAACGATTGAGCTTACGGACAAAATCGAAGTTCAGGTTCCTTCACCTACAAATCTTCTCATATTGAAGTTATGCGCATTCGATGACCGTGACAGGGATAAAGAAGCGGAACGCGCGCAGGCGCACGCCTTCGACACCTATATCATTGTGACGCTGGCCGGCTTGAAGGACTATCAGGAAGGACAAAGGTTTCTAGCTCGACATGGCGATTGGGAGGTTATTCAAAGGGTCGAGTCGATAGTCCGGGATAAATTTTCTTCCATCGAACAGACCGGCTGGCAACGAGTCCTTGAGGCGAGCAACTTCTTTCCGGACAAGAACATTAACGAGAAGCGTGCCGAGCTTGAAAAAGCCAAAAATCGTCTCGTTCGATGGTTCACGACGCCGTAATAACTTGTTCCTTGAACAACGCGAAAATAGTGTATCAACTTGCGAAGAAAAAGCCGTGCCTGCCGACGCCTGAACTACTGCTCCGAAGCCATTGTGCTGATAAACGCATTCGCCTCGGCTATCGACGCGTCCATTTCCTTTATCAGCGACGCAACGTTTGACTCAATTGAAACAAGCTCTCCCTGAAGCGATGCGACGGCCTGGGCGTTTAGATTGTGCTTCAAAAACAGCACCTGGTCGCGAAATGCCGCAAGGACCGGCTCGATTTTCCGCTCGGCCTGCTTCATCGCCCCGATGAGCTGCTCGTATCTGCCCTGCGTCTGTTTGAGTTTCTGCTCGCTTGAGCGGCGCAGCTCCCTGTTGGAATACTGGTCAAGCTCGTTTTGCCATTCTTTGAACAGCGCCCCTGCGACGCTTTCCACGTCGGCTATTCGCTTCGATACGTCGCCTGCCCGCGCCTCGCTTTTATCAAGCTCGGACTTGAGCTGTTCGTATTTGGTCTTCAGCTCGCTGCCGGGGACTTTTACAACCGAGGTGAATTTCTCAAGCGCGGTCTGGAACTGCTGCTTCGTTTCTTCCTGTGCGTCGCGGGCGTTCTCGACCCTGCCGACGAGGATATCCCGTTTATGCTTTCCGAATGCCTCCATCGTTTTGTAGTACGCGCTCTGGCATCCGGCCGACAGGAAAATAAAGCTTGTTAGTCCGACGTGCAAACATATTTTATACGTAATTATCTTTTTCATCTTGTCTTTCCTGTTCAAGCCATACTCGGATTTCCGGGCAAATCAAAGCCAAATTGTAAAGTCGGTTCCGGCGACAAACTATTTAGTGACTACCCACAGCGCGTGTATAAGACCCGGCAGAAAGAACAAAAGGCACAGGATGATGTTAATCAGCAGGTCTTTGCCGACTCCATTCTTAATCAGGACCGCCAGAGGCGGCAGGATAATCGCAAGAATTATTAGCAGTAGTTTGTTCTCGCTTGCAGCCATTGTGTTAGCTCCTTAAAAGTAATTCTAAAAACTGTGATTTTACGA
The DNA here is from genome assembly GCA_016932095.1 of Sedimentisphaerales bacterium. GTDB lineage: Bacteria > Planctomycetota > Phycisphaerae > Sedimentisphaerales > Anaerobacaceae > Fen-1362. The sequence continues at coordinate 64,019 of JAFGDN010000053.1, forward strand.
ATTATAGTATCTCCCGCCGGTATGTCAATACTGGTTGTTTTTAGAAATAAACCGAAAAACCAGTCGCTCCTGACAAAACAGCTCGTGGCAGAAGTCAAGACGGGAGCATGATAAAAAAAAACGTGTAATCCGCGTAATCCGTGATTACAATTCTCTGCGTACTACCAATGACCGGCCTAAAACAAACACAGAGTCGATTGAAAAAACTCAAGGCGCTGTGGGCCAGGGGCGAGTCGCTTCTGATAGTTATGCAGAATAATCCCGACGCCATAGCTGCCTCCTGCGCACTGCGGGAGCTTGCCAATAAAACGGCAGGCCTGAATTGCCAGTTCGCATACGGCGGCACAATCGGCCGGGCCGAGAACCGCGAGCTTGCTCATTATCTCGGCTTTGCTTTTCATCCTTTCGCTGAGGTCAGTCATCAGAAAGCTGACCTGATTGCTCTTATCGATACACAGCCCCAGGCCGGCAACAACCCCCTGCCCGAAGGCGTTCAGCCGGATATCATTATTGACCACCATCCCGCAATTGAGGCCAGTCGAGGCGTCGCCTTCGCGGATATTCGCGAAAATTACGGCGCAACTTCAACGATTCTCTGGGAATATCTCACGGCCGCTGAAATCAAACCGGAAACACCAACCGCGACCGCCTTGCTTTACGGAATCAGGTCCGATACACAGGACCTCGGCAGGGAAGCCACAAAAGCGGATATCAAGGCGATAGAGGCGCTGTATCCGCTTGCCAACAAACGGATGCTCAGCCAGATTCAACAGGGGCAGGTGCCCTCGGTCTATTATCAAATGCTCGCCACCGCTCTTGCCAACACGAAGCTTTACGACCATTGCCTGATTTGCGGCATCGGCGACCTTGACAATCCAGATATGATTGGCGAGGTTGCAGACCTGCTTCTCAGGCACGAGCAAGTTGACTGGGCAATGTGTTACGGCTTTTACGACGACCAGTTGCTCATTTCCCTTCGCACACAGGATTACGCCCTCAGCGCCGGCGACGTTGCCCGCAATATAGTCCAAAAGCTCGGCACAGGCGGTGGGCACGCTCGTATGGCCGGCGGACAAATACCGTTACGAGCAAACGAACGCTCGACGCCGAAATGTGCCCGTCTGGAGCGGGCTATACGAAGCCGATTCCTGAAATCCATCGGGATAAAAACCCGAAAAGGCCGACCCCTCATCCGTATCCCGCGTAAGAACGGTTCGATTAGTTAAAGTACCTGTCGCCTCCGGAGACGAGGTTATTTGTCGGGGATTCTGATGCGGGCGTTGCACTTGGGGCACTTGCCCATCCTGCCGCCGTATTTCGCGGGCATCTTGAGATGTTTGCCGCAGGCGCACGCAAACCGTATGAATTCCTCGCCTGCCCCGGCTTTCCCTGTCCGAGGCTGATTGCTTTTAGGCGGATTCGCTCCCAGGTATAATCCTGGCGATTCTGAAATCACAGGCGGCTCAAATGATATGGTTTTGGGTTCAAAAGGAAGCGGTTTTGCCGCTGCCGATGCGCTGACCTGCTCTGCGTTTGCCGCCTGACCTTGCGATTCCTTTTCAATCATCCCAAGATATCCATCGTACGGAGATTTAAATTCTTCCGTTAAAGGGTGCCTGTATTCATCGATTAGCTGCAATAGCGATTTTTCGTAACGCTCCATTGTTACAAAGCCGAACTTCAGCATCAGGACCGCTAAAACAAACCCCCCCACGAAACCGCCGATGTGCGCGAAATACGCTATTTGCCCGCCGCCCCGCATCAGTCCCCATATATCGAATCCGAACCATAACAAAATCATCCAGCCGCTGCTTACGCATAGTTCTTTAATGATGGGTCTTAAAAAGAGCGGAATAAATAATATAAAATAACATGTGATTTCATTTTGCGGAAAGAATACCAGGAACATTCCAACGATGCCGTTTATCGCCCCGCTTGCCCCGATTGCGTCGCCACCGGTAAATACGAGATGTGCGACTCCGGCAATAAGGCCCAGCAGCACATAGACCGGTAAAAAAAGAACATTGCCTATCTTGGCGCACACGGCATTGCCGAATATCCACAAAAAAAGCAGATTGCCCAGAAGGTGAATAATCCCCCCGTGCAGCCAGGCGTGCCCGAATAATCCTTTTATGCTCCAGCCGTGTAAAACGAATGACTTGACTTTTCCCCAGACAAAAAATTCTTCGAGAATTAAACGTTTGACGATGGCGTCTCTGGACTCGCCGGCCTTTATTCCCTGCGGCAATGTGTACTCGAACCTCTTGACGGTCTTTTCCGCCTCCCCTTCTATTTCTTTGAGCCGTTTCTCGGGAACCTTGAAATCCTTGACCACGTCTTCCACCGGGCGGTCCGCGTATTCGCTGATTTTGTCCCCGAGCTGTAAGCTGCGAACGGCTACGCTGAATGTCTGGCCGGCAAAGGCCGCGATTGCTCCGGCGATTATCAGCCAGTTTACGAAAGGCAGCCGTTCCTGCGGGACGTCAACTCTCCACGGTATTATCAATGTGCCTCTCCTTTATAAACGCCTGTCTTTCCGTGGTCCATTATCCTTATCCTTAACGGTTTCCTCCCTCGCAAAGACAATTTCCAGTATATGTTCTTTAGCCGCAAAGTCAACTAAATTCCCGCCCGGCAGCCATCTTGACTTAAAATCTCCTCCACTCTTGATTCTCAATCCCTCAACACTTATGCTGTGCGTTAAAAATGTGATTTATGAAGGAAATTTCCCCGACAGACCTAGCCAAAATACTAAACACCGGCTGCGAGCCGCGAGCATCGAGCGCCGAGCATCGAGTCAGGGGCGTATCCATCGATTCCCGCACCGTAAGAAAAAGCGACTGCTTCTTCGCCATCGCCGGCCCGAACTTCGACGGCCATAACTTCCTCGCTGACGCCTTCGCAAAAGGCGCATCCTGCGCCGTCGTAAGTAAAGACGTTCCAGCCGACAAATTCCCCGATAAATCAATCCTTCGCGTCAAAGACACTGTCGAATCGCTTGGCTGCCTCGCCGTCTGGTATCGCAGGGATTGTTCCTTCAAGGTCGTCGCTATCACCGGCTCAGTCGGCAAAACCACCACAAGACAAATCACCCGCCACGTCCTTTCAAAAAAATTCAAAACCTTCCAGTCGCTGAAAAACTTCAATAACTTCATTGGCCTACCCCTCTCAATCCTCGCCGCCCCGCCCGACACTCAAATCCTCGTCCTCGAGCTGGCGACCAGTCACCCCGGCGAAATCGAATATCTCTCTAAAATCGCCGCCCCCGATATCGCCCTAATTACCAACGTTCATCCCGCCCACCTCGCTGGTTTCAGCTGCGTCGAAAAAATCGCACAGGAAAAACTTGCCATTGCCAAATGCCTTTCCTCCAATGGCACACTTATAATCAACGCCGACAGCCCTCCGCTTTTCGCCGCCGCTGGTCAACTGAACCTTTCTTTCAAAACATTTTCCTTATCCCCATTAGCCGACTTTCCCGCCCGAAATTTCATCCTCGGCCCCTTAGCCGTCGCCTTTACTATCGACCTCACCAATATCACCCTGCCCATCCCCGGCCGCGGAGCCCTCGAAAATACGCTTGCCGCCTGGGCAATCTGCTCAACCCTCGGCGTCTCACCCGACGACTTCGCCGCCGCTGTCAAAACCATAAATCCCGTCTCGATGCGAACTGAAATCCTCCAAATCGGCTCATTGACCGTCATAAACGATTGCTACAATGCCAATCCCGCCTCTATGAGAAACGCAATCGAAATCCTCTCCCGCCTCGCCGTCGCCCAGAACCGCCGCTCGGTTTTCGTTTGCGGCGATATGGCCGAGCTGGGTGATTCCGAACAGACCCTCCACATCGACCTCGGCCGGCAAATCGCCGATGCAGGAGTCAACGTCTTAATCACCCTCGGCCCTCTCTCCGAGCTCGCCGCCTTAGCCGCCAAGCAGGCCAAACCCTCCATATTAACTCATAGTTTCGCCGCCCCGAACAACTTATGCGATAACCTGCACAATCTTATTCAGGATTCCGATATAATACTAGTCAAGGGCTCTCGTATTAACAAGCTTGAAACCATCGTCGAAAAACTGAAAAATCTCCTCTCCTGATAACATTTAGTCCCTCTGTTTATGGCAGGGTCATTCGCACTATTACCGCTTTGCGACCTATTTTGGCCACCATGCGCAGCGATGATTGCCCACACAATGCATGCTTTACCTTTTTCTTCGCATGCGCAGTATCTCTTACGGTAGGCGGTCCTCCATCCTCATCCGCCCCCTACTCAAATGTCGTTGGCGGGATTGTAATCAATAAGTACAAAGTGTCTTAATGGAAAAAATATGTTTGATGAATCATCTGGACACGCTTAAAATGCCCCTGTTAAGAAAAACTGATTGAACTTTTTGAGGGAGTAAAAAAATGAAACGCGTAAAAGTCATACGGAATTGTAAAAACAGAAATGGTTCCGCCGGAATCGCCCTGATTGCCATTATCATTCTTGTGGCCATAGTTTTCGGCGTACAGAAGTGGCTCAAATTCCACACCCCCGACCCCGACACGGCTCAGAATCTGCCGCCCTGGAAGGAATGTCGGCTGCGTGAAAAATCCCAGAAACCCGTCCCCGAGCCGACTGAAAAACAGGCCAAAATCACCCAGCCGCTCCGATATGAAGCAAACCTGAGCTTGCTGGGAACACAAGACCCGCGAGGTGAAGTAGAATTGATGATTATGCCGGATGGAGATGTTTCGGGTATGTGGTCGGGAAACTATTATGACGAAAAAAAGTTTAACTGCGAAGTCCAGGGGGCGCCCTTCAGCGGGAAGCTTTATCCTGCTAAAATATACGAGGACACCAATGGCCAGGACCCCACGAAATTATATTTTCTGGCGAAGGGAAAGGTCGTAATGCACAAAAGCGACCTCAAGAATAAATACTATATCCAGTCCGGCGACTTATACGTAACCGGCTGGCTGAATCCCGATTTCAGCTTAACAAGCAATATTGTAATAACCGGAAACGAGAAAAACTTTGAGACGTTTCGCTGGTCAGCAAACCACCCCATTAAGACAAAAACAGGATTCTGACCCGCGGCAGGGATGAGTGATGTTTAATCCCCCGTAGCATTAGCGAAGTCGGATTGACTGTTTTTACCGGATTTTCAGCGTCACAAGTGCAATCGCCGCGAATGCCGCCGCCAGCAGCCAGAAACGAACCACTACCTGCGGCTCAGACCACCCCGCCAGATGGAAATGGTGGTGTAATGGCGCACAGCGAAAGACCCGTTTACCCCCTGAATACTTGAAGTAGCCGACCTGGATAATCACGCTGAACAGTTCGATTATGAACACCCCCTCTATGATAAGCAGGAGAATCTCGTTTCTGGTAACCAGCGCCCCATACCCCATAGCCGCCCCAAGGGGTAATGACCCGATATCCCCCATAAACACCTGTGCCGGATGGCAGTTATACCATAAAAATCCGAGCACCGCCCCCACAACAGCCGCGAAGAATATAGACAGTTCCCCCGCCTGCGGGATAGCCGGCAAAAGCAGATAGCTTGCCCAGGTTACCGCCGAGGTTCTGCTCATCGTTTCCGACGCCACATAGCACAGTATCGCCAGCACCAGCGACGCAATCCCCGTGCACCCCGCCGCCAATCCGTCCATTCCATCTGTCAGATTAACAGCATTACTCGTTGCGGAAAGGTAGAGAATGGCGATGATGATGAATACCCACTTGGCCAGTGGGATACCGTGTTTGTAGAAAGGGAGCCAGAATTTCTGGCCGTCCTCGATATTGGTGAAATCGACGAAAAGAAAGGATGCGATAAGGACCGCGCCGCCGAACTGGAAAAGGAGCTTTTCCCAGGGTTTGAGGCCGTCGCGGCTGCGATGGCGGCTCTGGGCGGTGAGTTTTAGCCAGTCGTCAGCGGCGCCCAGCGAGCCGAACCAGAGGACCAGGATGACGGCTTTCTGAACGAAGGGGTTATTGAGCTTAGCCCACAGAAGGGTTGAAGCGAGGACGGCGGCAATGATAATGAGGCCTCCCATAGTGGGGGTGTTGGCTTTTTGTTTGGTTAGCTCGTTGAGGGTGGCGTGGTGAAATTCCGGACGGTCGCCGATTTTTTTGGTCATAAGCCAGCGGATAATTTTGGGACCCAGAAACAGGGCGATGGCCAGGGAGGTAAGAAGGGCGGCAATATCGCGAAACATGACCTCCTGATAGGCGTAGAAGCCGAGGCGGTGAGTGAAGGAGTCGCGCAAAAACCACAAGAGGTGATAAATCATTTCGTTTCTCGGTTAAACGTTATATTGATAGTCGTTAGTTATTGGTCGTCAGTGCTCAAAGAAAGCAGTTTAAGTTTGGCCGGCCGACAAGTCAAGATTGAAGCAGGCCTGGTTTATGGATTAATCGCCGCGGAGACCATAGAGAATTATTGTTAATCGCGGATTACGCACGTCTTCGCTACGCTACCCGGCTACGTTGAAGAACTACGCCGAGGTAAACGCCGATGCGGGCAGTAAAAATAAAATTAAAAGCAGGAAAGATTAAAATTATCGGCTATAATTACTTAGCACCGAAAGCCGGGAACCAATGGCAGACAAGCAGATGACAACCGAATCAGAGGCGAAGGCGCCGAAGCAGCCGAAGGTCGCTCTTATTGCGACGCGGCGAATCGTTACGAATTACTCACTCTATCTCAAACATCTTCTTGCGGGACTGGCCGACGAGTCAGTCCCGGCTTTGCTGGTTTGTCCGCCGGGCCTCGACGTTGATTCTATCGTTCCACCGGCCGTTGAGGTCGTGCGTCATCCGGCAATCGACATCCCGTTTTTGGAACGTCATAATCGAAATCTTCTCCTGAATCGTCTTGCCGGCTTCAGACCTGATTTGCTCCACTGCCTCTGCGAGACAAACGCGGCGCTGGTAAGATGGCTGGCCCGGCGGCTCGACCTCAATTACATTCTCAACATTAATTCCATCATACCCCGTTTCCAATATATTCCAATTTCGACCGCACGCTGCGCCGCTGTTATCGCACCCGCCAGAACCATAGCCGAACACCTGGCGGTTGCGCATCCGAAATTAAGCGACCGTATCAGGCAAATCAATATCGGAACATTCGTCGCGAACGCGACCGCCTGTTTCTCACACACCGACCGACTGCCCGGCATCGTCGTTGCGTATCCTCCCGATGACCACAGCGAGATTGATAATCTCTTCAAGTCGTTTCATCGACTCGCGATTGAAAACTACGAGTTTATGGTTGCCCTCGTTGGCGCGGGTCGAGATGAAAAACAGCTCCGTAAAAAACTGCGGGCAACGGGTTTGCTGCGTATCGTTACCCTCGTTCCTCGCCTGCCGGGATTCGAATCAGCGATGTCCGCCGCCGACATCTTTATCGTTCCCCGCCCGTCACAAAGTTTCAATTCCCTGCTTTTGTCGGCTATGTCCGCCGGCTCAGCCGTCGCCGCCTGTAAGGGCGGCGTGGATGACCCCATAATGGAAAACAAAACAGCGATGACATTCAATCCGGACGACCAGCTCAGCATTTATAACTGCCTTCGCCGGCTGTTCGATTCCCGGGAACTCTCGCGGCAAGTCGCCGCCGATGCGCAGGACCATCTTCGCAGTAATTACCTCGTCAGCGTAATGGTATCTTCAACGCTGGCCCTTTATCGACAGGCCGCAAGGCCTCCTCAGCCGCAAACAGAATCCTTCGCCGCTTAACGTAATACCAGGATGCAAATTCAAAAATTTAAGGAAAATGCTTGTGTATCTGCGGGAGTGATGTTATAATTGTTTTAGGAAACAAAAAGCCCCTTCAACTGCTAAAAAGGGCTTCAGAAAAATAAGGAATTTCGACGCTTAAAATCAGGAATACGCTGATTGTTTTGGCAATCAGAAACGGTTAACTTTGAAATAAGGAGTATCACCTGCGCGGCTCTCTTAGGGCATTTTGGGTGTGGGTGTCCGGAGACCCCAGTGATGCTCCTTTTTTTTGCGCCCCAGTCATTAAAGATTTCATTCTCGTATCTCCGATTGAATATTTATAAGACGTTCCCTTTTCTGATGAAAAGCTTATCTGCCTTTGCATAGTGGAAAGGAGAATTATGAAAAACAGGTTCCCGCTTGCAATTGCTTCGGTGACAATTTTCTTTACCGCTTTTGGCTGCCAAAAACCGGCTCGGCGCGCCTTAGGCCCGCCGGAATATGACAAGGCGCTTCCCCCTGGTCAGTTGGCGCTGCGAAAAATAACCAACCCGGCCGACATCCCTGATTTCACCGACGCCTGCCATAACCCTGCAAACCTGTCCGCCGCCATCGATAATTCGTTAAACTATCTCAAAAAGCCGTCCAGCCAAAGATTCTATCCTTACGGCGACATCACTCACCAGGACATTGTGCGCTCGCTGACGGCTTTCAAAGACCTGCTCGCTTCCGGCTTAACCGGCAGACAGCTTAACGACGCCATCCGTCAGCGCTTCGACGTATATGAATCCGTCGGCTGCGACAACGCCGGCACGGTCCTCTTTACCGGCTATTACACGCCTATATTCGACGGCTCACCCGTTGAAACCGAACAATTCAAGTATCCTCTTTACCGACAGCCCGACGACTTAGTCAAAGACGAAAACGGCCGGATTCTCGGCAGACAGGCACCTGACGGCTCCATTTCGCCCTACCCAGCCCGCGCCGAAATCGAAAACACAAATATGCAGGCCGGCTCTGAAATCGTCTGGCTCGACGACCCGTTCAAGGTCTATGTCACCCACGTCCAGGGCTCTGTCATTATCCGTATGTCCGATGGCCGGCTCGTCACCTACAGCTATGCCGCCAACAACGGCCGCGAATACGTCGCCATCAATAAGATTCTCGTAAGCGAAGGCAAAATCCCATCCGAGCGTGTAAATCTGGATTCTATGATTGCCTTTTTCAGGGCCAATGCCTCATTGGTTAAGCATTATACGCAGCTCAATCCGCGGTTCGTATTTTTCAGGAAAACGCCGCCGAACGAAAAACCCCGCGGCAGCTTGAATGAGCCGGTTACGCCCTACAGAAGCGTTGCTACAGATAAGTCGATATTCCCGCGCGCCGCACCGGTGTTTTTCGCGACCAAACTGCCGAGGCGGATAGGAACTACGACGTATATTGACCCGTTCTCCGGGTTCGCCCTCGACCAGGACACAGGCGGCGCAATCCGCGCTGCGGGCAGATGCGATATTTACCTCGGAATCGGCGACGAGGCGGGCAAACTCGCCGGCCAGACATACCAGGAAGGCCGACTCTATTACCTGTTCCTGAAGCCCAATTTTTAAACGGCTTAAAACGCTCAAAACCGATTCTTTGTTCTTTACAGAATACCGTCTGCGTCGGTATAATAGCTTTTCAAACACACAACGGATAAACAAATGGCCGGTAAAATTATAATCGACGCTGAGCGCTGCAAGGGTTGCACCCTTTGTGTTACGGTATGCCCGCATAACGTAATCACCATTTCTGAAAAACCAAACAGCAAGGGTTATTTTCCCGCCGAGGCCACCGGCCCCAACTGCACCGGCTGCGCCAACTGCGCTATCGTCTGCCCCGATTGCGCTATCGAGGTCTATCGCGACAGCGGCGCAAGTAACATCAAGCCCATCGGGCCCGCTAAAAAAAACAAAATAAATAACTTAATCAGGGAGTCGAAGTGAGCGGCAAAGTTCTAATGTGCGGGAATGAGGCAATGGCTGAGTCGGCCATACAGGCAGGCCTTGACGCTTATTTCGGGTATCCCATTACGCCTCAAAATGAAGTTACCGCATATATGTCAAAAAGGATGGCTGAAGAAGGCAGGGTCTTTGTGCAGTCGGAAAGCGAGCTTGCAGCCGTAAATATGGTCTTCGGCGCCTCAGCCACGGGCAAACGCACAATGACAAGCTCTTCAAGCCCCGGCATCAGCTTGATGCAGGAAGGTATAAGCTATTTGGCGGGGGCGGAACTACCCTGTGTTATCGTAAACGTTATGCGGGGAGGCCCCGGCTTAGGTAATATAGCCCCCTCGCAGGGGGATTATTTTCAGGCCGTGAAGGGGGGCGGCCACGGCGATTATCACTGTATCGTCTTTGGCCCTTCGGGAGTCCAGGAGTGGGTGGATATTATGCCGCTTGCCTTCGATTTGGCGGACCTGTATCGAATACCCGTTATGATATTGGCTGACGGCATTTTGGGTCAAATGATGGAGCCGGTAGTAATTCCGAAAGACGCAAGACGCAAGACACAAGACCCAGGACTGCCTAAAAAGGACTGGGCGTTAACGGGAGCTGAGGGTCGAAAACAAAATATCGTCCGCTCGCTTTGGCTGGCTGATGGGGCAATCGAACGACATAACTACGACCTTCAGGCCAGGTACCGGCAAATTGAGAAAAATGAAACCCTCTGCGAGCAATACAAAGTTGACGATGCGGATATCGTTATAGTCGCATACGGCATCGCCGCCAGAATCGTCCGCGGGGCGGTAGATAAGGCGAGAAAAGAGGGAATCAAGGCGGGGTTGATAAGGCCGATTACGCTATGGCCTTTCCCGACGGAGCAAATCAGCAGGGCCGCTGACGAGCCGCGAATATTTCTCGTCGTCGAGATGAGCTGCGGTCAAATGGTCGAAGATGTCCGCCTGGCAGTCGCGGGCAAGACGCCTGTGGTATTCTGGGGAAGACCCGGCGGCGGTATCCCAACCGTAGAGCAGGTATTCGGACAAATCCGGGAACTGACGATTAAACCGAAGAGGGAAAAATAATGCAGAAGGTTTTCACAAGGCCGAAGACGCTTAAAGATTGCCCGACGCATTATTGCCCCGGCTGCGGCCACGGTATCGCCCATCGGCTGATTACCGAGGTTATCGACGAGTTAGGCGTCAGCGGAAAGACCATTGGCATCGCCCCCGTCGGCTGCGCGGTTCTGGCCTATGATTACATAGACGTGGATATGATTGAGGTCGCGCACGGAAGGGCGCCTGCCGTCGCGACTGGTATGAAAAGGACCAACCCTGATAAAATCGTGTTCTCATACCAAGGCGATGGCGATTTGGCGGCCATCGGAACAGCCGAAATAATACACGCGGCACACAGGGCCGAGCAACTTACGGTCGTTTTCATAAATAACGCCGTTTTCGGAATGACCGGCGGGCAAATGGCCCCGACGACTATGCTTGGCCAAATCACCGCGACAACACAACAGGGAAGGCAGGCCGACGGACAGGGTTATCCGCTGCAGGTCTGCGAGCTTTTGAACATATTGCCGGGGGCGATTTATATCGAGCGTTGCGGCCTGTGCAGCCCTGCCCATATCCGCAAGGCCAAGGCCGCCCTCAAACACGCGTTCGAGCTGCAAATGAACAACGCCAAGGGCCTTTCGCTTGTCGAATTGCTTTCGCCATGCCCGACATACTGGCGATTGTCGCCACCCGACGCGATGCTCTGGATTCAAAACGAAATGACCAAAGTATTCCCCTTAGGCAAATTGAAGGGCTGAGCTATGAAAACAAACGGCTCATATCAGCAGGTCGTAATCGCCGGCTTCGGCGGGCAGGGGATAATCCTCGCCGGCAAGTTGCTTGCGCAGGCGGCGATGAAATCAGGCAGGGAAGTTACTTATATGCCCTCATACGGCGCCGAGGTTCGCGGCGGCACGGCCAACTGTATGCTCGTTATTGCACAAGAGGCGATTTCATCGCCGGTCATCGATTCGCCGGACACCGTAATCGCGATGAACAAGGCGTCGGTCGCTAAATTCGCCCCAAAACTGAAAACAGGCGGGCTGCTCATTTTCAACAGCTCTCTCGTTGACCAGGCGCCGAAAACAAATGTTTCAATCGAAGTCATCGCATTGCCCGCCGATAAAATCGCTCACGAGCTTGGCAGCACGAAGGTCGCCAATATGGTCGCGCTGGGGGCGTATCTGCAAAAAAGCGGAATTTTCGGGCCCGAATCGGCCGCTAACTGCCTGGCCGACGTGCTTGCAGAAAGATACCACGTAACAATACCGCTGAATAAAAAAGCCCTTCAGCAGGGGGCGGAATTTGTAAAGAAAACAAGCGGATAAATAATCTACGCTGACAGGCAGGTTGTGCAATTGGGCATATTCTCGCAAGTCAATAATCCGAGGGAAATTTTCAAACGACGAACAGTCATCGGCCTGCGAATGGCGCCGATGATTGACGTAATATTTCTGCTTCTGCTTTTCTTCCTCGTGGCAGCGAAGTGGAGACCCAGAGAAGATTTTCTCCCGATGCAATTATCGACGGCAGGCGTCAGCGTTCAAACCGTCGGCAAACCCGAGCCGCTGCTGATTCAAATTTCGCAGAATAACGCTGATTGCCGCGTTCAAATCGGCTCATTATACGTCGTTGATATTGCTTCAACGAACACCGAACAGGGTTTGGCTTCGATGATGGGAAAAATAAGACAGTGCCTGCTCGAACAGAAGCGATACGCCTGTGACCCCGTCGAAATCGCCTGCGCCGCGGACGTCAAATGGGAAAATCTCGCCAAAATCTACAACGTCCTCGTCGGTATGGGTCTTACAGATATTACCTTCCGGATGACGGAGGTATCGCCTGATGTCATTCCTTAATAAATGCCTGCTCGTTTTTGTTGCAACGTTGTTGCTTATCTGTTCCTCTCGATTGTTGGCTGTCTCATTGCCTGATTTTGACGATGTGAATCGGCTTTCCCGGCGGGCTAAACAAATCTCAGACGATTTCTTCGAAAATAGCTTTGAAATTCGTATGCGATACGAATACGCCGAGGGTTTTACCGACCCCGATGACAAGGCAAATCTCAGCAAGCTGGCTATACAAGCGTCCGCCGACCTCGAACAAATTGCAAACGACCAGAATAATCTCAAAAAGCAAATCGAGGATTATCAGGGCGACGACTGGGAAACGCGATTCGGCCAGACCGGCCTTTGGCGCCGGCTCACCGCAGAACTCCAAAAAACAAAATCAAGCAAACTTGAAATTGATTTTTACTCCTCGATTGCCGGCGGAGAAAAAGCAGAATGTCCCCCTTTTGCCGTCCGAAGCAGTTGTGCTGCCGTTAAGGCATCGATGGAAAAAATCAGGTGTTTCGGCCTCTCAGGACCAAACGAGCTGAATGCCCTCGAAGAACAGCTTTCTAAAAGTGAATGCAGTAACGACAAAGAAATGCTGCTGATGCTGGCGATTCTTCAACGCCGATATTCCCCGGACGACTTTCAAAAATTACCGTCAAGAAATCCTCAGGCCGCTATTGAAATGGGTAAATTGCTTCTCAGGGAATTATCCTCGCAGTTCAAGGCCGGCGATGTAAATTTCGCTTCGTTCAGCTCTTTCGATGTCGAGCTTGCCGTGACGGCCTCCATGCAGGCCGGTTCACAGTATCGCCGTGGTGAGGGTCCGCAGCAATACGCCGACCTTATAATGAAACTCTCTGAAATTCAAAAATTCCAGAATCCGGTTATTCTTTACGTCTCAGCTTCACTGTGCGAGCAGACCAATCCCAAAAAGGCCGTAGAAATGCTGATTAAGGCAAGTAATCTCCAATCGTCGCTGTTGTACACTACTTTTCTGAATAGCACTCCTGAAGAAATCGCACGACGCGCTTTTGAAATAGCGTATCAGGAATTTCAGGCGGACCAGAACGCCTGTCAGCCGGCAATAATCGCATTTGAAAATTATTCCCGAATCGCATCTGAAAAGACAGATGAGCAGTCGCAATACCTTTATGGCGACCTGCTGAAAAATTGCAACAGGACAGATGAGGCCGCAAAGGCGTTCGAACGCCTCGCAAGACGGTCGCAATCATTCTGGGGCGATGCCGCGACGCTCGAATTACTCAAAATAGACCTTTATAAAGGCCGCGACCCGAATGAATCACTTGCCGGTTTACGTGATTTCATACTCGGCTGCAAACGCCCCGAAGAACGCGAAATCCAGCTTCGCTTCGAGGCGATGGACCTATATTGCCGGACGCTGCTCCAGTGTAAAAGCAGCGATTCGGCCCAAAAAGTCCTTGAAATTCTCGACGCCGCTCTGCCCACGCAGGGCTTGCCTTATGAGCTTTACAGGGCGATGGCGCTTCATCAGCTTGGCCGGCTGGAAGAATCGATAAATTTTATGAGAAAAGCCATTGATGACAACGATTGCTCGACCGCTCCACAGATCTTCTCGTTATTATCTGAAATCCTGGACAAAATCGAATTATGGCAGCAAGACGCACGCGATTTCAATCAAATGCTTCTCGATTGTGCAGCACTGGCTGATTTCGCCGATAAGTGTCTCAACATCCGGCAAGCAAACCTCATTCTCGCAGAATTTACAATCCTTCAGGGAAAAAGGTATCAGAAACCTTTCCCGACAAATAATGAAAATGATACAACCCGGCTGCGAGTGATGGCCCGTCATACGATGGCTGAAGGCAATTACAATCAGGCAGCTAAATTATGGGCCGATGCAGCAGAGCTTCGTCGAAATGAAACAGCCGGAAACAATAAAAAAAGCTATGGCTGGTGGCAGGCGAAATTCTACGAGCTTGAATGTCTGTCAAAAATGCCGGCCCCGAACAAAGCCGGAATAATCCATACTATAGAAGTCCTTCAACATACTTATTCCGATATTCCCGCCCCCTGGGCCGAAAAACTCAACCGGCTGGCGGCGAACTTATCGAATCCACTGAAAGGGCAGCTTCAGGATAATACCAATTAAGTTGCAACGAACAATCGGCCGATTTACAATATATAATCATAACAGCGTCAAAACCTGAATCTGTTTTTGGAATTGCCAATGGCAAAAAATTCGGACAATCACAGGACAAGGGCCGTATGCAGCTTCTGCGGAAGGGCAAGTCATCAAAACGAGGCGTTTATCGAGGGGCCGGGCAAGGTCTATATATGCCCCGATTGCGTTGATTTATGCTATAACATAACAAAGCAAAACCGCAAGCAGTCAACTCGCACCAAAATCGGAGAGAAAAAGTTGCCCAGCCCGAGGGAAATCAAGGAATATCTCGACCAGTACGTCATCGCCCAAGACCACGCCAAGAAGCGGCTGTCCGTGGCCGTCCACAATCACTACAAACGGCTCGTTCACAGCGACACAAGCGAAGGCGACGTCGAAATCGACAAATCAAACGTCCTGCTCATCGGCCCCACCGGCTCCGGAAAAACCCTCCTGGCCAGAACGCTCGCTCAAATGCTCGACGTGCCTTTTGCTATATGCGACGCCACCACCGTTACAGAGGCCGGCTACGTCGGCGAGGACGTCGAAAACTTCCTGTTGAGATTATTGCAGAACGCCGATTTCGACCTCGAAAACGCCCAGCGCGGCATCGTTTACGTCGACGAAATCGACAAAATCGGCAAGACCAATCAAAATATCTCAATTACACGCGACGTCTCAGGCGAAGGCGTCCAGCAGGCCCTCCTGAAAATGCTCGAAGGCACAACCGCCAACATACCGCCACAGGGAGGCCGAAAGCACCCCGAACAGTCATATATCCAGATGGATACCACCCATATTCTGTTTATCTGCGGCGGAACGTTCGTCGGGATTGAAAATATCATCAAAAAACGCCTCGGCAAAAAAATGATTGGCTTCGGCTCGGAATTGTCTCAACAGCCCGACGAAAAGGCGGAACTATCCAAAATCCTCGAACAGGTCATCCCCGAAGACGTCATCGAATTCGGAATGATACCCGAGTTCGTCGGCCGAATGCCCGTTATAACGACCCTGTCGCCTCTCGATGAAAAAGCCCTTATCGATATCCTTACAAAGCCCAAAAACGCGCTCGTCAAACAGTACCAGAAATTCTTCGAGATGGAAAACGCCGAGCTGGAATTTACCGACGACGCCCTGCACGCCCTTGCGCAAAAAGCCCTCAAGCACGACACCGGCGCCCGCGCCTTGCGCTCCAAGGCCGAAGAGCTGATGATTGATTTGATGTATCAACTGCCCGAGGAAGCAAAGCCCGCAAAATACGTCATTACAAAAGACATTGTCGAAGGCATTGCGCCCCTCTCCGCCGCAAAACAACCCGTTGCCAAAAAGGAATCAGCGTAAAACTACTTCGAAACCTCTTTGGTCTTTATAACTGACAGACGTATATCGGTTGCGCTGCTTTTCGCGATTGCGGCCAGAGCATACTGGGCCTCTGAATACGCAACGTCCTTGTCGATGCGCAGCGTAACGACCCTGTTCGCCGCGGGTAAATTCTTGAGACGCGAGTCAATAAGTTTGGCGAGCTTGTCACAAATCCCCCCATAATCAGAACCGGCGATTTTTTCAGCCCCGACCGCAAAATCGCTTTTGACGCCGTCTGTTCTCACAACGCTTACCGTTGCCGGAGCCGTCTGTATTTCCGCCTCGCTTTGGGCAAAGTCGCAGCCCGCGGGAACGGCTACGGGGAAATTCTCCGCCTCGATAAATTTGAAGACCAGCGCGAAAAACACAATGAGCAAAAAGACGATGTCTATCACCGCCGTCATATTGAATGATACCGACGATTCACGCTCAAAAATACCGTTGAGAATTTTACTTGCCATAGTTCACAGGTTTTTGCTGCTGCGCCGGCGCAGATTGCTTAGGATTTATAACTATAATCTTATCCGCCGAGGAGGATTCCTGTTTGGGTTTTGCCGTTTCAAGCCGACGCCTGCTTTCAAGCCCGCTTCGTATTTTTCGTAGCGCGTCCTCGCCTTCGCTAATCGCCTCGTTGACGAGCGCCTCGATTCGATTTCGGAAAATCCCGTAAACGCTAAGAGCCGGTATTGCAATCAGCAGCCCCCAAAAAGTCGTCACAAGAGCCACTGAAATCCCGTGCGCAAGCTGAATCGGCTGCGGCTGCCCACCCGCTGTTACTATCGCGCCGAACAGCTCTATCATTCCGACGACCGTTCCGAACAGCCCCACCATTGGCGAGACGTTGCCTATGAGGTTTATCCACTCGACCTGCCTCGACAGCCGTAATGCCTGTTCCTGCATCGACTCAAAAAACGCCTCCCTCAGCCGAAACCAGTCGTCCCTGCCTTTTTTGAACGCCTCGGCTATCGCGATACTGACCAGGTCGTTCTTTTCGCCGAGGTTATTGACAAGCTCTTTTGGCCCCGCGGCAAGCAATATCCTCCCGATTTCGTTGCCTATGCCCGCCGGCGCAAGGTTCGATTTCCGAATCGTCATCGCATAAAATCCCGACAAATAAACCATCGCAAACGACATCGGCAGCAGGATAAACCAGACAATCCACCCCCCGCTTGTAACGAACTGCTCGAACAGCGTCGGCGCCTTGCCCGGCGAAAGCGATACCTCGCCAACCGGCGGGCCTGGCGCCGGCTCTGATTTACTCATCCCTCGCATCGCGACAAATATCACTGCCGCAACACACGCCAGCAGGATTATCAAAAACAATACCCGCAAAAAATATCCGGCCTTGTTTGTTTTATCCCTGCTTACAGTCATTGCCCTCCTCCCGCCTGTTCTACGAGCGTAAAATGCCCGCCGCTTTCTTTGGCTATCGTCTCAAGCAGCTTTTTGTCCTGCTCGTCGGGCCAGAAGCCAATCGTATGTATCCGCGTCTGAGGCGAAAAGCCGTTTCGCATCGTCGCGACCTGATGAGCAAAACGGGCGTTATCCTGCCTGTTCAGCTCGAAGCCGTCAGTCAGAAAATATATTACCGATGACCCGGCGTCCGAGCGGTCGCGGATTTTAATCGCATACTCCAGTGCTGCCGCCGCGTTCGTCGTCCCCCTCGGCCAAACCGCCTCAATAAGATTGTATGCGTCTTTCTTTGCCCGTTCGGTCGCACGAACAAGCAGACCGCCGCCCGATTCCAAAATGCCGCCCCCGCCAAAAACTATCACGCTGAAATACTGGTCGGGCTGCAATCGCCCAATCGATTCTAAAAGCTCCGCCTTGACCCGCCCCCACAAACCCTGCATACTGCCCGAACAATCCACCACGTAACAAATCCTCCTGCCCTCGGCCCTGCTGTCGAAAAATTCCACGCTCCGACCGGGCTTGTCGAAGTCCTCGGCCACAGTCGTCGGGTTTTCCGTAGCCGGATCCTCTTCCACGACTGGTTTTGGCGGCTGTAACTCCTTCCTGGCCGGCTCAAAAACAGGTTGTATATTCGCGGAAAAATCCTGCCGGACTGTTTCAATTATTTTTCGTTCCTGACGTTCAGGGATTACTTTTGGTTTAGGTGTGACGGCCGGCCTTTCAGCCAGAATTGACGCCTGGCCGATACTTACAATCGCCGTTGACTGCGACGGTATGGCCGGCGATTGCGCCAGCTTTACCGCCGCAAAAATTGAAAACGCAGCAACGTGCGCACAAACGGATATGACTAATGCGTATAACTTTACCCCCCAATTCCTCGACCTTGCTCGAAATGGCGAGCTTGTCGAGCCGCGTTTTTTAACCGTTCCCTGGCTCACAAAACTCCGTCTTTCGTCTATCGGTTACGTTTAATCCGTTCTACGTTTTACGTAACCTGTAAAAAATCAGTCAACCACGTCAACTAACGATACGCCGGGCATAAGCAGGTTATACACCAATATCGCGTCGCCGTTGTGCAGCCGGATACATCCCTGCGACCCGGGCCCGCCTATCTGCTGCGGGTCCTTTGTGCCGTGAATGGCAAAACCCGTCCGGCCCACCGCTGCACCCTCGATTCCCTCAAGGGCTATCCACCGCGAACCAAGCGGATAATCGGGGTCTTCAGGGTGATACGTCCTGTTGGTCTGCGGGTCCGTCCATATCGGCTGTATCAGCTTGCCGTCCGATTTAACCCGCCAGCGACCCGTCGGCGTCTCCATTCCCGGCTTGCCCAGTCCGACCTGAAAACTCCTCACGTAGGTATTCTGTAAATACAAATGCATCGTAAACGTGGAACGATATATCCTCGCGTTAAAAGGCCCGTTGACCACCTTTATCGTAATGCCCGCCTGGAGCTGCTCCGGCCTGGCAATCCCGTTTATCTGCATCAAAATCTCGTATGGCACGTTATGCTGTTTGCTGATTGTCGAAAGCATATCGCCGGAATTGACTTTATAGCCCGCGCACAAGGCATCCTGCGGGTAAACAAGCCGGCTGAAAAGCCACTTCTCGGAAAGCTGCGCCATTTGCTCCTTGATAAACGCCCGCTCCCGGCCGTTTGCCATCGGCAGTATCTCGTTTAGCCGGTCCCTCGCCTCGATAATTTTAGGCCCGCCCGCGCCGATTGCCCCGGTATTGAGCAGTTCCATCGCCTGGGCTATCAGGCCTGATACGTCCTGGTTCGGCTCTGCCGTCGCCGGGGCGACTATAACAGTCGCGACGGCGGCAGGCGCAGCGTTCCTTTCGGGAGACGCCTCATTCGTCGCCGTTTGCGGCGCCGGAGGCGGCTGAACCGGTGCACCTGTCTCGGCTACGACCGTTTCAGTCGGCGCCGCTGGCGGGGGCTCCTGCGCCGGCTCTGCCCGCCCTTTCAATAACATATATCCGCCGATAACCAAAATCCCCGCAATAACCCCTACACCCGCTATGTAAAAAATTGTCCGGCGACGAGCCGTCTGCAAATCATTGAAACCTCCCGGGTAAACAGCCATTTTTTTATGCTCCTTCCTTGCCGTTTAGCAGCAGCCGGCACGGCTGCTTCCGTTTTCTCAGCGTCAGGTCCGCTTCTTTCCTCTGCCAACCGCCTTGTCGCCCGATTCGCCAACCGGTTCAAAATATATCACTTCTTCATCCGTTACTATAAAGTTTACCGGCACGTCGTGGTCGGTCACGGGCACCGATTCTAACACCTGCTCTGAAAACGCAAACCCGCATTTCTGGGCGTGAAGGTCTTTGTTCGTGAAAAACCTGTCGTAAAACGACCCGCCCCGGCCCAAGCGATTTCCCCTGCGGTCAAACGCCAGACCCGGCGAAACCACCAAATCGATATCCTCAAAAGGCGCCGGCATTCCCATTATCGGGTTACGCAATCCCGCGACCTCCGATGAAAAACCCGTCTCAAGAGAGTTTATCTGCACCGGTATCATATGCCTTTGCTGCCACGACACCTTAGGCACTACCACGACCTTGCCCATTTGCCAGGCGCATAGTATCGCCTCCGACGTATCCAGCTCGTGCGGCAGCGAAAGATACATCATAATCGCCGATGCGTTCTGAAACTCCGGCGTCAATATCAGTTTTTTGCACGCCTTTCGGCTCTTCTCTTTACGCTGCTCACCCGGTATTCCTACCAGGCACTTCTGCATTTCCAGCCGTAATTTCGCTTTTTCCATTCAATACCTCATTCACCCTCAGCCCCGCTGAAAAAGAAAAGGGGTCACACCCCTTTTTCGCCTTTGGTCTGGTGGGCTTCACTCTCTTTTATCAATATTTCGAGCTTTTGTAAATAAGCCCTTATATTTTTTTCGTAGCCGCGACCGCTCGGCCTGTAATAATTCTTTTTTGCCAACCCCGGCAGATATTCCTGCGCCACGAATCCCTCCTCAAAATCGTGCGGATACTTATATTCCGCCCCGAAACCCATCTTTTTCGCCGCCCGGTAATGGCTGTCTTTCAAATGTTTCGGCACCGCAACCGTCGGCTGATTTTGCACGTCGTTTACCGCCTTCCAAATCGCCGCCGACGAAGCGTTCGATTTCGGCGCGCACGCCACGTAAAGCGCCGCCTGCGCCAAAGCCAGTTGCGCCTCGGGCAGTCCCACAAATTCGCTCATCTGAACCGCCGCCGCCGCCAGGACCGTCGCCATAGGGTCGGCGTTACCCACGTCCTCAGCCGCGCAAACCGCTATGCGTCTGGCGATAAACCGGACGTCCTCGCCCCCTGCGAGCATTCTCGCCAGCCAATAGACCGTCGCGTCAGGGTCGCTTCCCCGCATACTCTTTTGAAACGCGCTTGCCAAATCATAATGCGTATCGCCCGTCTGGTCGTAATCGATGGTCTTGCCCTGAATCGAATCCTTAGCCGTCTGCAAATCGAATTTTATTTTCCCCTTTCCCTCTTTAGATTGCGACAAAACCCCCACTTCGAGCGCAGTCAGCGCCTTGCGCGCATCACCATCGCAAACGAGCGCCAGATACTTCATCGCCTTTTCCTCGACCTCGATATCGTATTTACCTAATCCCCGCTCCTTGTCGCTCACTGCCCGCTTCAACAACCGCAAAATATCGTCCTCGGTAAGCGGCTCAAAATAAAATACCGTGCTTCTGCTTATTAATGGCGAATTTACCGCGAAAAACGGGTTCTCCGTCGTCGCCCCGATGAAAAGCAATACCCCCGATTCCACGTCGTCAAGAAGCACGTCCTGCTGCGCCCGGTTAAACCGGTGAATTTCGTCTATAAACAGCGCCGTCCGCCTGCCCGTTGACGCCAATCGGTCTTTCGCTTCTGCTATCACGTCCCGAATGTCTTTCACTGACGCCGCAGGCGCGCTCAAATATCGAAACTCCGCCTTTGTCTGATTTGCGATTACGTTTGCAAGCGACGTTTTTCCCACCCCCGGCTGCCCGTAAAAAATCAAGCTCGATAGCGCATCCGCCTCCAACATCCTTCTCAGCAGTTTCCCTTCTCCGACAAAATGCCCCTGCCCCACAAACTCATCTAAGGTCCTCGGCCTCATCTTTACCGCAAGGGGCGCAGCCGCCGAAATCCTTGCCTGTTCCGAACTGTTGAATAACGACTTTTGCCCCGTTCGTTCCGCCATTAACGAACATTATACTCGTTGTTTTGCATCATTGCCAATTCCCCGTCCTTCGCAGCGCAGCGAATACGGCCCTTCTGTTCTGCATTCTATCTTCTGCATTCTTTGTTGGCCGTTCAACGTTCGACGTTCAACATCTTGAATTTTGCCTTCTGGCCTCTGTCCTGACCCCTAATTATGTACCACATGCGATTAGAGGATTATCCACGTTTCTTATCGTGTATTGCTGAGGCGAAGGCCCCGAAAAACCGAAGCAGAAGCAATACACGTCGCCGCGAACGCCGCAGTCGTCATATAATTCAAACCGCTGTGCGGCCGACGATGATTATAGTCCAGCCGTCCGCTTTCAGCGAGACCTCGCCATAGGCAGGCCATATCTCCGCAAGAACCTTCGCCTATCTGACGCTGTAAAACGACTCGCGATTCAAAAGCAAATATACAGCACCTGGCGGAGTCATTCTCAACACCGATTTCGACTTTGCCAAATGCAAATTCACCATCATTATCAAAAA